>NZ_CP077800.1:2413778-2715501 GCF_019112525.1 Modestobacter sp. L9-4
GCCGAGATCGGTGCGCCGAAGAGCTCGGCCCGGGCAGCCTGGTCGGTGAGCGCGTCGTCCCAGCCGTAGCGGCCCGGCCGGCCGGGTGCGAGCCGGCGGAGCACGTGGAAGAGGGCGAGGAACACCGGGAGCTGCAGGAGCCCGGGCAGGCAGCCGGCCAGCGGGCTGACGCCCCGCTCGCGCTGGAGCTCCCGCACCGCCAGGGCGAAGCCGGCCCGGTCGCTGCCGTGCCGGCGGCGCAGCTCCTCGACCTCGGGCTGCAGGAGCTGGGCGGCGCGCTGGGACGACTGCTGGCGGAGGACCAGCGGCAGCAGCAGCCCCCGGACGGTGAGCACCAGCAGGACGATCGCCGCCGTCCAGGTGGCCCCACCGGCCGGGTCGAGGACGACGGAGAGCAGGTCGTGCCACCGGGCGAGCACCCAGGCGACGGCGGTGTACAGGGGATCGAGCACGACGACCTCACAGGTCAGGAGGAGCAGCAGGGGGTCCGCGCGCAGCAGCGCAGGCGGACGGGTGACCGCCGCGCCGCAGCAGCGGGGCGGACGGGACGGCACCCTCGGCGACGGCCGGGGCGCAGACGCGCAGGGAGCGGGTCAGCCGGCCTGCGGCGCGCGCGGGCGGATGCGTCCGGGCGCGTTGGGGCTCACCTGGCGGCGGAACACGCCGCGGCGGCAGCGCTCCTCGCGGGCCGGGACGCCGGACGACGGGCCGACCAGGCGCACCTGCGGGACGACCGGGGCCACGCGGGCCAGGACCGTGGCCAGCAGGGTGAGGGCCAGGGTGGTGGTCACGGCAGCGGCGCCCGGGAGCGCGCTGCCGTCGGTGACGAGCGCCAGCAGGGCGCTGACGCCGAGGAGGAGCGACAGGACGTGCGTCACCTGGCCAGCCCCTCCCTCCGGTCGTCGCCGCGAGTGTGGCCCGGCCGCCCCGGGGTCGCAAGACCGCTGCCGGAGGTACCCCGCACGGGGGACGCGCGCAGGACGCCGGGCCGGTTCCGCGTGGATCATGGGTGGATGCCCGAGTTGCCCGAGGTGGAGGCCCTGGCGGCGTTCCTCCGCGAGAACGCCGTCGGCCGTGTGGTCACGCGCGTGGACCTGGCCGCCGTCCAGGCGATCAAGACCTTCGACCCGCCGCTGTCGGCGCTGGCCGGCCTGGAGCTGACCGGCGCCTCGCGGCACGGGAAGTTCCTCGACCTCGACGTCTCCGGTGTCCACCTGGTCGTGCACCTGGCCCGGGCGGGGTGGCTGCACTGGCGGGAGAACCTGCCCACCACGCCGCCCAAGCCGGGCAAGGGCCCGCTGGCGCTGCGGGTGCACCTGGAGCCGGCCGAGGGGGAGCTGCCCTCGGGCTTCGACCTCACCGAGCAGGGCACCCGCAAGGGGCTGGCGGTCTACGTCGTCCGGTCCGCCGCCGAGGTGCCCGGCATCGCCCGGCTCGGCCCCGACGCCCTCGAGCTGGACGCCGAGGCCCTCAGTGCGCTGCTGACCGGCCGGCACACCCAGCTCAAGGGCACGCTCACCGACCAGACCGTGCTCGCCGGCATCGGCAACGCCTACTCCGACGAGATCCTGCACACCGCCAAGCTGTCGCCGTTCAAGTCGGCCGACAAGCTCACCGACGACGAGCTGCTGCGCCTGCACGCCGCGATGCGCGAGACGCTCACCGGGGCGCTGGAGCGTCAGCTCGGCCAGCGGGCCGCCACGCTCAAGGGCGAGAAGCGCGCCGGCCTGCAGGTGCACGCCCGCACCGGCCTGCCCTGCCCGGTGTGCGGGGACACCGTGCGCGAGGTGTCCTTCGCCGACACGTCGCTGCAGTACTGCCCGACCTGCCAGACCGGCGGCAAGCCGCTGGCCGACCGCCGGATGTCCAAGCTCCTGCGCTGATGGAGTGGATCCGTGCCGGTCACCGGCACGGATCCACTCCGCTCAGGCGTCGAAGCCGACGCGGTCGACCTTGCGGTGGTAGCGGGTGCCGAGCAGCCCGCCCAGGACGGCGCCCAGCAGCGTGGCCAGCAGGACGGCGACCAGCGCGATGATCCCGGCCGTGGTGGCGGTGCCCTCGTCGATCGGGATGCGCGGCAGGTCGAGCTGGGCCAGCACGTTGTACTGCGCGCCGAACACCAGACCGGCCAGCGCCAGCAGGACGACGACGACCAGGCCGATCACCCAGACCGCGAGGCCCTGCTTGCCGCCGTCGAAGCGCGCCATCCGCCCGGCCACGTAGCCGCCGGCCAGGTAGGCGAGGAACAGCGCGACCAGCAGCGCGATGCCGGCCCCCAGGCCGATGCCGGAGGTGGCGGAGTCGGCGGCCGCGTCGACCGAGGCGACCTTGTCGGACAGGCCGAAGGCGAGCCCGCCGGCCGACAGCAGCGCGATGAGCAGCACCGCCATGCCGTTGGCCGACAGCCAGCCGAAGAAGGCCGAGCCCCACGAGATGCCGCCGAAGCGCTCCTTCTGGGCGGCGACCACCTGCTTGCGGGCGGCCTCGCCGGTGGGGGCGACGGGGGGCTCGACCGGGTCGGGCACGCGGTGCCGGGCGGTGTCCCCGGTGTCCGGGCCCCCGGCCGGGGCGGGCGCGGCGACGGTGGCCGCGGCGGCCGGTGCGGCGATCGCCGGGAGGGTCGAGTGGCCCGCCGTCGGCGTCGGGTCGACGGCCGGCTGCTGGGCGGTGGTGTCGTCGGAGAGGCCCGCGGCGGGTCGGGCGGACCGCGAGGTGATCGCCTGGGTGGCGTCGGCACCGTGGTCGGTGGCCGGGATCGCCTGGGTGCGCTCGGACGTCGTGCCGTGGTCGGCGGCGGGGATGGCGGCGGTGCGCTCGGACGACGTGCCGTGGTCGGCGGCCGGGATGGCGGCGGTGCGCTCCGACGTCTCCTCGTGGTCACGTCCGGCCGTGCGGTCGACCGGGATCGCGTTGGTCGCGTCCCGGTCGGGGGCCACGATCCGGTTGGTGAGCGCTGATGCCCCGCCGGGGGCGGCGTGGGCGCCGGCCGCCGTGCTCCCCAGGGACTCGGTGGGGGCCGGATCGGACGAGCTGTCGCTGTGCGCTGCCATGGCGTGCCTCCTGGTGACCCGGGCTGGATCGTCGGCAGCCTGGGTGCCCGCTGTGGGGCCCGCCAACCCTCCCGCGCACCGGGATGATCAAGCGCCGCCCGCCCGGACGGGGCGCTGACCTGCTGGTCGGCGCCCCGGACGGCTCAGCGGCGGGGGCTGACCCCGGGTCCGGGACCGGTCCGTCGCACCGACGGCACCGGGTCGCCGCCGTCGTCCTCGGCCGAACCGACCTCGGTCCACCAGTCGTGCAGCGGCGGCGGCGCGAGGACGTCGACCCGCTCGCCGGGCCGGGGGACGACGACCTGCACGTCGTGCGCGGCCGCCGCGACCAGCAGCCGCTGCACCGGCTCGGCCCAGCGGTGGAAGGCCAGGTTGAAGGTGGCCCAGTGGATCGGCATGAGCACCTTGCCGCCGAGGTCGCCGTGCGCGCGCACCGCCTCCTCGGGGTCCATGTGGATGGCGTGCCAGTTGTGGTTGTAGGCCCCGATCGGCTGCAGGGCCAGGTCGAAGGGGCCCAGCCGGGCGCCGATGCCGGCGAAGGCCGGGGTGTAGCCGGTGTCACCGCCGAAGAACACCCGGTGCCGCGGGCCGGCGACCACCCAGGACGACCACAGCGTGGTGTCCCGGGCGAGGAAGCGGCCGGAGAAGTGCCGGGCCTCGGTGCAGGTCAGGGTCAGCCCCGCGACGGTGGTGGCGCCGTCCCAGTCGAGCTCGACGATCCGGTCCTCGGGCACGCCCCAGCCGCGCAGGTGCGCCCCGATGCCGAGCGGGACGACGAAGGGCGCCGTCTGCGTGCGGATCAGGACCCGCACGCTGGGCAGGTCGAGGTGGTCGTAGTGGTCGTGGCTGATCAGCACGGCGTCGACCGGCGGCAGGCTCTCCAGCGGCACCGGCGGCTCGTGCAGCCGGGTGGGGCCGATGGTCGGGGAGGGGGAGACGCGCTCACCCCACACCGGGTCGACCAGCACCCGCCGCCCGTCGACCTCGAGGAGGGCGCTGGAGTGGCCGAACCAGGTGACGGCGAGCTCGCCGGCCTCGGCCGGGAGGTCGCTGTCGACCAGCGGGATCGGGCCGCCGGGCAGCCCCTTGTGCCGCTCCTGGTGCCACTGCCGGAGCAGCCCGTCGCGGGCGTTGGCCGGGCTCATCGCGGGGGTGGGCAGCGAGTTGTGGAACTTGCCCTCGCGGAACTGCGCCGACCCCGTGACGGTCGGGCGCAGCTGGCGGCGGCTGGCGCCCAGCGCGGTGGGGATGCCCCAGGCGGCGCGGGCGACCCAGCTGGCCCCGCCGAGCAGGGCGGCGGTGGCGGTGACGGTGGCGGTGCGACGGAGGAACGGCACGGCACCAGCATCCCCCGGACGGCTGTGGCCCGGCCAGCGCCCCGCGCGTCGGACGTGGCGACGCCCGTGCCCTGCTGCCGGTGGGGCAGGAGGGCACGAGCGTGGCCGACGGCGTCCCCGGGAGGCCGGGGCCCGGGTCAGCCGGCGATGGCGGCCACCGGCGGCGTCATCGCGGCCCGGCGGGCCGGGAGCACCGAGGCCAGCAGCCCGGCCGCCGTCGCGACGACCACGATCGCCGCGATCTGCAGCCACGGGACGCTGATCGCCAGCTCGCCGACGTCCTGCAGTGCCGAGGACACCCCGACCAGGCCGAACACCCCGCCGACCACGACGCCGAGCACCGCGGCGACCCCGGCGACGAGAGCGGCCTCCCAGGCCAGCAGCCCGCGCAGCTGGCCGCGGGTCAGGCCCAGGGCCCGCAGCAGCCCGCTCTCCTGACGCCGCTCGACCACGGAGAGCGCGAGGGTGTTGCCCACCCCGATCAGGGCGATGAGCACAGCGACACCGAGCAGGCCGGTCACGATGAGCAGGAGGACGTCGACGACCTGGTCGATCGCCGCCCGCTCGGCGGCCATGCCGCTGACCCAGGCGTTCGGGACGGCGGTGCCGGCGATGTCGGTGACCTCGTCGACGACGTCGTTCTGGTCGACGTCGTCGGCCAGCCGCAGCCACAGCGTCCCGGCGGCGGCGTCGGGGGACAGCGCCGCCACGTCGGCCGCGGCCATGAGCGGTTCGTCGGTCTCCCCGCTCACCGCGGTCAGCGTGCGCGACCCCCCGGGGCCGCTGAACGTGACGGTCTGGCCGACTGGCACGCCCCACGACTCCTCCGCCCAGCCGGGCAGGACGACGGTGCCCGGCTCGGGCAGCCTCAGCTGCGTGGTGGACCGCAGCACCGGCAGCGCCTGCGCGGCGTCCACGCCCAGCACGGAGTACTCGTCACCCTGCGGGCCGGTGAGGGTGGCGCTGGTCAGCGCCGTCCCGGCGACCACGCCGTCCACCGCCCGCAGCTGGTCCAGGACGCCGGCCGGCAGCGGGTCGCCGTTGCCCTGGACCGTGACGTCGGTGGGGTAGGCGGCGGCCAGCCCGGCCTGCGCCGTGGCCCGGGTCGAGCTCGCGCCCACGACCATGGCGGTGGTGAGGGTGACGCCGATCAGCAGCGCGGTGGCGGTGGCCGCCGTCCGGCGCGGGTTGCGGGTGGCGTTGCCGGCGGCCAGGCGGGCCGGCAGCCCACCGACCCGGCCGACGAGCCGGCCGGCGGCGGCGACGACCGGCGGCACCATCCGCTGGGCGAGCAGCAGGCCGCCGAGGGAGGTGAGCACGACGCCGGGGAAGGCGATGAGCACCTCGTGCACCACGACGCCGAGGGCCATGAGGCCTCCCCCGGGCAGGACCAGCAGCAGCCCGGTGACGAGCCGGGCCACCCCGCCGCGGGAGCGGAGGGGGGTCGGGTCGGTCGGCCGCAGGGCGGCCAGCGGGGCGACCCGGGTGGCGGCCCGGGCCGGGGCCAGCGCGGCGAGCAGCGTGGTCAGCGTGCCGACGGCGAGCCCGGTCAGGACGACGTAGAGGGGCACGGACACCCCCGCCAGCGGGATCGGCGAGTCGGTTCCGACGAACGCCGAGACGCCGGCGGCGAGCCCGACCCCGGCCAGCACCCCGAGGACGGAGGCGGCCAGGCCGGTGACCAGGGCCTCGCCGAGGACGCTGCGGCGGACCTGCTGGGCGGTGGCGCCGACGCAGCGCAGCAGCGCCAGGTCACGGGTGCGCTGGGCCAGCAGGACGGCGAAGGTGTTGGCGATGACCAGCCCGGCGACCAGCACCGCGATACCGGCGAAGAGCAGCAGGCCGGTGGTCAGGAAGTCGGCGTCGCCGGTCAGGTCGTCCACCGCCTTCTGCGCCTGCTGCTCGCCGGTGCGCACCGTCAGCGGCGTCCCGGCCAGTGCGCTGCTGACCGTCGCGGCGACCGTGGCCGGGTCGCTGCCCTCGGCACCGGCGACCCGCAGCTCCTCGGGCTCCCGCGCGCCCCAGGCCACGGCCTGGTCGGCGGTGGCGTAGAGCCGGCCGTAGACGTCGGCGGTGGGGTCCCCGCGCAGGTCGACGATGCCGACCACGGTGACCTCGCTGGTCGACTCCTGGCCGTCCTCGCCGTAGGTGGTGATCGGCAGGACGTCGCCGAGGGCGGCCCCGACGCGCTCGCTGACCGCGGCCTGGCCCGGCCCCGTCGGCAACGCGCCGGCGCTCAGGTGCTGCCAGCGCAGCTGCGGGTCGGCCGCGACCGACTCGACGGACAGGTACTGGGCGCCGGTACGCCCCGGGACGACGGCCGACACGGACGTCTCGTAGCCCGGGTCGACGGCGCGGACGCCGGCCAGTGCGCTGAGGGGGGCGACCTGGCCGGCCAGGCCGCTGCCGTCCGCGGAGGTGACGACGGCGTCGGCGTCGACGTAGCGGGCGCCGGCGGCCTCGCTGACGGTGGCCTTCATCGTCTCGTTGAGCACGAGGGTGGCCACGACGAAGCCGACGGCGATGACGATGGCGAGGGTGGAGGCGACCAGCCGGGGCAGGTGGGCGCGGATGCTGGCGAGGGTGACGGCGCGCATGCCGGTCAGGCCCCGAGTCCGCGGAGGGCGTTGATGATGGAGTCGGTGGTGGGCTGGTGGACCTCACCGGCGAGCCGGCCGTCGGCGAGCAGGACGACGCGGTCGGCGTAGGCGGCCGCGACGGGGTCGTGGGTGACCATGACGACGGTCTGGCCGGTCTCGCGGACGCTGGAGCGCAGCAGGTCCAGCACCTCCGCCCCGGCGCGGGAGTCCAGGTTGCCGGTGGGCTCGTCGGCGAACACGACGTCGGGGCGGGGGAGGAGTGCGCGGGCGACGGCGACGCGCTGCTGCTGCCCACCGGAGAGCTCGTAGGGGCGGTGGGCGAGGCGCTCGCGCAGACCCAGGCGGGCGATGACGGAGTCCATCCAGGCGCGGTCGGGGCGCTGGCCGGCCAGCTGCATCGGCAGCAGCATGTTCTCCTGCGCGTTGAGCACGGGCAGGAGGTTGAAGGACTGGAAGACGAAGCCGATCCGCTCGCGGCGCAGCTTGGTCAGCTGGTCATCGCGCAGCCGGGTGAGCTCGGTGTCACCCAGCCACACCTGCCCGGCGCTGGCGGTGTCCAGGCCGGCCAGGCAGTGCATGAGGGTGGACTTGCCCGAGCCCGAGGGCCCCATGATGGCGGTGAAGGCACCCCGCTCGAAGGCCACGTCGACACCGGCCAGCGCGTGCACGGCGGTCTCACCGGAGCCGTAGGTCTTGCGCAGGTCGGTGGCGCGGACGGCGGCGGTGGACACCGACGCCGGCTCGCCCGGGACGGTCATGACGGGGACGGACACTTCGGCCTCCAAGAGCGGTGATCAGGTCGTGATCACGCTCTCGCCCGGAGCCCTCCTCCCGCGTCGCCGCACAGGTGGGTCCTCGTCGGCACCTGCCTGGGGCCGGGGGATGACCCGACGTCATCCCCTGGGCTGACCTGCCGTCGGTGCAGCCGCCCGGCGGTCAGGTCGACGGTGTGCGCCGAGGCCGGGTTGCGGGACCGGTCACCCGGCCCGGGCGCACACCGTCACCCCGGCACGGCCCCTAGGCGTTGCGCAGCAGGTCGGCGGGGGCGACGAGGCCGGTGCGGTAGGCCAGGACGACGGCCTGCACCCGGTCCCGCGAGCCGGTCTTGAACAGCACCCGCCCGACGTGGGTCTTCACCGTCGCCTCGCTGACGAACAGCTGCGCGGCGATCTCGGTGTTGGAGGCGCCGTAGGCCATCTGCACCAGCACCTCCTTCTCCCGTGGCGTCAGCTCCGCCAGCGCCGAGGCGTCGGCCGGCGCGCTGTCGGCGGCACCGCCCGCGCCCCGCAGGATCGGTGCGACGTGCTGCAGCAGCCGCCGGGTGGAGCTGGCCGCGATCACCGAGTCGCCGGAGTGCACGGTGCGCACCGCGGCCAGCATCTCCTCCGGCGGGGCGTCCTTGAGCAGGAAGCCGCTGGCCCCGGCGCCGATCGCGGCCACCACGTACTCGTCGAGGTCGAAGGTGGTCAGCACCACGACCCGCGGCGGCTCGGGCAGCGCGGTCACCTGCTCGGTGGCGGCGATGCCGTCCATCCCGGGCATCCGCACGTCCATCAGGACGACGTCGGCCGGCGTGCGGCGCAGCAGCTCCACCGCCGCGGCGCCGTCCCCCGCCTCGCCGACGACGGTGAGGTCGGGCTGGGAGTCGATCACCATGCGGAAGCCGGCGCGGACCAGCTGCTGGTCGTCGACGAGGACCACGCGGATCTGGTTGTCGGTCATCGGGACGCACGGTAGGGCAGGACGGCCTCGACGCCGAAACCCCCGCCGGTCCGCGGGCCGGCGGTCAGCCGCCCGCCGTGCAGCTGGGCCCGCTCGCGCATGCCCAGCAGGCCGTGTCCCTGCCCGTCGGCCTCCACGACCGCCGCCGCGCCCCGCCCGTCGTCGGTCACGGACAGCTCGAGGGCGTCCCGGCCCCAGTGCAGGCGCACCTCGGCCCGCCCGGCCGGGCCGGCGTGCTTGAGCACGTTGGTCAGCGACTCCTGCACGATGCGGTAGGCGGCCAGCTGCGGGCCGGCGGGCATCGGCTGGGGCGCGCCCTCCACCACCAGGTCGACGTCCAGGCCGCTGGAGCGGACGTCGGCGACCAGCTGGTCGATGGCGGCGACGTCGGGCTGCGGGGCGAACTCCTGCCCGTCGCCCTCGCGCAGCACCCCGAGCAGCTTGCGCATCTCGGCCAGCGCCTGCCGGCCGGTGGAGGAGATCTGCTCCAGCGCCGCAGTGGCCGCCACCGGGTCGGCCTGCCCGGCGTACCGCCCGCCGTCGGCCTGGGCGATGACCACCGACAGGGAGTGGGCGACCACGTCGTGCATCTCCCGAGCGATCCGGGCCCGCTCGGTCGAGGCGGCCAGCTGCATCTCCTGCTCCCGTTCCAGCTCCAGCAGCCGGGCGCGCTCCTCCAGTCCGGCCACCTGCTGCAGCCGGGCCCGGCGCAGGTCGCCCAGCGCCCAGGCGGCGACCACCAGGACGCCGATGCCGATCGAGGCGGCGAGGAAGTCGACCCCGCGGGAGTACGAGGCGACGGTGACGGCGGCCAGCAGCGCGCCGACGAGGCCCAGCGCCAGCCCGGCCCGGCTGGCCCACCGCGGCGCGTAGGCGGCCAGCGAGTAGACCACCACCGGGGCGGCCACGTTGGCGGGCAGGAAGTCGGCGGGGAGGACGACCAGCTCCACCAGGCAGGCGGCCACGACCACGGTCGCCGCGCGGACGGGCCGGCGCCGGCGCCAGGCCAGCGGGACCACCAGCAGCAGACCGATGAGGACCGCCCGTCCGGCGGGCTCGTACCCGGACGCCGGGGCGAGCACCAGGCCGAGCACGCCCAGCCCGGCGAGCGTGGCGTCGACCCCGAACGGGTGCTCGCGCAACCAGCGGGCGGTCCGTTCCAGCAGCGGTTCGGTCGGTGTCCACGGGACGTCGGGGTCCCGGGTCTCCGCCCGGCGGCGCCAGCGGCCCGCGCTCCAGGACGCGACGACGATGCCGCCGATGACCATCAGCGCCACCAGCGCCAGCGCGAGGCCGTCGGCCGAGTACGACCCGAAGAACACCGTGGCGGCGAGGGCGGCGCCCAGCAGACCGACCACGAGCCCGGCGCGGCCGGCCCACGGCGGGCCGTACGCGGCCAGCGCGTGGACCATCACCGGCGCGGCGACGTTGGCCGGCAGGAACTCGTGCCGCAGGACCACCAGCTCGATCAGGCAGGCCGCCACCACGGCCGCCGCCGCCGCCACCGGCTCGCTGCGCCGCCAGGCCAGCGCCCCGCTGAGCACGACGGTCAGCAGCAGGCCGGTCGCCCAGCCGCCGTTGACCGCCCCGAACTGGAGCAGGACGCACGCCACCCCGACCGTGGCGGCGATCGCGACGTCGACGCGCTGGTCGTGCTGCCGCCGCGTCGCCGCGGGTTCGAGCAGCCGGCGGTCCACGTCAGCGAGCGTAGGGACGCACTCGGGCGCGGTCGTCGTCCTGCGGGGTGAACCGCGTGTCCACCCGCGGGATGAGGGCTGCCGGTGGCGGCCGGGCACGGGTCCACGGGCGCGGTCTTCTGCGCTGGGCTGAACGGCGCACCCGCGTCCCGTCGTCCCGGCCTGGCAGGGTCGCCGGTGTGTCCACGCCCCTCGGCCCGGCGTTCTGGCGGCTCTACGCCGCCAGCGCTGCCTCCAACCTCGCCGACGGGGTCAACCGGGTGGCGCTGCCGCTGCTGGCGACCACCCTGACCCGCGACCCGGTGCAGGTGGCCGCGCTCGCCTCGCTGTCCTTCCTGCCGTGGCTGCTGTTCGCGCTGCCGGCCGGCGCCGTCGTCGACCGGGTCGACCGCAAGCGCGCGATGGCCGTCGCCAACGCCGTCCGGGCGCTGGCCCTGGGCGCGCTGGCGGCGACCGCGCTCACCGGCACGACCTCGCTGCCGGTGCTCTACGCGGTCGCGTTCGCCATCGGCGTGGCCGAGACCGTCTACGACAGCGCCGCCCGCGCGATGCTGCCGCAGGTCGTGGCCCGCGAGCAGCTCGACCGGGGCAACGGGCTGCTGACCACCGCCGAGGAGGCCAGCCAGGGCTTCCTCGGCGCACCGCTGGGCTCGCTGCTGTTCGCCCTCGCGGTCGCCGTCCCGCTGCTCACCACCGCGGGCGGCTTCCTGCTCGCCGCCGTCCTCGTGCTGGGCATCGCCGGCCGGCACCGCCCCGCCCGCGCCGACGGCCCCCGCACCACGATCCGCCGGGACGTCGCCGAGGGGGTCGGCTGGCTGTGGCGGCACCGCTTCCTCCGCGGGCTCACGCTCGTCTCGGCGGCCACGGCCCTGGTGCAGTCGATGACCAGCGGCCTGCTCGTGCTCTACGCGCTCGACGAGCTGGGGGTCAGCGACGCCGGGTACGGGCTGCTGCTCACCGCGGCCGGCGTCGGCGCCGTCCTCGGCGGGCTCGGGGCCGCGCCGCTGGCCGGGCGGATCGGCCGCACCGCCACCCTCGTCGCCGGCTCGGTGCTCAGCGCGCTGGCGATCATCGGGATGTCGGCCACCGGCAACGCGGTCGTGGCCGGCGTCCTGTTCGCGGCCAGCACCGCGGGCGTCATGTTCTGGAACGTGCTGACCATGTCGCTGCGCCAGGCGCTCATCCCCGAGGTCCTCTTCGGCCGGGTCCAGGGCGGCTACCGCACGCTGGTCTGGGGCTGCATCCCGCTCGGGACGCTGGCCGGCGGGCTGCTCGCCGGCGCCACCAGCGTGCCCACGGTGTTCGCGGTCTCCGGCGCCGGGCTGCTGCTGCTCTCGCTGGTGCTCTGGCGGATGCTCACCGTGCACCGCGACCTGGTCGGCACCACCTTCGCCGCCGACCCGCAACCCGCCCCGGCCTGAGGTCTAGGGGACGACGGTGACCGGCCAGCGGCCGGCCCGCACCAGCCGCACCGCCACCGACCCGACCACCCGGTGCCCGGCCTGCTCGGAGGCGCCCACCAGCACGGCGTCGGCGAGGACCTCGTCGGCCGTGCGGGTGATCTCCCCGACCGGGTCGCCACGCTGGATGCGGAAGTCGACCTCGACCCCGAGCTCGTGCGCCAGCGGCATCAGCTCCTCGCGCAGCCGGGTGCCGACCTCGGTGTTGGCCTCCCGGACGACGGCGCCCGCGCCGGGCACCAGCCCGGCCATCGCCGGTCCGCCCTCGGCCACGAAGACCACGACCAGCCGGGCCCGCTGCCGGCGGGCGAGTCCGGCGGCGTAGGCCGCGGCCCGCATGGAGGTCGGTGACCCGTCCAGCCCCACCAGGATCACCCGGGGGCCGTCGGTGCCCCGCTCGAAGGGCCCGTGCTCGGAGGGTCGGGGCGTGCTCACGCGGTGGATCGTCCCCCGCCCGTCCCGGCGCCGTGCGACCGGGCCGTCAGGCCGACCGGCGCAGTGGTCCGGCGGCGAAGTCGGCGAGCGTGCGGCGCAGTGCGACCCCGGGGGCGTCCGCCGGCACGTGCAGCTCGTCGCGGGGCAGCAGCGGCAGGCCGGTGCTCTCCAGCCCGGCGGCCAGCTCCAGGTCCCCGGCCAGGACGGCGCTCGCCGCGGCCACCTCGGCCGCGACCTCGTCGGCGGTGAGCGTCGTCCCGGGTGGCGGGGTGAGGAACAGGCAGCTGAAGACCCGGGTGGAGTCGTCGTCCTCGGGCTGCAGGAGGAACAGCGTGGTGCGGGCGGCGCCGGTGTCGAGCTCGTCCGTGCGCAGCCGCAGCCGGAACGGCGCCCGGTGGACGGCGGTGGTGCGGCGCCCCGGGCCGGTGGACACCACGCTGGTCGACCCGCCCGCCTGTGGCGTCACCTCGGTGACCGGCTCGTGCGCGCCGGCGGTGCCCGGGTGGACGACGGGGACGTGCGCCGCGTCGAGGAGGAGGTCGGTCAGCGGGCCGGCGGGCGCGCCGCTGCGGGTGGTGGGCAGCCAGGCGCGCACCGCCCGCGGGTCGGTGGCCTCGGGCACGGTGAGCGGGGCGTCCCGCGGCTCGGCCGGCGCGATCCAGACCAGGCCGTGCCGCTCGACGACGCCCCAGGCGGGCGGGTCGGCGTCCAGCACGCCGCCGCGGCGGTGCACCGTCCAGTTCCGGCCGAGCAGCCGCACCTGGACGTACCCGCCCTCGTGCAGCTCCTCGGCCAGCGCGACCGGGTGCCAGGCGTGCTCCAGGGACGGATCGAGGTTGCCCAGGACCGGCCCGGCCGGGGTCGGCAACGCCGGCACCGGCTCCGGCGTGGGCACCGCGCCCCCGGACCTCGGCGGCCGCACGGTGGACGTGCGCTCGGGGGCCAGCCAGACCCAGCCGTCGCGCTCCTCCACCGCCCAGGGCCCGGTGAGGTCGGCGCGCGGCGGCGGGGTGCCGGCCGGGCCGAGCGAGGGGATCTCGGCGCAGCGGCCCTCCGCGGTGAACTGCCAGCCGTGGTACGGGCACTGGAGCCGGCCGTCGACGACCGTCGCGTGCACCAGCGGCACGAGGCGGTGCGGGCAGCGGGGTGGCAGGGCGGTCACCTCGGCCCCCGGCCGCAGCCGCAGGACGACCCAGGCCCGCCCGCCGGCGCCCACCGGGAGCGGCGTCGTCCCGACCTGCGCGGAGCGGGCCACCGGGTACCAGCCGGTGGCCGGCGCGGCGGCCCCGGGCCGGGGACGCACGGTCCAGGAGGAGGCCATGGACCCATGGCACCAGGCCGCCGTTTCCCCGCGATTGCGGTCGGATGCACTCTCGGGACATTCCGGTCCGGCTCCGTAACCATCAGGACACGAACCCTGCCGATGTGAGCCTGCACACCCTAGGGTGACCGCGATCACCACTCAGGCTACGCACAGTGAGGTGCCACCGTGACCCCACCGACCGAACGCAAGCTCTTGACCCCGCAGGAGTACCGAGCCGCGCAGGACTCCCCGGAGTTCGCCGAGCTGCGCCGCCGGTTCCGTCGCTTCGCCGTCCCGATGACCGTGGCGTTCCTGGCCTGGTACCTGCTCTACGTGCTGCTCAGCACCTACGCGCACGACTTCATGTCCACCGAGGTGTTCGGCAACGTCAACCTCGGCCTGCTGCTGGGCCTGGGGCAGTTCGTGTCCACCTTCGCCATCACCACGCTCTACGTCCGGTACTCCGGCCGCACCACCGACCCGATCGCCGACGAGATGCGCGAGCGCCTCGAGGACCGCGACTTCTCCGCTCCGCGCAGCGGCAGCAAGGGAGCCACCCGTGCATGACGTGATCGCCGCCGACGCCGCCACCATCGGCGAGCCGGCCGTCAACATCTCGATCTTCGGGGTGTTCGTGCTGATCACCCTGGTGATCACGTTCAAGGCCAGCCGGAACAACAAGAGCGCCGCGGACTTCTACGCCGCCGGCCGCAACATCAGCGGCACCCAGAACGGGCTCGCCATCGCCGGTGACTACCTGTCGGCCGCCTCGTTCCTGGGCATCGCCGGGGCCATCGCCGTCTACGGCTACGACGGCTTCCTCTACTCGATCGGCTTCCTCGTCGCCTGGCTGGTGGCGCTGCTGCTGGTGGCCGAGCTGCTGCGCAACACCGCCCGCTTCACCATGGCCGACGTCCTGGCCTTCCGGATGCGGCAGGGCCCGGTGCGCACCGCGGCCGCGCTGTCCACCCTGGTGGTCAGCCTCTTCTACCTGCTGGCCCAGATGGCCGGTGCCGGTGGCCTGGTGACGCTGCTCCTCGGCGTGACCGGTGAGGCCGCGCAGGCCGCCACCGTCGTCGTCGTCGGTGCGCTGATGATCTTCTACGTCCTCGTCGGCGGCATGCGCGGCACCACGTACGTGCAGCTCATCAAGGCGACGCTGCTCATCATCGGCGCCTTCGTCATGACCGTCTGGGTGCTGGGCAAGTACGGGTTCAACCTGTCCTCGCTGCTCGGTGCCGCACAGGACAGCGCGGACGCCGCCAAGACCCCGCGCCAGGTGCTCAGCCCCGGCGCCCAGTACGGCGCCACCGGGACGTCGAAGCTCGACTTCATCTCCCTGGGCCTGGCCCTGGTGCTCGGCACCGCCGGCCTGCCGCACGTGCTGATGCGCTTCTACACGGTGCCCACCGCCAAGGACGCCCGGAAGTCCGTCGTCTGGGCGATCTGGCTGATCGGCGTCTTCTACCTGTTCAGCCTGGTCATCGGTTACGGCTCCGGCGCCCTCGTGGGGGCCGACCGGATCCTGGCCGCCCCCGGCGGCGTGAACGCCGCGGCCCCGCTGCTGGCCTTCGAGCTCGGTGGCACGGCGCTGCTGGGCATCATCGCCGGCGTCGCGTTCGCCACCATCCTGGCCGTGGTCGCCGGGCTGACGATCACCGCGTCGGCGTCCTTCGCCCACGACGTCTACGCCTCGGTGATCAAGAAGGGGCAGACGTCGCCGGAGTCGGAGGTCCGGGTCGCCCGGATCGCCGCCATCGTGATCGGCGCGGTCGCGATCGGGCTGGGCATCCTGGCGCTGCAGGCCGGCCTGAACATCGCGTTCCTGGTGGCGCTGGCCTTCGCGGTGGCCGCGTCGGCGAACCTGCCGACGATCCTCTACACGCTGTTCTGGAAGGGCTTCACCACCCGGGGCGCGCTGTGGTCGATCTACGGCGGGCTCATCGCCTGCGTCACGCTGATCGTCTTCTCCCCGGTCGTCTCCGGGGCGAAGGTCAACCCCACGACGGGCAAGAGCACCTCGCTCATCCAGGGCGTGGACTTCTCCTGGTTCCCGCTCAACAACCCGGCGATCGTCTCCATCCCGCTGTCGTTCCTCCTCGGCTGGCTGGGCACGAAGCTGTCCAAGGAGCGCCCGGACGTCGACAAGTACGCCGAGCTCGAGGTCCGGTCGCTGACCGGCATCGGTGCGGAGAAGGCCGTCCCGCACTGAAGAAGTAGAAGGACCCCGTTCTCCTCACCCTCCGCACGCTCAGGGTGAGCCTCTGAAGGGGGCCAGGAACAACGCGCGAGGCGCGTCCCCGGCTGGGGACGCGCCTCGTGTCGTGTCTGCTCCTGGTCCAGGCTGGGACGTGGGCCAGGAGCAGGCGCGGTGGGTGGGACGCAGGGCGTCCGGTGGTGCGGGTCAGGCGGTGAGGGTGGCCGGGGCGTTCTCCCGCTGCGGCAGGACGGCGGCGACGGGGCGGTGTCGGCGGGCGACCGAGCGGGCGGTCAGCCCGAGGAGCACCACGGCGCCGGCGACGGCGTGCTGCCCGGGGGCGGTCAGGGCGACGACGACCGCGGCGACGTAGAGCAGCGTCAGCAGCGCGGCCGATGCCGTCAGCCCGCGGGGCAGGTGCAGCGCGGGGACGTGCAGTGCGGGCAGTCGCGGCGTGGACGCGGTGGGCACGGACAGGTGCACGGCGGGGACCTCCATCAGGTGGGGTGGACGCCCGCCGGGCCGGCGACCCGGGACCGCAGGAGCGGACCGGGGCGCCGGCACGGCGACGGCGCAACGGGGTGCCTCCCGGTCAGGGGAGGCGGTACCTCACTTGAGGGCGTCCTTGGCCTTCTGGAGCAGGCCGGTCATCGGGGCCGGCGGCGTGCCGTAGAGGCGCGGGTCGCCCGGGGGCAGGATCGGGGCGTCGGCGGTCGCGGCGATCGGGGCGGCGCGGAACACGTTGTCCGTCCCGTCGAGGGCCGGGCCGTTCGCCCAGCGGCCGGCAGCGGCGTCCGGGCCGTCGGAGGCGTCGATGAAGGTGTAGGCGAACTCGGGGAGCTCCTCGCTCAGCGGGAAGGCCTCGGGCACCGGGATGCCGTCGAGACCGTCGGCCTTGAGCTCCTCCATCGCGGCGAGCCACTGCTGCTGGTGCATGTGGTCGCGGGTCAGCAGGAAGCGGAGGAGGTCCTTCACGCCCGGGTCGTCGGTCATGTTCCACAGGCGGGCGACCTGGAGGCGGCCCTGCATCTCGGCGGTGGCGTTGTAGGAGAAGTCCGCCATCAGGTTGCCCGAGGCGGTCACGTAGGCGCCGGTCCACGGGTTGCCCATGGAGTCCATGTAGGAGGCGCCGCCACCGTTGGCGATCGGGTGCTGCGGGTTGTGCTGGCCGTAGGCCGCCGCGGCCTCCTTGGTGCGGTCGGAGGCGTCGGGCTTGAGCGGCATGTGGTCCAGCAGCCGGTCGATCATCGTCACGATCATCTCGACGTGGGCCAGCTCCTCGGTGCCGATGGCCAGGAGCATGTCCTTGTACTTGCCGGGGAGGCGGCAGTTCCAGCCCTGGAGCAGGTACTGGGTGGCGACGGTCATCTCGCCCCACTGGCCGCCCAGCACCTCCTGCATCTTGCGGGCGAAGTCGGCGTCGGGCCCGTCGGGCTTGGCCTCGAACTGGAGTGCGTGAGTGTGCGTGAACACGTCGTTCTCCCTCTGCGTCGTCGGTGCCGCCGCTCTCGCGTCGACAACGGACAGATGCCCACGCCCGCTGTCACCCCGGTGCCGTCCGGTGGCCCGCAGGGGCCGACCTGCTCAGCGGGCAGTAGCGGCCTCTGCCGGACGCCGCGGCCAGACCGTGTAACTGGCCGCCCACAGGAGCTCCAGACCCAGGATGAGCCCGAGCAGCGGGAACTCCGCCCGCAGCGCCTCGGTGCGCTCGGGGACGTCGACCCAGCCGATGAGGCCGAGCAGGACGACGGCGGCGACCGACACCGCCAGCGTCGTCCGGGCGACGTCGGCCCAGCACGCGCGGGTGTACGCCGTCCCGGTGAGCCGCACCGGCGCCGGGCCGCCGGCGAACCGGTGGGCGAAGCGCACGTCGGCCCAGTGCACCAGTCGGTGCCCGTAGGCGACGGAGAAGCCGAGGTAGAGCGCGGCCAGGCCGTGCTCGAGCGAGGCCGTCGCCCCCGACCGCAGGTCCGTCGCGGTGGCGACGAGCAGGACGACGTCCAGCAGGGGTGCCGCCAGCAGCAGGACGACGCTGAGCCGGCGGCGGTGCAGCAGGTAGCGGGCGGCCAGCCCGCCCAGCACCGCGACCCAGAAGCCGATCTCGCAGGCCACGATCACGGTCAGGACCACAGCTGCCTCCTTGTTGGCACAGTCGTGTTCACAAGCGCAAGTTAGCACGACTGTGTACATTCCGGGCGTGCCCCGCCTCATCGACCACGCCGCCCGCGAGGTGGAGGTGGCAGAGGCCGCCTGGCGGGTGCTGTCGACCCGGGGGGTCGGGGCGCTGTCGGTGCGCACGGTGGCCGCCGAGGCAGGGCTGGCCACCGGATCGCTGCGCCGGGCGTTCCCCACCCAGGACGCGCTGCTGGTCTTCTCGCTGGAGCTGGTGGCCCGGCGCGTGCGGGATCGGGTACGGGCGCTCGACGCCTCACCCGCCCCGCCGGCACCCCAGCTGGCCGCGCTCTGCGAGCTCCTGCCGCTCGACGCCGCGCGACGGCTGGAGATGGAGGTCTGGCTCCACCTGGGGTCCCTGGTCGCCGCGGGCGGCGCGCTCCGGGACGTCCACGAGTCCGCCCACCAGGAGCTGGCGGCCTTCACGGCAGGCGTGCTGGGGTCACTGGTGCAGGCCGGCTGGGCGCGTGCCGACCTCGACCTCCCGCTGGAGGCCCGGCGCCTGCACGCGCTCATCGACGGCCTGGCCCTGCACCTGGTCCGCCAGGACGCCGGTGCACCCACGGGCTGGGCCCCCGACGTCCTCACCGCCCACCTGGACGAGCTCCGCGCCTGACCGGCCCGGTCGTGCGCCGCCGCGTCAGGCGGAGGGACCAGAGCACGCGTCCTGGGCCGAGGAGCGCAGGTACGCGTTCCTCCGCCTGCTCAGGGACCCGTCAGCGGTCGGGCAGGCGGACGACGAGGGTGAAGTCGCCGTCGTCCCCCTGGCTCCAGGCCAGCCGGCCACCGAGCTCGCGGGTCTGCCGCTGCACCGACCACAGCCCGAGCCCGGTCAGGTCGACCGGCGGTGCGGTGCGGCTCAGGTGGCCGAGCACCCGCTCGGCCGGCACCCCGGGCTGGGTGAGCGAGAGGTCGACCCAGTCGCCGCGGCAGTCGGCCCGCAGGCGCACCCGGCGCCCCTGCCCGTGCCGGTGGGCGTTCTCCAGCAGGTTGGTGAGGATGCGCTGCACCCGGGCGTCACCGACGGTCACGTCGGCGGCAGCCTCGTCCAGCCGCAGGTCCAGCTGCTGCGTCGGCAGTCCGGATGCGGCCACCGAGGCCCGCACCACGTCGGCCAGCGTGCGGACGCCCCGGCGCTCGGTGGCACCCCCGGTGGCGTCGGCGGTGCGCAGCATGGAGGAGAGGTGGTGGGCCTGGGCGCGGGCCAGCTCCAGCATCTCCGGGCCCTGGGGGTCGTCCCGGTCGAAGTGGTCCAGCACCTGCTCCAGCGCGGCCAGCGGGCTGCGCATGTCGTGGCACATGGCGCGCACCAGGGCGTCCCCGGTGCTCACCGCCTGGGGCGTCGCGTGGGGGAGCCGGCTGCGCACCAGGCGCACCAGGTCGGTGAACAGTCCGGGCAGGGCGGCAGGTCGTGTGTCGGCAGCGAGGGTCACGGGCACCTCCGGGAGAGCGGTCGGTCAGCCACGCCGGGCGCAGCCGATCTTGGGGAGTGACGTGGAGGGCGCTGACGCCGAGGCTGGGCACCGGCCCCCTGTGGACGTGGTGGTCGTGGACGACCACCCCTTGTTCAGCCGGGGTCTGGAACTGCTCCTGCCCCCGGAGAGCAACGGCCGGGTGCGCGTCGTCGGGACGACGGACGACGCCTCGGCCGCCGCGGCGCTGGTGCGCCGGTACAACGCCGACGTCGCGATCGTCGACCTGCACATGCCGCCGCCCGGGGGCACCCGGGCGATCGCGGCCATCCGGCGCACCCAGCCGCTGGTGCGGATCGTCGCGCTGTCCGGACTGGCCGAGGCGGACGCGGCGCTGGAGGCGCTGCGGGCCGGGGCGAGCGCGTTCCTGCCGAAGAGCACCAGCCCCGAGGCGCTGGTGCGCCCCCTGCTCGCCGTCCTCGACGGGTGGTCGGTGATCCCGGAGTCGCTGCTGCGCCAGCTGCTCGACGACGCGGCCCCGACCGACGACCAGGGCATCGCCGCGCAGCTGTCCGCCGACGACCGGCGGCTGTGGCGGCTCGTGGCCGCCGGCACCAGCACCGTCGACATCGCCACGACGCTGCACGTCTCCGACCGCACGGTGAAGCGGCTGGTGGCCAACCTGCTCCGCCAGCTTCGGGTGTCCACGCGCGTGGAGGCCGCGGCGCTGGCCGGCCGGGTGGGCCTGGTCGCGGACACCGCGGAGACAGGACGCTGAGCAGGGGGCATCGGGCCCGGGTTACCCCCCGGTACGCCGCCCACTCGCGGACCGGACGGTTCCGGTCAGCCGGCGCGGTCCGACCCGCCGCCGCGGGGGGCGCTGACCACCGGTGCGGCGGGCCTCCGGCCGGTGGGACCCGCCGTGCTCAGGCCGCCGTCGTGAGGGTGCCGGCCCAGGGGCCGGAGGCGGCGCGGGCGAAGGCGGCGGCCTCGTCGGCGGCCATGTCCCGCGCCGCGTAACCGCCACTGCCCGCACCCACGCAGGCCAGCACGGTGGCCAGGCCCGCGCGGCGCTGGAACACCGACTGGCGCACCTGCCAGCCCACCACGGCCCGGCGCTGCAGGACCGCGTGCTCGCGCACCAGCCAGCCCGAGCGGACCGCGAACGACCGCGGCCCGGTGGCGTGCCCGGTCGCGGCGTAGCGGGCCCGCCCCAGCGGGACGCCGAGGGCGGTGAGCACCGCCCCGGCCACCAGCAGCGGCCACCACCCGGACGTCGCGGTCAGCACGACGCCCGCCACGAGCACCAGCGCCCCCGGGACGACGGAGCGCACCACCGACCGGCGGCGCGCCGCGAGCGGGTGGGCCTGCAGCGGCCCGGTGGGCTCGACCAGCCGGCCGGCCAGCGACCACGCCTCGTCCTCGGGCCCCAGCGGCAGCAGCTGGCCGCGGCGGGCGGCGTCCCCGAGCCCGGTGACCAGGGCGCTGGCCCGGGCCGCGCCGACCAGCCGCATGCCCACGCCCTGGCCCACCGTGCACCCGCGGATCCGGTCGACCTCCAGCTCGGTGTGCCGCCGGGTGACCAGCCCGCGGGTGGCGACGAGCGACCCGCCCCGGCGCACCAGCAGGAAGTGCCAGTTGACGACCGCGCTGCCCACGATCGAGCCGAGGACGAGGAGGACCAGCCCGCCGAGCAGCACCAGCGCGGCCAGCAGACCGTCGGGGACGCCGGGCCGGCCGAGGTCGGGCAGGAACCGGTCGGGCACCTCGTCCAGCAGCCGGAACAGCGCGCCGGCCGCGGCCATCGGCACGGCCAGGTAGCTGCCCACCAGCGGCGAGTAGCGCAGCCAGCGGGGGTCGAAGCGGCTGATGACCTCCTCGGCCTCCTCGACCGGCGCGGCGACGTCCCCGGGGTGCGCGTCGGGGGCCACGCCGGTGACCGCGGCCCGGCGGGCCAGCAGCCGGGCGCGCAGCCGGTCGCCCTCGGCACGGGACACCCCGTCGACCACGAGCTCCTCGCCCTTCGCGCCCACCGAGCCGGCGGCCGCGTCGATCTCCACCCGCACCAGCCCGAACAGCCGGTGCAGGGCGGGCGCCTCCACCTCCACGCCGCGCACGCGGTCCAGCGGCACGGTGCGCACCGACCGGGACAGCAGCCCGCGGGTCACCACCACCGAGGTCTCCCCGACGGCGTAGCTGAACCGCCACCACGACAGCGCCGCCCACAGCAGCGACAGCAGGGTCACGCCCACCACCAGTGCGACGACGGTGACCGTCCCGCCCTGGAAGCCGCGGGCCGCACCGATCCCCAGGACGGCGGGCACCAGGGCGCGGGCCTGCCGGAACGTGACCGTGTGCAGCAGCAGCACCCAGCGCGACGTCCGCTGCGCGCCGAGGCCGGCCGGGTCGCTCACGTGGCCTCGTCCCGCACCTGCTCGGCCCGCCGGGCGAGGTCCTCGGCGACGCGGCGGGCCACGTCGGCCTCCAGGTGCGGGATGCGCACGGTGCCCTGCGAGGAGGCGGTCAGCACCGCCACCGTGGCCAGGCCGAAGAGCTGCTGCACCAGGCCGCGGTTGACGTCGACGGTCTGGATCCGGCTGATCGGCACCAGCGTCCAGGTGCGGTCCAGCCAGCCGGTGAGGGTGTAGACGGCGTCCTCGGTGACCTCCCAGCGGTGCACCCGGTAGCGCAGCCGCGGTCGCACCCCGATGTCGACCACCCCGGTGACCAGCACGCCCACCGGGGCGACCCAGCGCACCAGGACCGTCCACAGGCCGGCGTCGGACGGGACGAACACGATGAGCGCGGCGACCGCCAGCGCCTCGACGACCGTGACCACCACGCCCTGGGCGATCCACAGCCCGATCGCCGAGCGGGACAGCGACCACGCGGGTTCGCGGGCGGGGGCCTGCCGGGCGGTGGACATCGCCGTCATCCTGGCAGGGCGGGGTGTGAGCCGGGCCGCACCGCGGCGGCGGCGGTGCGCTGCGTGCCACGATGGTTCGCGTGATGATGCCCCAGCAGGTGCCGACCGTCCCCGCCGCCGAGGTCCCCGAGGACGCCGTCGTCCTGGACGTGCGCGAGGACGACGAGTGGGCCGCCGGCCACGTCGAGGGCGCGACGCACATCCCGATGGGCGAGGTCCCGGCCCGGCTCGACGAGCTGCCCGAGGGCGACCCGCTCTACGTCACGTGCCGCGGGGGCGGGCGCTCGGCCCGCGTCGCCGCCTGGCTGAACCAGAACGGCTACGACGCGGTCAACGTGGGCGGTGGCATGGGGGAGTGGGACGCCGCCGGCCGCCCGATGGTCAGCGAGACCGGCCGCCCGCCCTACGTCGTCTGAGGGAGGTCGGAGGACCCCGTCCTCCCACCCCTCGCGAGCTCGGGCCGGTGCCCTGGACGGGGCCCGACCCCACCACTCGCGAGCTCGCCGCGGGCCCCTGCAGCGGGGTCGGACCGGCACGGACGGTGCTGGTGGGGCGCCGGATCACCGTTCGCTGTGAGTTCACCCGCGGGTCGGCGCGTTCGGGTCCGGGCGGGTCGCCCCGCGCCCTACGTTCCGCTCGCGCGACGCCGTCCGGGGCCGCGCAGGACACGGGGGAGCGGTCATGGGGCAGACGCAGCAGTCACGTCGGACGTCGGACTGGACGTGCGACGAGGAGCTGGAGACGGCGGCCCGCTACATCAGCGCCGTCCGGGCCTCGGCGCGTTCGACGTCCGTGCTGCGCGCCGGCCTCTACCGGCCCGGCATCGCCGCCCTGGTCACGGTGCTGCGGTCGCTCCCGGTGGTCGATGCGCCGTTCACTGACGGCCCGGGCGGCCGTGAGCTGCGCAACTGGTTCGCCTACGGCCGCGGCCTGTTCCTCGGCCGGGCGCCGGTGGCCCTGCTGCGGCTGCCCGACACCCGGGAGGAGTACCTGCGCGGCCGGCCCCGGCAGGCCCTGCGCACCAACGTCAGCCGGGCCACCGCCATGGGCATCCGCTGCGCCCCCGTCACGGACCCGGCCGAGCTGGCCGAGGTGGTGGCGCACGTGGCCGGCCGCCGCGGGCAGGACCCGGCGACGATGATCCGCCAGGACCTCGACCCGGCCGTGCCCCGGCGGTTCACCGTCGCCCGGGACGCCGCGGGGGAGCCCGTGGCGCTCAGCGAGACCTGGCTGGACGGCGAGTGGGCCGGGCTGGCCGTGCTGGTCACCGTGCCCGGCGAGGGCGACAGCCAGGTGCTGCGCTACCTGCTGCACGTCGAGACCGTGGCGGACCTGATCGGCTGCGGCGTCCGGATGGTCACCGTCTCCGGCTCGATGTTCCTGACCAGCGCCGGCACCCGGTACTTCCAGCGCCGCACCGGCTTCGTGCCGGTCTGGCTGCGCCCGGTGCCGGGACCGGCCGGGGGTGCCCGCCCGACCGTCGAGGTGGGTCGTGAGCGGTTCCGTGAGGTCACGTCCGTCGCGTCCTGACCGGCGCCCGGGGACGTCACACGCGCACCTCGTGTGCACCTCCGTCCCACAGGAACCGCTCAGCGTGAACAACGCGCCTGAACAGCGATTCCATCGGCCTGTCGCGCGCCATCCAGTCGTGCGCCGCCCCTACGTTCTGCCCGATCGCAGTGCACGGGAATGTGCCTGCAGCGACGAGACGACGATCCCTGTGTCGGCCGTGCGGCTGCCTCCATCGACGTGTGCAACCAGGTTGACCGACTCCCGTACCGGGACCGAACAGGGACGTGACATGACCGAACGACAGGGAACGAGCCGAGGCCCGCGTTCCGCGGCGATGCTCATCGCCGGCGGCCTGCTGGCCGGCACCACCGTGATCGGGCTGCTGCCCACCACGGCCGGGGCCTCCAGCCACCGGGAGGCGCCGCTCATCGCCGCCGACCCGGCCGTCGACAACACCGACGTCTACGCCTTCTCCAGCCCCGAGAACGACGCCAACGTCGCCATCGTGGCCAACTGGGTGCCCTTCGAGGAGCCCAACGGCGGACCCAACTTCTACCCGTGGTCCGACGACGCCGAGTACCTGGTGAACATCGACAACGACGGCGACGCGCTCGCCGACCTGGTCTACCGGTGGAGGTTCACCACCGACGACCGGCGCAGCACCGACACGTTCCTGTACAACAACGGCCCGGTCGACTCGCTCACCGACGACAACCTGCTGTTCCGGCAGAGCTTCACCCTCGACGTGAGCACCGACGGCGGCACCACCTACGGCGCCCCGATCGCCACCGGCCCCGTCGCGCCGTCCTACACCGGCCCGGGCAGCATGGGCACCTCGCAGGACTACGTCGACAACCTGCGGACCCCCGCGATCACGACCCTGCCCGGCGGCGGCCGCACCCTCACGACCCAGGCCGAGGACTCCTTCTTCCTCGACCTGCGCGTCTTCGACCTGCTCTACGGCGGCGACCTCTCCGAGACGGGCCAGGACACCCTCGCCGGTTACAACGTGAACTCGATCGTGCTGGAGCTGCCGAAGTCCGAGGTGGCCATCGACAACGACGCCGCCGGCAACCCGGTGATCGGCGTGTGGAGCACCACGACCCGCCCGACGCTGCGCAACGCCGACGGCACCGCCGCTGCGGGCGCCGGCTACACCCAGGTCTCCCGCCTCGGCCAGCCGCTGGTCAACGAGGTCGTCGTCCCGACCGGCCTGAAGGACGCCTTCAACTCGATCAGCCCCGACCAGGACGCCGCCGCCGCCGGCGGTGCCGTCGTGCAGCGGGTGCTCGACCCCGAGGTGCCCAAGCTGGTCGAGGGCATCTACGGCGTCCCGGCGCCGGAGGCCCCGCGCTACGACATCTTCGAGACGTTCCTCACCGGCATCGTCTCGACCGCGAAGCACGACGTCGACGGCGACGCCGCCACGGCCAACCCGATCGACGTGGACCTGAACTCCCAGGTCCTCAACGCCGGTGCCGACCCGGCTGCCTTCCAGCCGTCGGAGATGCTGCGGCTGAACATGTCCATCACGGAGCCGACCGGTCTCGACGGTCAGCCGCTGGCGCAGGCCAGCCGGCTCGGCGTCGTCGGTGGTGACATCCAGGGCTTCCCGAACGGTCGCCGCCTGGCCGACGACGTCGTCGACATCGAGCTGCTGGCCCTCGAGGGCGTCTTCGACGTCTCCAAGGTGACCCCGGCGGACCCCGCCTCGGCCCTCGCCGCCGGTGACGGTGTCGACTCCAACGACAACGCGTTCAGCGGCACGTTCCCCTACATCGCCGGCCCGAACACCCAGGCCGTCAACAAGGGCGGTGGCACCGGCGCCGGTGGTACCGACCTGCCCACCGGCAACGGCAACCCGGTGACCCCGCCGGCCGCCATGGCCCCTCCGGCCGCTGCTCCCTCCGCCGGTGCCCCCGCGGCCGCCGCGCCGCAGGGCTCGGCCAACGGCTACCCCGTGGGTGGCGTCGAGACCGGTGAGGGTGGTCTGACCCACACCCTCATCCCGGCGCTGACCGGTGGCGCTGCGATGCTGCTGATCGGGGCCGGCGCCGGCTCGCTCCTGCGTTCCCGCAGCCTGCGGCGTCGCGCCGCGGGCCCGGGCACGCTCGCCTGAGTCGGTCCCAGCCAGTCCAGGAGGGCCGCCCACGTCGACCGACGTGGGCGGCCCTTCCGCCAGCCAGACAAGGAGGACACCGTGACCGGTGCCCAGGACCACCCGCACGGTGCCGACGACCAGCCCCCGTTCCTCGAGGAGGAGCTGCAGGACGACGGCGGTGCCGGCGCCCCGGCCCACCGGCGGGTGCCGCCGTGGCTGGTGCCCACGGTCGCGGCCGGCGTGGGCGGCGTGCTCGTCGGGGCACTCCTCTTCGGCGGTGGCGGTGACGCGCCCGTCGCGGCAGCGTCCGCCCCCGCCAGCTCCGCCCCGGCGACGGGCCCGGCGCCGGCCGCCCCCTCGAGCCCGCTGACCCAGGCCGAGCCGGTGGCCGTCGAGATCCCGGCCATCGACGTCCAGTCCTCGCTCGTCGACCTGGGTCTGAACCCCGACCGCACCCTCGAGGTGCCCACCGACTTCGCCAAGGCCGGCTGGTTCACCGGCGGCAACCTCCCCGGTGCCCCCTCCGGCCCGCCGGCGCTCATCGCCGGCCACGTCGACGACTACACCGGCCCCGCGGTCTTCTACCGGCTCGGCGACCTCACCGCCGGCGACGAGGTCGAGGTCACCCGGGCTGACAACACCGTCGCGGTCTTCACCGTGACCGGGTCGCAGCAGTACCCGAAGAACGCCTTCCCGGCCGACCAGGTCTACGCGCCGGTCGACGACTCCGAGCTCGTGCTCATCACCTGCACCGGCAGCTTCGACGAGAGCGTCCGGTCCTACCGGGACAACCTGGTGGTGCGCGCGGTCCTGGACGTCGAACGGTCCCAGGAGGAGACCGCGGCGCGGGTCTCCGGTGGAGCGGCGGCGCCCGCCGGCGACCTGCCGAACGTCTGACGTGCGCCGTCGCACCGCGGTCAGCGCGGTCGTCGCCGGGGCGGTGCTGCTCCTGCTGTCCATCGCCGGCTTCTACGCGGTCTCCGTCGACCGCCAGACGGTCGTCGCGCAGACCCAGGACGTCCCCGCCCCGGCCGACCCGCTGGTCACCGCGATCGCAGCGGCACAGCAGCGGCTGACCGAGGTGCCCGGTGACTGGGTCACCTGGGCCCAGCTCGGCTCGGCCTACGTCGAGCAGGCCCGGATCACCGCCGACCCCTCGTTCTACGACAAGGCCGACGGCGCGCTCGCGAAGTCCCTCGAGCTCCGCCCCGAGGGCAACGACGCGGCGCTGACCGGCAAGGGCGCGCTGGCCAACGCGCGGCACGACTTCGCCGCCGCCCGCGACGCCGCCGAGGCCGCCCTCGCGATCGACGACTACGACGCCACCGCATGGGGCGTGCTGACCGACGCCCGCACCCAGCTCGGTGACCACGTCGGCGCCACCGAGGCGCTGCAGCGCATGCTCGCGCTCCGGCCCGGCATCGCGTCGTTCACCCGCGCCTCCTACGACGCCGAGCTGCACGGCGACCTCGACGCCGCCCGGTCCGCGCTGCAGCAGGCGCTGGACTCCACGCAGGACCGCTCCTCGGCCGCCTACTGCCGCACCTACCTGGGTGCCCTCGCCTTCTCCCACGGCGACCTGGACGGTGCCGCTGCCAGCTACGACGCCGGTCTGGCCGACGACCCCGACGAGCCCGCACTCCTGCTGGGTCGGGCCCGGGTCGACGCCGCCCGCGGGGACGTCGACCGAGCGGTCGCCGGGTTCGCCGCGGTCGTGGCGGCCCGGCCGCTGCCGGAGAACCTCGTCGAGTACGGCGAGTACCTGGAGTCGCTGGGCCGCCAGGACGAGGCCGACGAGCAGTACCGGCTGGTCGGGACGGTCCGCACGCTCTTCGCCGCCAGCGGTGTGCAGGACGACCTGTCGACGGCGTTGTTCGCCGCCGACCACGACGACCCGGCGACCGCGCTCGCGGCCGCGCAGGCCGAGTACGACCGGCGGCAGAACACCGACGCGCAGGACGCCCTGGCCTGGGCGCTGCACAGCGCCGGTCGGGACGACGAGGCCCTGCCGCTGGCGCAGCAGGCCACGTCGCTGGGCGGGGCGAGCGCGGTTGCCCAGTACCACCGGGGCGCGATCGAGGCGGCCCTGGGCCGTACCGACGACGCCCGCGCGACCCTGGCCGGTGCCCTGGACACCAACCCGCACTTCTCACCGCTGCTGGCCCCGCGGGCCGCGCAGCTGCTGGAGTCGCTCGGCGGGCGCCCGTGACCCGCCGCCGGCTCCCGGCGGTCCTGCTGGCAGCAGCGGCCCTGTGGGCCGTCGTCCCGGCGGGGGTCGCGTCGGCACACCCGCTGGGCAACTTCACCGTCAACCACTACGACCACCTGGAGCTCGCGCCCGGCGAGGTGCGGCTGACCGCGATCGTCGACCGGGCCGAGATCCCGACCGCCCAGCTGCTGCCCTCGATCGCCGCCGGGGACGTGCTCACCGAGGCGGAGGCCGCCACGGCGGCCGAGCCCGAGTGTGCCGAGGTCGGTGCCGCCGTCCAGGTCTCCGTCGACGGTCGGGCCCTGGAGTGGAGGGCCACCGGCAGCACGCTGGAGACCGTCCCAGGCGCTGCCGGGCTGCCGACCCTCCGGCTGAGCTGCGGGTTCCGGGCCGAGGCCGACCTCGACGGCGAGTCACAGGTCAGCGCCGCCGACACCTACCTGACCGACCGGGTCGGCTGGCGGGAGATGACCGCCGTCGGTGACGGGGTGGCCCTCCTGGACTCCCCGGTGCCCGTGGCCAGCGTCAGCGACGAGCTGCGCACCTACCCGGTGGACCTGCTGGCCTCCCCGGTCGACGTGCGGTCGTTCACCGTCGCGACCCGGCCGGGGGTGACCACCGGCACCGGCGCCACCATCGTCCCCGGCTCCGGGGACCCGTTCACCGACGTCGTCGCCGGGCTGGACCGACGGTTCGAGGGGCTGATCGGCTCCGACGACCTGACCGTGGCGGTCGGCGCGCTGGCCGTGCTGCTCGCCGTCCTCCTCGGCTGCGGCCACGCCCTGCTCCCGGGACACGGCAAGACCGTGATGGCCGCCTACCTGGCCGCCCGCCGGGGGCGCAGCCGCGACGCCGTCGTCGTCGGTGCGACCGTCACCGCGACCCACACGGTGGGCGTGCTCGTGCTCGGGCTCGCCATCTCGGTGTCCAGCTCGCTCGCCGGTGACCAGGTCATCCGCTGGCTCGGGGTCGCCAGCGGGCTGCTCGTCGCCGGCATCGGACTGTCCATGCTCCGCGGCGCCCTGCGCCGGCGGCCCGCGGTCGGGGCGTCGGCCATCGACACGGTCCCCGAGGCAGTGCTCGTGGCCGCCGCGAGCGGCTCGAGCCGGGACGTCGCCCGCGCAGCTGTGCCGCACACGCACCCGCACGGCGACCACGACCACCCGCACGACGGCGGCCACGAGCACCTGCACCCCCACCCGCACCCGGACGCTGGTGGCCACGACCACCAGCATCCGCACGAGCACCCGCACGACGGCGGCCACGACCACCCGCATCCGCACGAGCACCCGCACGACGGCGGCCACGACCACCCGCATCCGCACGAGCACCCGCACGACGGCGGCCACGACCACCCGCATCCGCACGAGCACCCGCACGACGGCGGCCACGACCACCAGCACGACCACCCGCACCCGCACGAGGGCGCGCACGATCACCCGCACAGCCGCGGCAGCTGGTGGTCCGGCGGGCACGACCACGGGCCCGGCGGGCACACGCACGGACCCGGTGGACACACCCACGGGCCGGGCTCGGGACGCAGTGGCCTGGTCGGCATGGGCATCGCCGGCGGCCTGGTGCCCAGTCCATCGGCGCTGCTGGTGCTGCTCGCCTCGATCGGCCTCGGCCGCACCGTGTTCGGCGTCGTGCTCGTGCTGGCCTACGGGCTGGGCATGGCCGGCACCCTGACCGTCGTCGGCCTGCTGCTGGTGAAGCTGCGCGGCCGGCTGGAGCGGCGGGTCTCGGTCCTGGGCAGGTCCCGCGCGCTGGTCGCCGTCGTCCGGCTCGCGCCGGTGCTCACCGCGAGCCTGGTGCTCCTCGTCGGGCTGTCCCTCGCCGTCCGCGGCGCCCTGTACGGCGCCTGAGGAGCCGCCCTGCCGCCCACCGGGTGGGCAGCGGGGCGCGGACGGGCCTCAGCTGCCGGTGGGCCGCGCCCCGAACCGGGCCCGCAGGTCCTTCTTGGAGAACTTGCCGACGCTCGTCTTGGGCACCTCGTCGATGAACTCCACGGCGTCGGGCACCCACCAGGAGGCCACCAGCGGCCGCAGGTGGTCCAGCACCTCCTGCTCGGTCAGCGTCTCGCCCGGCTTGACCACGACGCAGGCCAGCGGCCGCTCGCCCCACGTCGGGCTCGGCACCGCCACCACCGCGGCCTCGGCCACGGCGGGGTGGCTCATGATCGCGTTCTCCAGGTCGACCGAGGAGATCCACTCGCCGCCGGACTTGATCAGGTCCTTGGTGCGGTCGGCGATGCGGATGCTGCCGAACTCGTCGAGGGCGGCGATGTCCCCGGTCCTCATCCAGCCGTCCTCGGTGCTCAGCTCGGTGCCGGGGTCCGGGCGGTGGTAGTCGGCGGCGCACCACGGCCCGCGCACCTGCAGCTCGCCGGTCGAGACGTCGTCCCAGGGCAGCTCGTCGGTGGTCCCTGCGGTGACCACCCGCGCCTGGACGCCGAACAGCGGCACGCCCTGCCGTGCCCGGCGGGCGGCCTTCGTCTCCTCGTCGGCACCGTCGAAGCGGCGGGCCAGCGTGCCGCCGGAGGCCACCGGGTGGGTCTCGGTCATGCCCCAGGCCTGGTAGATGGGCAGGCCGACCTGCTCCCGGTAGGCCTCGGACAGCGCCGCGGGCACCGCGGACCCGCCGCAGCCGATCTTGCGCAGCCGGTGCTCGCGGCCGGCCAGGTGCGGCAGCATGCCCTGCCAGATCGTGGGCACGCCGGCGGTGAAGGTGACGCCCTCGGCGACGATCAGGTCGGCCAGCGCCTGCGGCTGCATCATCGCGCCGGGGAAGACCATCGCCGCGCCGGCCATCGGGGCGGCCTGGGCCAGGCCCCAGGCGTTGGCGTGGAACATCGGCACGACCGGCATCGCGACGTCGTCGACCCCGATGCCGAAGCCGTTGGGGGCGACCACCGCCATGGCGTGCAGCACGGTCGAGCGGTGGGAGTACAGGACGCCCTTGGGGTTGCCGGTCGTGCCCGACGTGTAGCACATCGAGGCGGCCGTGTTCTCGTCCCGGACGACGCCGAACCCGACCGGCTCGGCGGCGGCCAGCAGCGTCTCGTAGTCGCGCACCCGCGGGTCGTCGGGCACCTCGTTGGTGCCGCCGTCGTCCATCACGACCACCGTGTGCACCGTCGGCATCGTGTCGATGAGCGGCCACAGCAGCGGCAGCACGGTGCGGTCGACGAAGACCACCTCGTCCTCGCCGTGGTTGACGATGTAGGTCAGCTGCTCCGGGAACAGCCGGATGTTGAGGGTGTGCAGCACCCGGCCGGTGCTCGGGACGGCGTAGTACAGCTCCAGGTGCCGCTGGCTGTTCCAGGCGAACGTGCCCACCCGACCGTCGGCGCTGACGCCGAGGGTGTCCAGCACACCGCCCAGCCGGCGGGTGCGGTCGGCCCACTCGGCGTAGGTGCTGCGGACGACGCCGCCGGGCCCGTTGGTGACGATCGGGACGTCGCCGTGGTGCTGCTCGACGTGCCGGAAGATCATGTCGACGGTCAGGGGGACGTCCTGCATCAGCCCGAGCATGGGCCGCATGTTGCCAGTGACGCGGCTCACGATCTACTGGTGGCGTGAGCAACGCACCGAGAGTGGACGACGGGATCATCCAGGTCGACGGCGATCGGCTCGTGCTGCCCGACGGCAGCCCGATCGTGCTGCGCGGGGTCGGGCTGGGCGGCTGGATGAACATGGAGAACTTCATCTCCGGCTACCCGGGGACGGAGTCCCAGCAGCGCGCGGCCCTGCGGAAGGCCCTCGGCGAGGAGGGGTACCAGCGCTTCTTCGACCGCTTCCTCACCGACTTCTTCGCCGACGCGGACGCCGAGCACCTGGCCTCGCTCGGCCTCAACTGCGTGCGCATCCCGTTCAACTACCACCACTTCGAGGACGACGACCGCCCCGGTGAGCTGAAGGAGGAGGGCTTCCGCCGCCTCGACCAGGCGGTGGAGGCCTGCGCGCGGGCAGGCATCTACTCGATCCTGGACCTGCACGCCGTCCCCGGTGCGCAGAACCAGCACTGGCACAGCGACAACCCCACGCACTGGGCGCACTTCTGGACCCACCGGCACTTCCAAGACCGCGTCGTGCACCTGTGGGAGGCCCTCGCCGACCACTACCAGGACAACCCGTGGGTGGCCGGCTACAACCCGGTCAACGAGCCCGGCGACGCCGTCGGCGAGGCGATCGGCCCGTTCTACCGGCGGCTGGAGAAGGCCATCCGGGCGGTCGACCCCCGGCACGTGCTGTTCCTGGACGGCAACCGGTACTCCACCCAGTTCGACCAGCTCGGCGACCCGCTGCCCAACACCGTCTACACCGCGCACGACTACGCGCTGCCCGGCTTCGCCGACGGCGGGCCCTACCCGGGCGTCAGCCGTGGGGAGTTCGTCGACCGCGACGTCGTCGAGGCGACGTTCCTCGAGCGGACGGCGTACATGCGCCAGACCGGGACGCCGATCTGGGTCGGTGAGTTCGGCCCGGTCTACACCGGCGACCCCGAGCGCGACGCCATGCGGTACCAGCTGCTGGCCGACCAGCTGGAGGTCTACCGCGAGCACGGCGCCAGCTGGGCGCTGTGGACCTACAAGGACATCGGCCTGCAGGGCCTGGTCACGGTGCCGCCGTCCGCGCCCTACCAGCAGCGCATCGCCCCGGTGCTGGAGAAGAAGGCCCGCCTCGGCGTGGACTCCTGGGGGTCGACCGACGCCGGTGTCCGCGACGTCCTGGGGCCGCTGGAGGAGCTGTTCACCCGCGAGTTCCCCGACTTCCAGCCCTACCCGTGGGGCCAGCACCGCTGGCTGCACGGCATCGTGCGGCACGTGGCGCTCGCCGAGGCGATGGTCGGTGACTTCGGGCGGGTCTTCGAGGGCGTCACCCCCGACGAGGCGGCGGAGCTCGCCGGCGACTTCGCCTTCGACCGCTGCACCCAGCGGGAGCAGCTCGCCCAGCTGCTGCGGGCGTCCTCGGCCTCCTGAGCTGCCGGTTCGTTCCAGCTCGCGGCACGTCCCGGGGTCGGGCCAGCCCGACCCCGGGACACCTGCTGGCGGCATCGTGGTCGCGTCCCGGTCCGCCCAGGCTGGGTGCGGGCGCCGTGCTGCGGCGTCCTGGCCCCGGCCGGTCCAGCAGAGGACCGGGTCCGGGGCCCGGTGCGGGGAGCGACCATGAGGACCTGGCGACGGACGCGCGGCGACGCGGTGACCACGGGGGGCGTCGACCCGACGTCGGACGTGGTCTCCCTGACCGGGGTCGGCCGCACCTACGGCAGCGGTGATGCGACGGTGCACGCCCTGCGGGACGTGACGGTCGGGATGCCGCGCGGGTCGTTCACGGCGGTGATGGGCCCCTCCGGCTCGGGCAAGAGCACGTTCCTGCAGGCCGCCGCCGGCCTGGACCGCCCGACCTCGGGCTCGGTGCGGATCGGTGGTACCGAGCTGACCGGGCTGTCGGAGGACGAGCTGACCCGGCTGCGGCGCGAGCGGATCGGGTTCGTCTTCCAGTCCTTCAACCTGCTGCCCTCGCTGACCGCGGCGGAGAACGTGCTGCTCCCGCTGCGGCTGGCCGGCCGGCCGGCGGGCCGGCGGGACGCCGAGGCGGCCCTCGACCGGGTCGGCCTGGGCGCCCACGGGCACCGCCGCCCCGCGGAGCTGTCCGGTGGCCAGCAGCAGCGGGTGGCCATCGCCCGGGCGCTGGTCACCGCACCCGACGTCGTCTTCGGCGACGAGCCGACCGGTGCGCTGGACAGCGGGACGGCCGCCGACGTGCTCGGGCTGCTGCGCGGCATCGTCGACGCCGAGGGGGCGACCGTGGTGATGGTGACCCACGACCCGCTCGCGGCGTCCGTCGCCGACCGGGTGGTCTTCCTCGCCGACGGCGGGCTGGTCGCCGACCTGGACCACCCCTCGGTGCACGAGATCGCCGACCGGATGATCGCGCTGAGCCGCGGGGCCGGTGCGCTGGTCGCGACGGGGGCACGGGCATGAGCAACGGCCTGGCCCGCGCCTCGGTCCGAGCCCGCCCGACCTCCTTCGCCGGGGCGTTCGTGGCGCTGCTGTTCGCCAGCATCGTCGTCTCGGCCAGCGCGCTGTTCCTGCAGAGCGGCATCACCCTCTCCGCCCAGCCGGTGCGCTACGCCGACGCCGCGGTGGTGGTCGCGGCCGACGACGAGGTGCGCCGGGGCGAGGGCGACTGGGAGACGACCATGCCGCTGGAGCAGCGCCCGCTCGTCGACGCCGCCCTGGCCGACCGGCTGGCCGCCGTCCCCGGCGTCGCCGCCGTCGTGCCCGACGTGTCGGCCACCGTCACCGCGGGGACGGCGACCTGGTCGGCCGCGGGCTGGTCGCGCACCGCGCTGGAGCCGGGCGCGACCACCGTGGCCGGCGGCGGCCCGCGCCCCGGTGAGGTGGTGGTCAGCCCGGCGGCCGCCGCGGCCGCCGGGGTCGGGGTGGGCGACGCGCTGGAGCTGCGGACGCCGGGTGGCACCCGCGAGGTCACCGTGTCGGCCCTGCGCACGGTCGCCGGCGGCCCCGACGTCTGGGTCGCCGACGCCGACGCCGCGGCGGTCGCCGGCCACCCGGGCCGGGTCGACGCACTCGCCGTCCGCGCGGTCGAGGGCACGTCGACGGCGCAGCTGCGCGGCGCGGTCCGGCAGGCGCTGGTCGGCGCCCCCGCACCGCCGACCGGGCTGGTGGTCGCGACCGGTGACGAGCGCGGCGAGGTCGAGACCGCCGGCTTCGGCGCCACGAAGGAGACGCTGACCGCGATCGGCGGCTCGCTGGGCGGCGTGCTGCTGATGGTCGCGCTGTTCGTGGTCGTGTCCACCACCTCGCTGGCGGTCGAGCAGCGCTCCCGCGAGCTGGCCCTGCTCCGCGCGATCGGCGCGACGCCCCGCCAGCTGCGGCGCACGGTGGCCACCGAGACCGCCCTGGTCGCCCTGCTGGCCGCCCCGCTGGGCCTGGCGCCGGGGCTGTTCCTGGCCCGCTGGCTGCTGGGCGCCATGACCGACCGCGGCTACCTGCCGCCCGGGCTCGCGCTGGACACCGGGCCGCTCGCGCTCCTGGGCACGGTGCTGATGGTGGCCGGCGCCGCGATGGCGGCCGGGCTGCTGGCCGCCCGCCGTCCGGCGCGGATCCGCCCGGCGGAGGCGCTGCGCGAGGCGAGCCTGGCCGGCAGCCGGCTCGGCCGGACGCGCTGGGTGCTGGGCCTGACCGCACTGGCCGGCAGCGTGCCGCTGGCGATCGTGTCGGCGACCGTCCCCGGCGAGCTCGGCATGGGGCTGGCCGCGACCGTGGTGCTCACCCTGCTCCTGGCCGTCGGCCTGCTCGGCCCCGTCGTCGCCGGGCTGGTGTCCCGGGTCGCCCGGCCGGTGCTCGACCGGCTCGGCGCACCCGGCCGGCTGGCTGCCGCGAACGGCCGCAGCAACGCCCGCCGGCTCGGCTCGGCGATCACGCCGCTGGTCATGGCCGTCGCCTTCGCCGGCACGATGTCCATGCTCCAGGGCAGCGTCGACCGGGCCACCACGACCCAGCGCGAGGCCGCCGTCGTGGCAGACACGGTGGTCTCCGCCGGCCCGGCCGGGCTTCCGGTCGACCTCCCGGCGCAGGTGGCCGCGCTGCCCGGGGTCGGCGCCGCGGTCGGCGTGCTGCCCGGCTCGGTGGCGACCCCGTCGATGGGGGAGCTCCTGCCGCACACTGCGGCCGGGGTCACCGGCGACCCGGCCGTGCTCTCCCGCGCCCTCGACGTCGGCGTCCGGGACGGCGACCTCGCCGCCCTGCGCCCCGGCGGCGACGGCACGGTCGCCCTCGACGTCCTGCTGGCCGACTCCCTCGACGCCCGCGTCGGCGCACCCGTCGAGCTGATCGCCCCCGACGGCGCGACGATCCGCCCCACGGTGGTGGCGCTCTACGGCCGGGGACTGGGCGTGGCCGCGGCGCTGCTGCCGGCCGAGACGCTGCGTCCGCACCTGACGACGCCGGTGCTCACCGAGCTGCTGGTGCGCCACGACGGCCCGGTGCAGACCGCCGACCTCACCGCACTGCGCACCGCGGTCGGTCCCTCCGCGCTCGTGGCCGGCCCCGGCCCGGACGGCGCGCCCCGGGCGGCCGACGGGGCCTCGGAGAGCTGGCTGGACACCGTGTTCGCCGTCGGCCTGGCCGGCTTCGCCGCGATCGCGGCGGCCAACACGCTGGTCATGATCACCCTGGCCCGGCGCCGCGAGGTGGGGCTGCTCGGCATGGTCGGCGCCACCCGCCGCCAGGTGCTGCGCACGGCCCGGCTGGAGGCCCTCGTGGTGGCCGGCGCCGCCGTCGTCCTGGGGGCGGTCATCGCCTGGGGCACCCTGCTGCCGTCGGTGCGCGGCGCGACCGGCGCCGGTCCGTACGTGCCGCCGCTGCTGACCGCGGCCGTGCTCGCCGGGGTGGTCGTACTGGCGCTGGTGTGCACCGGGCTGCCCACCCGGGTGGTGCTGCGCGGCGCCCGCGCGGGGTCGCCCGGTACACGTGAGTGACCGGCCCGTTCTCGTCGGTGACGGCCCCTCGCGGGGGCCGTCACCCGTCCGGAGGACCCCCGTCCGGCATCGCCGCAGGCCGGGGCCCGGATGAACGGGCCGTTACGCGAACGTGACGGTGGACTTGGTCCTGCAGACTTGACGGACCGGGGTTGTTAGCGCTCACACTGTGTCGGCCCGCACAGCGGCGGGCCTGCCGTCCTCCGGGTGGCAGATGTCTCGAAGGAGAGATGTGGCAGTGAACAAGAAGCTCGGGCTGACCGCCCTGGGCGCGACTCTCGCGATCGGCCTCACGGCCTGTGGCGGCGGCGGCGCCGGCAGCAACGAGAGCACCGCGACCGCGGCCGCCGACGACCTGACCATCGGCGTCTCGATGCCGACGCAGACCTCCGAGCGCTGGATCGCCGACGGCAACGCCGTCAAGTCCCAGCTCGAGAAGGCCGGCTACAAGGTCGAGCTGCAGTACGCGAACGACGACATCCCGACCCAGGGCCAGCAGATCGACCAGATGCTGACCCAGGGCGCCGACCTGCTGATCGTCGCGGCGATCGACGGCACCGCGCTCAGCAGCCAGCTCCAGGCCGCGGCCGACGCCAACGTCAAGGTCATCAGCTACGACCGCCTGATCCGTGAGACGCCGAACGTCGACTTCTACGTCAGCTTCGACAACTTCAAGGTCGGCGTCGCGCAGGGCACCGCCCTCCTGACCGGCCTCGGCGTCCTCAACGCCGACGGCTCCGCCGGCACCAAGACCGGGCCGTTCAACATCGAGCTGTTCGCCGGCTCGCTGGACGACAACAACGCCGGGTTCTTCTTCGACGGCGCGATGTCGGTGCTGCAGCCCAAGATCGACGACGGCACCCTCGTGGTGAAGTCGGGCCAGACCACGATCGAGCAGGCCGCCACCCTGCGCTGGGCCCAGGAGACGGCCCAGAAGCGCATGGAGGACCTCCTCACCGGCAGCTACAGCGACGGCACCAAGGTCGACGGCGTCCTCTCGCCCTACGACGGCATCTCGCGCGGCATCATCACCGCCCTGCAGGGCAACGGCTACACCACCCCGCTGCCGATCGTGACCGGCCAGGACGCCGAGATCGCCTCCGTCAAGCTCATCAACGACGGTGTGCAGTCCTCGACGATCTTCAAGGACACCCGCGCGCTGGCCTCGCAGGCCGTCACGGCCGCCGAGGCGTTCCTCAAGGACCAGACCCCCGAGGCGAACGACACCACCACCTACAACAACGGTGTGAAGGTCGTCCCGTCCTACCTGCTCCCCGTGGAGACGGTCTACAAGGCCGACATCCAGTCGAAGCTGATCGACTCCGGTTACTGGACGGCCGACGAGGTCGCCAAGGGCCAGGCCGACAAGTAGGACCCGCGCACGACCTGGCCGGGCCCGGCAGCACGTCTGCCGGGCCCGGCCGCACCACCTCCCCCGGTCCTCCCGGGGCAGCCCGGGCGGCCGGGCACTCGTGATCTCAGGGCCGGGTGAAGAGACCCCGGCCCACCCATCCGGAAAGGGCGAGGACGACGGAGTCCATGAGCGACAACATCCTGGAGATGCGCTCCATCACCAAGACCTTCCCCGGCGTCAAGGCGCTGAGCGAGGTCACGCTGCAGGTGCGGCGCGGTGAGGTCCACGCGATCTGTGGCGAGAACGGCGCCGGCAAGTCGACGCTGATGAAGGTCCTCTCCGGCGTCTACGGCGCCGGCCAGTACGAGGGCGAGATCGTCTTCGACGGCGAGGTGCAGCGCTTCAGCGGCATCCGCGACAGCGAGGACAAGGGGATCGTGATCATCCACCAGGAGCTCGCGCTGGTCCCCTACCTCTCCATCGCCGAGAACATGTTCCTGGGCAACGAGCGCAAGGGCCGCGGCGGCCTGATCGACTGGAACAAGGCCAACGCCGACGCCGCCGCGCTGCTCGACGAGGTCGGGCTGGCGGAGAACGCCGTGACCCCGGTCGGCTCCCTGGGCGTGGGCAAGCAGCAGCTGGTCGAGATCGCCAAGGCGCTCTCCAAGGACGTGAAGCTGCTCATCCTCGACGAGCCCACCGCTGCGCTCAACGACGACGACTCCGCGCACCTGCTGGACCTGCTCCGGCGGCTGCGCGACCGCGGCATCACCTCGATCATCATCTCGCACAAGCTGAACGAGATCGTGGCGATCGCCCAGCACACGACGATCATCCGCGACGGCCACACGGTGGAGACGCTCGACATGAGCGCCCCGGACGTGGACACCGACCGGATCATCCGCGGCATGGTCGGCCGCGACCTGGAGTCCTACTACCCCGAGCGCGAGTCGCACCCGGGCGAGGAGGTGCTCCGTCTGGTGGACTGGACGGTCCGCCACCCCAGCCAGGACCGCCTCGTCGTCGACCACGCGAACCTCAACGTCCGCGCCGGTGAGGTCATCGGCATCGCCGGCCTCATGGGCGCCGGCCGCACCGAGCTGGCGATGAGCGTCTTCGGTCGCTCCTACGGCCGCTACGAGTCCGGCACCGTCTACGTGCACGGCCGTGAGGTCAAGGCGCGCAACGTGTCCGAGGCCATCGACGCCGGCATCGCCTACGCCACCGAGGACCGCAAGAAGTACGGCCTCAACCTCATCGAGGACATCCGGCGCAACGTCTCGGCGGCCGCGCTGGCCAAGCTCGCCAAGGGCGGCTGGGTCAACGGCAACGAGGAGACCAAGGTCGCCGAGGACAGCCGTCGCGACATGAACATCAAGGCACCCAGCGTGTCCTCGGTCGTCGGGAAGCTGTCCGGTGGCAACCAGCAGAAGGTCGTGCTGTCCAAGTGGCTGTTCACCGACCCTGACGTGCTGATCCTCGACGAGCCCACCCGCGGCATCGACGTCGGCGCGAAGTACGAGATCTACACGATCATCAACAAGCTGGTGGCGGCCGGGAAGGCCGTCATCATCATCTCCTCCGAGCTCCCTGAGCTGCTCGGGACCTGTGACCGCATCTACACGCTCTCGGCCGGGCGCATCACCGGCGAGCAGTCGGTGCGCGAGGCCACCCAGGAGAGCCTCATGAAGCTGATGACCAAGGAGAGGGAGCTCGCAGCATGAGCACGTCCGTGGGTTCCACCCAGACCAACAACACCCCGCCCGAGGTGCCCGACGCCTCGGCGAAGGCCCTGAAGACCGGGACGAGCGACCTGCGCGACCTGCTCACCCGGAACCTGCGGCAGAGCGGCATCTACATCGCGTTCTTCGCGGTGGTCGTGCTCTTCGCCATCCTCACCGGCGGCACGTCGCTGAGCCCGGGCAACATCACCAACATCGTCCTGCAGTACTCCTACGTGCTGGTGCTGGCGATCGGCATGGTCATCGTGATCATCGCCGGCCACATCGACCTCTCGGTGGGCTCGGTCGTCGCGCTCTCCGGTGCGGTCTCCGCCGTCCTGGTGATCAAGAACGGCGCGCCCTGGTGGGTCGGCATCCTCGCCGCGCTCGCCGTCGGCATCGCAGTGGGCATGTGGCAGGGCTTCTGGGTCGCCTACGTCGGCATCCCCGCCTTCATCGTGACCCTCGCGGGCATGCTGATCTTCCGCGGTGCGACCCAGCAGGTGCTGAACAACACCTCGCTGTCGCCCTTCCCGGCCGAGTACCAGAAGGTCGCCAGCGGCTTCCTCAACGGCCTCATCGGCGGAAACGGCTACGACGCCTTCACCCTGCTGATCGGCGCGCTCGCGGTCGTCGGCTACGCGGTCAGCGGCTTCCGCACCCGCACCGCCCGGGTCCGCTACAAGCAGCCGGTCGAGAGCTTCCCGCTCTTCATCGCCCGGGTCGTGCTCGTGGCCGTCGTGGTCATGGCGTTCGCCTGGCAGCTGGCCCACGCCCGGGGCCTGCCGATCGTGCTGATCATCCTCGGCGTGCTGATCCTGGCCTACTCCACGATCACCAAGCGCTCGGTGTTCGGCCGTCAGGTCTACGCCATCGGCGGCAACCTGGCCGCGGCGACGCTGTCCGGCGTCAAGGTGAAGGTCGTCAACTTCTGGATCTTCGTCAACATGGGCTTCCTGGCCGCGGTCGCGGGGATCATCTTCTCCTCGCGTTCCAACGGTGCCCAGCCCGGCGCGGGCAACAGCTTCGAGCTCGACGCCATCGCGGCGGCCTTCATCGGTGGCGCTGCCGTCACCGGTGGTGTCGGCACGGTCGTCGGCGCGATGGTCGGTGGTCTGCTCGTCGGCGTCATGAGCAACGGCATGCAGCTCATGGGCGTCGAGCAGCAGATCCAGTCGGTCGTCAAGGGCCTCGTGCTGCTCCTGGCCGTCGCCTTCGACGTCTACAACAAGCGGCGCGCCGGCTCCTCCCGCTGAGTCAGGGCCGGTCCACCGGCCGGGGGGCGGCACCATTGCCGCCCCCCACACCGGGGGCGGCAATGGTGCCGCCTCCTCGGAGGGAGATCCGTGCTGCCCGAGGGAGTTACGCGCGCGCTCGGCCTGTCCGACGTCGCCGCGCGCGCAGGTGTCTCGCACCAGACGGTGTCCCGGGTGGTCAACGGGCACCCGAACGTCGCCCCGGCGACCAGGGAACGGGTGCAGCAGGCCATCGCCGAGCTGGGTTACCGGCCCAACGCGGCCGCACGTGCCCTGGTGACCGGGTCGACCCGGACGCTGGGCCTGGTCACCTCGCACATCAACCAGTACGGCCCGGCCCAGACCCTGCTGGGGTTGGAGAAGGCCGCCCGGGCCGCGGGCTACTCGCTCAGCGTCGCCGTCCTCGACGAGGACAGCGAGCTGGCGATGCGCGAGGCCGTCGACCGCTTCGTCGCCCAGTCCGTCGACGCGGTGATCGCGCTGTCCACCTACGGCCAGGCGGTCGAGGCGCTGCGGCGCTTCGAGTCGCCGGTGCCGCTGATCGCCGTCCAGGTGGGCCGTGACCAGGCCCGGCCCACGGTGTGGGTCGACCAGGAGGTCGGAGCGGCGCTGGCCACCCGGCACCTGCTCGAGCTCGGTCACCGCACGGTCCACCACGTCACCGGTCCCACCGACTCCATGGAGGCCCGGGGACGGCTGATGGGGTGGCGCTCGGAGCTGCTGGCCGCCGGCGCCCCGGTGCCCGAGGTGGTCTGCGGCGACTGGTGGCCCGAGTCCGGGCACCAGGCCGGTCTCGAGCTGGCCGCCCGGCTGCGCAGCGGCGACGGGCCCGCGGTCACCGCCGTCTTCGTGGCCAACGACCAGATGGCGCTGGGCCTGCTCAACGCGCTGCACGCCGAGGGGCTGTCGGTGCCCGGTGACGTGAGCGTCGTCGGCTTCGACGACGTGCCGGAGGCCGGCTACTTCACCCCGCCGCTGACCACGGTGCGGCAGGACTTCGCCGAGCTGGGCCGTCGCGGCGTCCAGCTGGTGCTGGCCCGGCTGCGCGGGCAGGTCGCCGAGGCCGAGCCGGTGCTGCCCCAGCTCGTCGTGCGCAGCACCACCGGACCGGTGCCCCCACGCGGGTGACGCAGGGTTTGACGGACATGTTGTTAACGCTAACAATCGACAACCGTGCCGCGGTCGGCGGCTCTCCCGACTGTTGAGACCAGCCCGCCTCCGGTGGGCGGACAAGGAGCGCCACACGTGGCGATCGACGCTGCCGCAGCGATCACCTCGGGCCGCACGGCCCTGGGCATCGAGCTCGGCTCGACCCGCATCAAGGCGGTGCTGATCGGCCCGGACCACGCGCCGCTCGCCGTCGGCAGCTCCGACTGGGAGAACCAGCTCGTCGACCGGGTCTGGACCTACTCCCTCGACGCCGTGTGGGCCGGGCTGCAGGACAGCGTCGCGGCGCTGACCGCGGACGTGCAGCGCCGCCACGGCGTCGAGCTGACCGGCGTGGGTGCGCTCGGGGTGTCGGCGATGATGCACGGCTACCTCCCCTTCGACGCCGACGGTGAGCTGCTCACCCCGTTCCGCACCTGGCGGAACACCAGCACCGGCCCGGCGACCGAGCGGCTGAGCGCGGAGTTCGGGGTCAACATCCCGCACCGGTGGAGCGTCGCCCACCTGTTCCAGGCGGTCCTGGACCGCGAGGAGCACGTCGGCCGGATCGACCACCTGACCACCCTCGCCGGGTACGTGCACTGGCAGCTCACGGGTGAGAAGGTCCTCGGCGTCGGCGACGCCAGCGGCATGTTCCCCATCGACGCCGCCACCGGCGGCTACGACGCCACCATGCTGGCCCGGTTCGGCGAGCTCGCGGCCGAGGCCGGTGCCCCGCTGGACCTGGCCGCCCTGCTGCCGGCCGTCGCCGTCGCCGGCGAGCCGGCCGGCACGCTCACCGAGGCCGGTGCCCGGCTGCTCGACCCCAGTGGCCGGCTGCGGCCCGGCGCCCTCCTGTGCCCGCCCGAGGGCGACGCCGGCACGGGCATGGTGGCCACCAACTCGGTCGCGCCCCGCACCGGCAACGTCTCCGCCGGGACGTCGATCTTCGCCATGGTGGTGCTCGAGGGCGCGCTGGGTGCGGTGCACCGCGAGCTGGACATGGTGACCACGCCGGCCGGCGACCCGGTCGCGATGGTGCACTGCAACAACGGCGCCAGCGAGCTCGACGCCTGGGCCGGGCTCTTCGGCCAGTTCGCCCGCGCGCTGGGCGTCGAGGCCGACTCCGCCACGGTGTTCCGGACCCTGTTCACCGCCGCGCTGGACGGCGCGGCCGACGGCGGCGGCGTGCTGGCCTACAACTACCTCTCCGGTGAGCCGATCACCGACTTCGAGGAGGGCCGCCCGCTGGTCCTGCGGTCCCCGGACAGCCCGCTGGACCTCGGCTCCTTCATGCGCGCCCACCTGTACTCGTCGCTGGCGACGCTGCGGATCGGCATGGACGTGCTGCAGAAGGCCGAGCACGCGCGGCTGGACCGGATGTTCGCCCACGGCGGCCTGTTCAAGACGGCGGGCGTGGCGCAGCGGTTCCTCGCCGCCGCCATCGACACCCCGGTCTCCGTCGGGGACGTGGCCGCCGAGGGCGGTGCCTGGGGCATCGCCGTCCTGGCCGCCTTCGCCGCCGGCCGCGGCCCCGAGCAGGGCCTGGCCGACTACCTGGACACCGCGGTCTTCGTGGGGACGAGCCTGCAGACCGTGGAGCCCGACCCCGCCGACGTCGCGGGCTTCGACGCCTTCATGCAGCGGTACCTCGCCGGCCTCCCGGTCGAGCGGGCCGCCGTCGAGCACGTGGCCGTCGGCGTACCCACCACCACCGAGGAGCAGGAGCAGCCGGCATGACCGCCCCCACCGAGCACGGCACCCACCAGGTGCAGCGCGAGCACGTCGCGAACCTGCACTCGTACCTGACCCGCTACGAGCTGGTCACCTGGACCTCGGGCAACGTGTCCGAGCGGGTGCCCGGCGAGGACCTGTTCGTCATCAAGGGCAGCGGCGTCGAGTACGACGACCTGACCTGGGAGGGCATCACCGTCTGCGACCTGGACGGCAACCCCGTCGACGGCGTCCGGGCCCCCTCCAGCGACACCGCGGCGCACGCCTACGTCTACCGGGCCATGCCGCAGGTCAACGGCCAGGTGCACACGCACAGCACCTACGCCGCAGCCTGGGCCGCCCGGCACGAGGAGATCCCCTGCGTGCTCACGGCCATGGCCGACGAGTTCGGCGGGCCGATCCCGGTGGGGCCGTTCGCCCTCATCGGCGACGACTCCATCGGCCAGGGCATCGTGGAGACGCTCCAGGGGCACCGCTCACCTGCGGTGCTCATGAAGAACCACGGCGTCTTCACCATCGGGCCCTCGGCGAAGGCAGCGGTCAAGGCCGCCGTCATGACCGAGGACGTCGCCCGCACCGTGCACCTCTCCCGCCAGCTGGGGGAGCCCATCCCGATCGCGCAGGCGGACATCGACTCGCTGTACGCGCGTTACCAGAACGTCTACGGACAGCGTTGACCCCGAAGGAGCACCACGTGGCATTCGAAGGCCAGGAGATCTGGTTCCTCACCGGCAGCCAGGGGCTGTACGGCGAGGAGACCCTCCAGCAGGTGGCGGAGCAGTCCCAGCGGGTCGCCGAGACCCTCGACGGCGCTCCCGACGTCCCGGTGCGGGTGGTCTGGAAGCCGGTGCTCACCGACTCCGGCGCCATCCGCTCGATGATGGGCGCGGCGAACGAGGACCCGAACTGCCTCGGCGTCATCACCTGGATGCACACCTTCTCCCCGGCGAAGATGTGGATCAGCGGGCTGGACGCGCTGCGCAAGCCGCTGCTGCACCTGCACACCCAGGCCGACGCGGCGCTGCCGTGGTCGACCATCGACATGGACTTCATGAACCTCAACCAGGCCGCCCACGGCGACCGGGAGTACGGGTTCATGCTCACCCGGCTGCGCACCCCGCGCACCACCGTCGCCGGCCACGCGGGCAGCCCGCGGGTGCAGGCCCGCGTCGGCTCCTGGGCCCGTGCGGCCGCCGGTGCCGCCGCCGCCCGCGGCCTCAAGCTGGCCCGGTTCGGCGACAACATGCGCAACGTCGCGGTGACCGAGGGCGACAAGGTCGAGGCGGAGATCCGCTTCGGCATGTCGGTCAACACCTGGGGTGTCAACGACCTGGTGGCCGTCGTCGAGCGCGTGGGCGACTCGGCCGTCGACGCCGTGATCGCCGAGTACGGCGACCTGTACGACATGGACGACGACCTGCGTCCCGGCGGCGACCGGCACCACAGCGTCCGGTACCAGGCCCGCATCGAGGTGGCCCTGCGGTCGTTCCTGACCGACGGTGGCTTCGGCGCGTTCACCACCAACTTCGAGGACCTCGGCGGGCTGCGCCAGCTGCCGGGCCTCGCCGTCCAGCGGCTGATGGCCGACGGGTACGGCTTCGGTGGCGAGGGCGACTGGAAGACCTCGGCGCTGCTGCGGGTGCTCAAGACCGCCGCGCAGGGCCTGCCCGGTGGCACCTCCTTCATGGAGGACTACACCTACGACCTGGCCAGCGACACCCCGAAGATCCTGGGCGCGCACATGCTCGAGGTGTGCCCGACGATCGCGGGGGAGAAGCCGCGCCTGGAGGTGCACCCGCTGGGCATCGGCGGCCGCGAGGACCCGGCCCGTCTGGTCTTCACCGCCGCCCCCGGCGAGGGCATCACGCTGGGCTGGTCAGACCTGGGCGACCGGTTCCGGTGGGTGGCCAACGAGATCGACGTCGTCGAGCCCTCCGAGCCGCTGCCGAACCTCCCCGTCGCCCGCGCCGTCTGGGAGCCCCGTCCGGACTTCGAGACCGCCACCGAGGGCTGGCTGACCGCCGGCGGGCCGCACCACACGGTGCTGTCCACCCAGCTGGGGGCCGAGGAGCTCACCGACCTGGCCGAGGTCTTCGACACCGAGCTGGTGCTGATCGACGCCGACACCACCCGGCGCACGCTGGCCAAGGAGCTGCGCTGGAGCGCGGCGTACCACCGGCTGGCCGCGCGCCTCTGATCCCCGGTCACCCGCGGCGGCACCCCCCGAGTCGCCGCGGGTGACCGGACCCCACCTCGACGCCCCGGCCAGCACCTGCTGGCCGGGGCGTCGTCGTGTCCCCGGCGGGGGAGCGGTCAGTCGGTCGAGATCCTGGCGAGCGTGTTGAGGCCGGTGGCCAGCAGCTGGTGGCGCACGACCGAGTCGGTGACGGTGACGTGCAGCCGGTGGCCCAGGCGCCGCTGCCGCTCCGCCATGTGTCGCAGCAGGTTCAGCGCCGCCGCGCTGAGCAACGTCGCGGCACGCAGGTCCACGTGCTGGGGCCAGGAGGCCGGCCGCTCCAGGAGCCGGTAGCGGCTCACGGTGTCCTTGGTGACCTCCCCGGTGAACACCAGCACCGGCCCACGAGCGTCACGGTCGGCGCTGATGTAGCCCGGCGTGGCCTCGCGCAGCGGGGGTGACGCCGGCCCGGCCTCCGCCCGCGACTCGCCTCGGGACCCGGTGAGCATGTCGATCACCTGCTCGGCGGGGAGGCCGTGACGGTGGATGAGCGTGTCCAGCTCGACGGCGGCACGCGCGGGTGCGATGCGGTACCGCTCGACGAGGATGCCGATGGCGATGCCGGTCACCAGGTCCGGCCGACCGGAGTCCACCGGATCGGCCGTCGGCGCGGGACCCCCGTCGACGGTCCGGTCGGGGTCCTCGGCGGTCGGGGGTGCCACCGGGACGGCGGCACCAGTCGTCTCGGGCGGCGTCATGGCGAGCAGGTGCCCGGCGGGGACGCGGGCACACCCGTGGATCGTCACCGTCTGGTCTCGTGAGGGTGGGCCTGCTGGCCGGAGGTGTGTCGCTCGGCGTTGACCAGCTCGTCGAGCCGCCGTCGCGGGTGCCCCAGCAGCGAGGCGTCGGGTGGGGGTCCCTCGACGAGCAGCTGCCAGCGCAGGTCGGTGCCGTGGCCGCTGCGGTCACCGGGCAGCTCGAAGCGGATCCGTGCGTCGAGCCTGCGCTGCCACAGCGACGACCACACCACCAGGCCCGGCGGCTCGGCCGTGACGATCCCGGGCCGCACCTCGTCGTCGAGCAGCAGCAGGCACGGGCGGGCCGGGTCGCGGTCCGGCTCGGTCAGCGCCTCGTGGAGCACGTGCGGCGGGGCCGGCTGGTCGCGCCGCCGTGAGCCCACCTCGATCACGAGCGCACCCCCTGCGGCACGGGTGCGCCCCGGGTGGGCTGCACGCGGCCCGGGCGACGGGTCACCGCTGGCCCCCGGGACCGGTGTCGACGGCGCCCGGGGAGAGGGACTGGGCGCCGATCACCGCGAGCATCTCCAGCTTGTCGTGGTCCTCGGTGCCTGGAGCCGCGGTGTAGACCATCAGGCGGTGGGCCTGGTGGGGGTCGATGAGGGTCTGGCAGTTCACCTCCAGCCGACCGACCTCGGGGTGCTGGTAGCGCTTGACCTCGTCGAGGTGGACGCCGACCTCATGGACCTCCCACAGCGTGCGGAACTCCTCGCTCTCCGCCAGCAGCAGATCGGCCAGGTGGGCCGCGCGTGACCCCGGCCCTCGGACGGCGAGCAGGGCCCGGAGCCCGGCGGCGTACGTCCGCGACATGTGGGCGTGGTCCTCGGCGACGTGGCGGTCCCGGGCCGCCGGGTCGGTGAACCAGCGGTACCCCCGGCTGCGCGCCGGCCCGGTGTAACGCATCGCGTCGCCGACGAGGGCGATCCCCAGCGGGGTCTGCCGCAGGGTCTCCCCGACCTCGGTGACTATCTCGGCGGGGGTGTCACCGAGGCGGTCGAAGATCCGCAGCAGGCCGGGGCTGACGTGCTCGCTGCCGGACCCGCGGGTGGGGGGCTGGTGCCCGGCGAGGCGGAACAGGTGGTCCCGTTCGTCGAGGGACAGGTGCAGCCCCTGCGCGATCGAGGCGATCATCTGCGCCGACGGGTGCGGGCCGCGCTCGCGCTCCAGTCGCGTGTAGTAGTCGGCCGACATGTGGCACAGGGCGGCGACCTCCTCGCGGCGCAGGCCGGCGGTGCGGCGGCGCTGCCCACGGGGGAGGCCGACGTCCTCGGGCTGCAGTGCGCCTCGGCGTCCCCGGAGGAACTCCGCGAGACCTGCTCGATCGATGGCCACGTTCGTCCTCCTGGGGGTGGGGTGCGCCGACCGGCACGGGGGGCACGGCTGTGTCTACCGGCGCGGTGCGAGCGCATCCACGTCCTGCCGATCCCCCTCTCCGCGTCCCGGACGGGGGGATCGACGGGCCCTGCCACCCGCTGCCGGCACCGGGGACGGTGTGGTCACGACGCGAACGGCGCGTCACCGACGACAGGAGCCGACATGGCCCGCACCCCGATCGACATCACCGTCCCCGACCTGACCGGGAAGCGCGCCGTGCTCACCGGCGGCAGCGACGGCATCGGCCTGGTGATCGCCCGCCGACTGGCCGCAGCGGGCGCCGACCTCGTCCTCCCGGTCCGCAACCGCGGCAAGGGCGAGGCGGCCGTCTCCGAGATCCGGTCCCGCGTCCCCGGCGGGCGGATCACCCTGCACACGACGGACCTGTCCTCGCTCGCCTCCGTCGCCGCCTTCGCCGGCGCACTGCTCGCCGAGGGGCGGCCGATCGACGTCCTGATCGCCAACGCCGGGGTGATGACCCCGCCGGAGCGCCAGGTGACCGTCGACGGCCACGAGCTACAGCTCGCGACCAACCACCTCGGCCACTTCGCCCTCGTGGGGCACCTGATGCCGCTGCTGGTCGCCGGCCGGGCGCGGGTCACCTCGCAGTCCAGCGTCGCGGCGAGGAGCGGCGCCGTCCACTGGGACGACCTGGACTGGGCGCGCTCCTACCGGGCGGCGCGCGCCTACAGCTCCTCCAAGATCGCCGGGAGCCTCGTCGCCCTCGAGCTCGACCGCCGCAGCGTCGCGCACGGCTGGGGCATCACCAGCAACCTGTCCCACCCCGGCATCGCCCCCACCAGCCTGCTCGCCGCCCGGCCGGAGATCGGCCGGTCCGGTGAGTCCCGGGAGATCCGGCTGATCCGGCGGCTGTCGGCGATGGGCGTGGTGGGGACGCCGGAGACCGCCGCGCTCCCGGCGCTGCTCGCTGCGACCTCTCCGGACGCCGGTGGGCGCTTCTACGGTCCGAGCCGCTTCCAGCACATGAGCGGGGTGCCGGCCGAGCAGGAGCTGTACCGGCCGCTGCGCAGCGTCGAGGACGCCCAGCGCATCTGGGAGCTGTCCGAGCAGCTGACGGGCGTGTCGTTCCCCTCCGCTGCGGGCGCGGGGGAGCGGCCTGCGCTCGACCTCGTCCGTGACCGCGGCCTGACGGCCTGACCGGCGGAGCCGCCTCAGCGACCCCGTGACCGGTCATGAGTGGTCCCCGCCGGCGGCGGGGACCCGGACCTCCGGCAGGCGGGTCCCCCACCGTGGCCCTGCACGCGTCCGTGCCCGGGGTGCGGTCCTGGTCGTGCCGGACCGGGTCGCCCGCGGTCCGGGCGACCCGGTCGGGTCAGGACCAGGCGGGCCGGACGGGGGCGTCGGCCGGGGCGGTGAGCTGCGCCATGAGGCCGGCGAAGTCCTCCAGGTGCCAGGTGGTGACGATCCTCCCGTCGCGGACCTGGTGGAGGTCCATCGTGCGCATCTCGATGCGCCGGCCGGTGGGCGCGATGCCCATGAATGCGCCCTGGTGCGTGCCGCTGACGGTGTTGCGGACGGCGACCTTCTCGCCGTCGACGAGGACGTCCTGGTGCTCGACCTGGTAGTCGGGCATGGCCGCACGGAACAGGGCGATCTGGGCGGCCATGCCGGTGGGTCCCTGCTGCTGGCCGGGGGCCAGGGGGAGGTCGACCCAGTCGGGGCTGAGGACCTGGTCGTAGGTGGAGGTGTCGCCGGTGCGGAAGGGCTCGTAGAAGGCGCGGACGACGTCGGCGACGGACTGGGCGGTGCTGGTCATGGCAGGTGCTCCTCGGTGCGGGGTGGGTGGTGGGCGGGTCGTGCGGGAGGTGGACGGTCGCCTGAGCGGCGTCGTCCCCGCGGGGCTCGGCGGGTCGCTGAGCCCCGCGGTCGGTCAGACGAGGGCGAGGGTCAGGCCGGCGGCGAGCAGCAGCGCTGCGGTGACCCCGTGGACCCCGAGTGCGGTGGGGAGCCTGCCGCCGTTGCGCAGCACGATCAGCGCGTCGGCGACGGGGGTGAGAGCGGCGGCGACCATCGCCCAGCCGAGTGCGCTGTGGCCGGCGGTGGCCCAGACGACCAGGAGCACCACCCCGGAGGCGATGTCCCGGACGCCCTTGATCTCGGTGAGGGCGCGGAGGCTGTCCGGGGCGACGCCGTAGCCGGCCATCGCGACCCGGGGGGCCAGGAGGAAGCGGATGCCGACGGCGACGATGCCGAGGCAGGCGAGGAAGAGGACGACGAGCGCGGCAGTGGTCATGGGGGGGCCTCCGGGTCAGGATGCGCACCCTGAGTGAGGTGCGCGCTCACCGCATTCAGTGCGGCTGGTGATACTGTGGTGCGCGCTCACCTCACTTGTCAAGCGATGCCCGACACGGATTCGAAGAAGCGGAGAACGACATGGCTGCACCTGCCCGGCAGCGGATCCTCGACGCCACCGCCCGGCTCCTGAAGGAGAAGGGCATCGCCCGGCTGACCACCCGCGAGATCGCCCAGGCCGCGGACGCCGCCGAGGGCTCGATCACCAAGAACTTCGGCGGCAAGCTCGGGCTGCTCACCGCGCTGTTGTCCAGCGACCTGCCCGAGACGGTGGCCTGGCGCGACGCGCTCACCCCGCCCACGTCTCGGCCCGAGGACCTCCGGGCAGCACTGACCCGGGCTGCGGACGCGGCCATCGACTTCTACGCCGCCTCGCTGCCGCTGATCGCCGGCGCCGTCGCCGACGCCGCCCTCTTCGAGGCCTACCGCGCGGCGAACACCGCCAACGGGACCGGCCCGCAGATCGCCGTCCAGCAGATGACCGGCTACCTCGCCGCCTGGCAGCAGCAGGGGGCGCTCGACCCGGCCGCCGACGCTGCCGCGCTCGCCGTGATGTTCTGCGGCGCCGCCCAGCTCCACGCGTGGACCGACCACCTCGCCGGCCCCGACGCCCTGCCCGGCTCGCGTGCCGACCGCATCGACCAGGTCCTCACCAGCCTGCTCCGCTGACCACGGCACCGGACGACGTGACCGGACCCCACCCGCACGCCCCGGCCGGGACCCACTGGCCGGTGCGTGGAGGTCTCACCCGTAGGCGCGGACGACGCCGTCGAGCACCGCGGTGAACGCGTCGGCCGCGGCCACGGGTGAGTCGTCGTCCGCCGTGCCGTTGACGACCCACACCCCGGCCCCGCGGACGTCGGGCACGGCGAGCCACAGGTCGGTGACGCCGTGGGTGGACCAGCACCCGTACAGGACGCCGCCGCCGGGCAGGTCGGCGCGCGGGCAGCTGGTCGGCTGGTCCCCGGCGACGCTGACCGCGCTGCCGGCCAGCTGCTCGGGCGTGGTGCCGTCGCCGAGGAAGCCCACGCTGACGGTGAACGGGTAGTCGATGGTGTCGTACTGCAGGGGCACCGGCGCCCAGGTGCAGCCCACCGGGCCGCTCGGCAGGGTCCCCGTCCAGTAGCTCACCCGCTTCCCCAGGGCGGTGCCGAGCCGGTCGGAGAGCACCGGGCACGTGGAGAGGTCGTCCGCGGTGTCCGCTCCCGGGTAGGGCTTGCTCCCCGGGAGCCACCGGTCCCACTCGGTGGGTGACGTCAACTGCACGGGCTCGGTGAGCTCCGCCTGCAGTCGGCCCACGGTCGCCTGCACGGCGGCCAGGCGCTCCAGCGCATCGGCGTCCAGCGCGGCGGACCGGGCGGCCTTGCCGTAGGCGTCGGTCGCGCCGCCGGTGAGGACGGCGTCCCCGGAGTCCGCGGTGACCGGGTGGTCGGTCGGCAGGGCGGGCGCCGTCGGCGTCGGCGTCGGCGCAGGGGCGGTCGTGCTGGGTCCCGGCCGGGCGACGTCGACCGCGGCGGGGGAGGAGGACAGCGACCCGGCGGCCACCGGCACCCCGATGGCGACCGCCGCCACCACGGCAGCGACCGCGGTGAGCGTGTGCCGGGTCCGCCGCCGTCGGCGCCAGCGGGTCACCGCGCCGTCGGCGTCCGCACCGTGACCGCCGGCCAGCTCGTCGGCCAGGCCGTGCAGCCGGTGGGCGAGATCGCGCTCGAGCTCGGTCATGCGGGCCTCCTGGCGGAGCGTGACGGGTCGGTCGAGTCGTCGGGGGAGCGGTCGAGGACGGTGCGCAGCACGGCGAGCCCGCGGGCGGTGTGCTTGCCGACCGTGCTCACCGAGCAGCCCATCAGGCGTGCGGTGTCGGCCTCGGTCAGGTCGTCGAGGTAGCGCAGCACCACCGCGGTGCGCACCCGGGGGCTGAGCCGGCGCAGCGCGGTGCGCAGCTCGTCGGCCTCGGCGTGCGCGGCCTGCAGGTCGTCCCAGCTGCCGATGTCGGGCAGCTGCTCGACCACCTGCTCGCTGTTGCTCAGCCGCCGCAGCCAGCTCAGGTGGCCGTTGACCAGCATCTTCCGCACGTAGGCGACCGGGTCCTCGGCCCGGGAGACGGTGCCCCAGCGGCCGTAGGCGCGGGCGAGGGCGGTCTGGAGCAGGTCCTCACCCCGGCCGAGGTCGCCGGTCAGGAGCACGGCGGTGCGCAGCAGCCGCGGCCCGTGCGCACCGACGAAGTCGGTGAACTCCTCGTCCTGCTCCGTCACCCGTGTCCTCTCCCCGGTCCTACTGGGGAGACGCATCGGCAGCGCGGCCGGACCCCATGCCGTCCGGTCACGATCCGGTCACGGTCAGCGGGCGGTGAGCACCACCGGCAGGTCGGCGAGGCCACGGATGACGAACTCGGGACGGCGCACCGCCGGGGCACCCAGCTCCAGCGACGACGTGCGGCTCAGCAGTGCGCCGAAGGAGGCCTGCAGCTCGACCCGGGCCAGCGGTGCCCCGATGCAGAAGTGCACCCCGGCGCCGAAGGTGATGTGCGGGTTGTCGGTGCGGCCGACGTCGAGCGTGTCGGGGTCGGTGAACACCTGCGGGTCGCGGTTGCCGGCGCCCAGCAGGGCGGCGATCTTCTGCCCCCGCTCGACGGTGATGCCGCCGATGGCGACGTCCTCGGTGGCGGTGCGCTCGAAGAGCTGCAGCGGGGAGTCGTACCGCATCAGCTCCTCGATCGCCGTGGGCAGCAGCGCGGGGTCGTCGCGCAGGCGCTGCAGCTGGTCGGGGTTCTCCAGCAGCGCCAGCAGGCCGTTGCCGCTGACGTTGACGGTCGCCTCGTGGCCGGCGTTGAGCAGCAGGATGCAGGTGGTGACCAGCTCGTCCTCGGTGAGCTTGTCGCCGTCGGAGTCGCGCACGGTGACCAGGTGGCTGAGCAGGTCCTCGCCCGGGGCCAGGCGGCGCTCGGCGGCCAGCCCGCGGAGGTAGGCCACGAACTCCGCGGCGGCGCGCTCGGCGCCGTCCTCGGTGGCCGTCGTCCGGCCGTACTCGTACATCTTCACGATCGCGTTGGACCACGGGCGGAGCAGCGGCCGGTCGGCGGCCGGGACGCCCAGCAGCTCGGCGATCACCGCGACCGGCAGCTCCTCGGCCATCCCGGACAGGACGTCGACCGGGGTGTGACCGGCGGAGCGCTCCACGAGCCCGTCGACGAGGGAGTCGGCCAGCTCCTGCACCCAGGGGCGCAGCCGCTCGACGTGGCCGCGGGCGAAGGCCGCGCTGATCAGCCGCCGCAGCCGGGTGTGGGTGGGCGGTTCCATCTCCAGGATGGCGTTGCGGTGGATCAGGTTGAAGCTCTCGAACCGCTGCGCCGGCTCCTTGTCCGACCAGATGCGGCCCAGCCGCCGGTCGCGCAGGACGGCGTTGGACTCCGCGTGGGTGAACGCCAGCCAGATGCCCATCTCCGCCGACCACTGCACCGGCGCCTGCGCGCGGGCCGCGGCGAACGCGGGATAGGGGTCGGCGACGACGGCGGGGTCGGTGAGGTCCAGCGGCGGGGGCGCGAGCGTCACGGCCGGAGCCTACGGACCGGCCCCGGCGGCCCGGCTCGGCACGAGGACCCGGACCGGGCCGCATAGCCTGGAGCGCATGGCCCGCACCGCTACCCGCCGTCCCGCTGCCGCCCCCGTGGCCGAGGGCGAGATCAACCCGAAGGCCCCCTGCCCCTGTGGCTCCGGCCGCCGCTACAAGCACTGCCACGGCTCGGGCTACGCCCAGCCCGTGCTGCGCCCGTTCGAGGGCCTGCCCGGCGAGGCCGACTGGGTCGCGATGCGCGAGCTGGTCCCGGCCGCCACGGCGACCCTCACCACCACCGAGGGCCGCTCGGTCACCCTGGCCAGCGTGCTGCCCGGCGCCGTCCCGGCGCTCGTGCGCGCCGGTGGCGAGATCCTGCTCGGCGTCCAGCTGCCCACCTCCTCCGACGACGTCAGCCGCGACCTCGGGACCGCGCTGGCCGCCGCCCTGCAGGCCCCCGCCGGCGCACCGGTCGACCCGGGCCCGGTCGGCGGCGCGGGTTCGGCCGGCCCGCGGCTGCAGGAGCTGCTCGACCTCTCCGCGCCGTTCGAGGTCACCGTGCACGACGACTTCGGCTTCTGGCTGGAGGGCGCCGAGCTCGACGCCGCCACCCGGGCCGGGCTCGAGCAGGCCAACGAGATGGTCATGCCGACCGTGCGGCTCGCCGGGCTGGAGGCTGCCTACTGGTGCCGCCCGAGCACCGACCGTGCGCACGTGCGGTGGGCCCGCCCGGAGCCGGAGGAGGCGCTGCTGGACGCGCTGGCCCGGCTGTCGGCCGCCGAGCAGCTCACCCTCGGCGAGGGCACCCGTTACGCCGGCGCCTTCCGCGCGCTGGGTCTCGTCGTCCCGGTGTGGGACGTCCCGGCGGAGACCCCCGGCGCCGACTGGGCCGGCCCGTCGGCCGAGCTGCACGCCCGGCTGACCGACGCGCTGGCCGTGACCGAGCCGCTGACCACCGACGAGCGCCGCGCCCGCGCCGGTCTGCTCTCCCGGCAGGTCACCCTCCGCTGACGTCCCCCTCACCCCCGGCCGGGCCCCTGCGCGGGACCACCGCGGTCGGGGGTGAGGGGTCCGTCACGCGGCTGCCGGTGCGCCGCCCGGGGAACCGGGGGCCCGCCGCAGACGACTGCACGGGTGCCGGACGCCGCCCAGGCGACCGGCCTACCGTGGGGGCGGTACGCCTGGACTGAGGAGGACGACGGTGCCGGAGCACGACATGGGCGGCATGGGCGGCATGGGACACATGTACGTCCCCGAGCTCGGCCCGACCCTGGGCCGGGTGATCTCGCTGGACCTGGCCCACGCCTCACCGATCGCCTGGCTCGCCGTCCTGCTGGCCGCGGCCTACGTCGCGGGCCTGGTCCGGCTGCACCAGCGCGGTGTCCGGTGGGCGCCCACGCGCACCGTCTCGTTCCTGGCAGGTGCCGCGAGCCTGTTCTGGGTCACCGCCAGCGGCCTGCAGACCTATGGCATGGCCCTGTTCAGCGTGCACATGGTCCAGCACATGATCCTGACGATGATCACGCCGATCCTGCTGCTGCTCGGCGCTCCGGTCACCCTGGCGCTGCGCGCGCTGCCGACCAGCCAGGGCACCGCCGGCATGCCGCGCCGGCTGCTGCTCACCGCCCTGCACAGCCGGCTGGGGCAGCTCGTCTCCTCCCCGTTCTTCACCGTGCCGCTGTTCATCGCCAGCCTCTACGGCGTCTACTTCACCCCGATCTTCGACGACCTGATGTCGACGACACCGGGCCACACCTTCATGCTGCTGCACTTCCTGACCACCGGGATGCTGTTCTTCGGTCCGATCATGGCCATCGACCCGTGGCCGCGCCGCTCGGGCCACGGCGCCCGGATGCTCGAGCTGCTGCTGCCGGCCCCGTTCCACGCCTTCTTCGGCGTCACCGTGATGATGACCAACACCGAGCTGCTGAAGAGCTTCGCCGAGGTGCCGGCGTCCTGGGACGTGAACCCGATGTTCGACCAGGGCTCGGCCGGCGGCATCGCCTGGTCCTTCGGTGAGTTCCCGACCGTGCTGGTGCTGGCGGTCGTGTTCTTCCAGTGGGCCAAGTCGGAGGAGCGGTCGAACAAGGCCGTGGACCGCGAGCGCGACCGCGCCATCGCCCGCGGCGAGAGCGGCGACGACCCGGCGCTGGTCGCCTACAACGAGCGCCTGCGCCGGCTGGCCGCCCAGAACCCCTGAGGTGGAGTGGGTCCGCCGCGGTCACCGCGGCGGGTCCACTCCGGTCGGCGCGTGATGGAGTCCCAGCGCATCAGTTCCCGAGCCTGGGACTCCACTCAGCGGCCGGCTCCGCCTCAGGACGGACGGCGGCTGCGGGGGTGCTCGGCGGCCTGCAGGGCCTCGACCAGGTCGGCGCGGGCGCGCGCGACGCGGGAGCGGATGGTGCCGATCGGGCAGCCCACCACCTCGGCCGCCTCGGCGTAGGGGAGCCCGATCAGCTGGGTGAGCACGAACGCCTCGCGGCGCTCGGGGTCCAGCCGGTCCAGCACGTCCTGGGCCGCGACCGTGCCGCCCACCTCGTCGGCAGGCGTGTCCCGCTCCAGTGCGGCCAGGTCGGTGTCGTCGGCCACGAGCACCAGCCCGCGCCGCTTGCGGCTGCGCAGGTGGTCGGCGCACACGCGGCGGGCGATCGACAGCAGCCAGGTGCGCAGCGACGAGCGGCCCTCGAACCGGACCAGCGCCGGCAGCGCCCGCAGGTAGGTCTCCTGGACGAGGTCCTCGGCGACCTGCCGGTCGGCCAGGTGGGCGCACAGCCGCCACACGTCGACCTGGGTCTCCCGGATCAGCGCCGCCTGCGCGGCAGGGTCGCCCTGGGCAGCACGGGCCGCCAGGTCCTCCAGCTGCCCCACGTGGTGCCTCCCGGGAACTCATCACCTGTCATGGGCGACTATGCCAGCGTGCACTGTGCTTCGTTTCGAGAGGCCGTCTCGGCCGGTCTGGACGGCGAGCCGCTCGGGATGCCCCAGGAGCGGCTCGACGCCCACCTCGCCGGCTGCCCGGCCTGCCGGAACTGGGCCGACGCCGCCGCCGAGGTGACCCGGCGGGCCCGGCTGGCCCCGGCGACCGCAGTGCCCGACGTCACGGCCGCGGTCCTGGCCCGGCTGCCCGAGGGCGGCCGGGCGGTGGGCCGCCGCGGCCGCGTGACCGGCATGGCGCTGCGGGCGGCCCTGCTCCTCGTCGGCGTGGGGCAGCTCGCCGTCGGGTGGCCGGCGCTCACCGGGGCGATGGACATGTCCGGCTCGGTGCACGTCTCGCACGAGACCGGTGCGTGGAACCTCGGCCTGGCCGTCTGCTTCCTCGGCGTCGCCGCGCTGCCCCGGCTCGCCCCGGGCTCGCTGCCGTTCCTGCTGTCGTTCACCGTGCTGCTCAGCTGGGTCACCGTGCGCGACCTGGGCTCGGGCCACGTGCACGAGGGCCGGGCCACCGGGCACCTGCTGCTGGTCGCCGGCGCCGTCCTGGTCAGCGCCCTGGCGTTCCGCGGCCGGTCGGCGCGCACCGGGCCGCGGCCCACGGGCACGGCGTGGCCGGCGCGGTGGCGCCCGGCCTCGGACGGCGCGGCACCCGCAGCGGTGACCCGCACCGGCCCGTGGCCGGGCGACGCGGTCGCCTCCGCGGGGGGCCAGGCTGTCGCCTCGGACGGTCGGCGCCCGGCGGCGGCTGCGGACGGGCAGCAGCAGGCGGCCTGACCGGCCCGCCGGTCAGGCCGGCAGCGGCTCCCGCAGCACCGGGCAGGACATGCACCGCGGGCCGCCCCGGCCGCTGCCCAGCTCCGACCCGGCGATCGCCAGCACCTCGATGCCCGCAGCTTCCAGCGCGGCGTTGGTGACGGTGTTGCGCTCGTAGGCCACCGCCAGCCGCGGCGCCAGGGCGAGGGTGTTGTTGCCGTCGTCCCACTGCTCGCGCTCGGCGGTCACCGGGTCCAGCCCGGTGTCGATCAGCCGGAGCCGGTCGATCCGCATGGCCGCGGCGGCCGCGATCAGGAACGGCTGCGGGCCCGTGACGGAGAGCTCCGTGGTGTCGGCGTCGTCGGGCAGCTGCTCGCCGGCGGTCACCGTCCACGCCTGCAGGTGGTCGGCCACCGCGGGGTACATGACCAGCGCGTCGACGTCGACCATCGTGGCGATGGTGTCCAGGTGCATGGTGGCCCGCTCCTGGGCGATCGGGACGACGAGCACGGTGTGCGCCAGCCCGCGGGCGAACACCCGCCGGGCCAGCCGCTCCGCACCGCCGGCCGTCGTCCGCTCGCCGACGCCGACGGCCAGCACACCGTGGGCCAGCAGCAGGACGTCGCCGCCCTCCAGGTGCTCCAGGTGCGCGCCGTAGAGCTGCTCGACCCCGGCGAAGCGCGGGTGGTGGGTGTACAGCGCCGCGGTGAGCGCGCTCTCCCGGTCCCGGGCCGGCATCGCCAGCGAGGTGACCGCGACCTGGTCGCCCACCCACACCGAGGAGTCGCGGGTGAACATCAGGTTGGGCAGCGGCGGGACGACGAACTCCCCGCGAGCCATCAGCTGGTAGGCGAGCCCGCGGCCACCGCGCAGCTCGTCGTGGGCCACCCCCACGATCAGGGCCCGGGCCAGGTCCTCGGGTGCCAGGCCGTCGAGGTGCGCGGTCGTGGCGTGCCGCAGCGTCGCGCCCAGCCGCGGGTCGTCGACGGCGGCGGCGATCACCTCGGCGCGGGCGGTCGGCAACGACATCACCTCGGCGAGCAGCCGGTCCAGGTGCAGCACCTCGACGCCGCGGTCGGTGAGCGCCGCGGCGAAGGCGTCGTGCTCCTCCTGGGCGCGGTCGACCCACGGCACGCCGTCGAAGAGCAGCTGGTCGTTGTTGCGCGGGGTCAGCCGCCGCAGCTCGTCCCCGGGGCGGTGCAGCAGCACGGTGCGCAGCCGGCCCACCTCACTGCGCACGCCCACGGGAGCGGAGGTCTGGCTCGCGGCGGTCATGCGGTCGAGCCTCGCCGATCACGATCACCGGGGCCAGCCCGGGTCACCCGGCCGGGCGGCCGGGCGGGCACGGGGCCCGTCCGGCCGCAGGCGTCAGCGGGTGGTGACCCGCAGGACGAACCGGCCGCCGTCGTCGGCGGTGGAGGCGCTGAACCCGACGGCGCCCAGGGCCGCGTAGTCCTGCGCCTGGGTGGCGTCGTCCCCGCCCTGCGCGATCACCTGGTCGATGACCCTGCCCAGGTCGACGAAGCCCACGGCCCGGGCGTCGTCGAGGTCGGGGACGGCGGCGCGGAACGACGCGGTGTCCCCGAGCCCGCCGTCGGCGGACAGCGCGTCGGCGAGCTCCTGGTCGCTGGCCAGCACGTAGCCGTCGTCCAGCGGGAGCACCCCGACCGGGAGGTCGGCGTCGGCGAGCAGGCTGTCCAGGACGTCGGTGGCCCGCTGCGGGTCGTCGGTGCGGACCCGGGCGCCGAAGGAGGGAGCAGACAGGTCACCGGAGACGGCCACGGCCAGGTCGCTGCCCAGGACCGCCCCCAGGTCGTCGGGCAGGTCGAGGCCCAGCGCGTCGATCTGGTCCTGGAACTCCGCCAGGGCGCCGGAGTCCTCCAACTGGCCCCAGGAGCTGGTGAGCGACTCCCCGAGACCGCTGACCGACAGGGCGGCGACCGAGTCCGCGGGCAGGGCGGTGACGAGCGCGGTGGGCCCGCCGGCCGCCGACGCCGCCGTCGGCGCCGTGCCGCGGGCCAGGCCGGTCACCTCGAGCGCGTCGTCCTCGGCGTGGACGCCGAGCACCACCCGCCCGCTCAGCTTCTCGTCGCCGAGGGTCTGCTGGGCCATCGGGACGACGCCCTGCAGGCCGGCGAGGTCGGCCCACGCGACGGCGACCTGGTCACCGTCGAGCGCGTCGCGGTCGGCGTCGTAGTCGGCGTCGGAGTCCAGCGTGCTGCTCGAGGCGGCGAGGCGGTCGACGAGCTCCTGGGTCTGGCCGAGCAGCACGAAGTCGTCGCGCACCGCGAAGGCGAAGTCGGCGTCGGTCACGGCGCCGAGCCGCTTCGTCATCTCGTCCTCGTCGGTCACGGCCAGGACGACGACGGGTGCCACGCCGGCCTCCGAGCCCGGGTCCGGGACTGCGGCCACGGCCATCCGGTTGCCCAGCCACGGCTCGACGTCCCGGTCGTAGGTCAGGCCCCAGTCGTTGTCGGCCAGCAGCGGGGTGATCAGCGTGCTCTTGAGGTCGCCGTCGTCCCCGCCCTGGGTCAGGGACGGGAACTTCTTCATCAGCGACGACACGGCCATCTTCTGGCCGGCCGCGGGGTCGAGGTCGACCTTGACGAAGGCGAGGGTGTCGGCCGGCAGCGCCTCCTCGGGCTGCGCGCCACCCCCGGAGACGTAGGACGCGACGGCGTAGCCGGTCCCACCGATCACGAGGACACCCGCGGTGGCCCCGGCCACGAGCAGGCCGCGGCGGAGACGGCGCCCGCCGGTGGCGCCCGGCTCGGCCGGTGCCGACGGCAGCCCGTCGTGGATCTCGTCGGCGCCCGACCAGCCGGGGCCGGGGGGCGGGGTGGGGCCGGCCGGTGGCGGCTGGGTCACGTCGGGTCTCCCGGTGTCGAGGCATCGGGCCGCCGCCGCGGTCAGCTGGTGGTCCACCCGAGGTCGTGCCCTGGGTTTCGATGCCGGTGGCGCCGTTCTAGCACGACCGGGGCCGGAACCGGCCCGGTTCCGGCGCGACGCGGCCGCCGGTGCCCGGGGAGTCATCCGGCCGGGTGACGTCGGCGCCGGTCCCGCCCGCCGGCGGCACGGGCGGGGTGCCCGGGCGTGGTCCACTACCGCGGTGAGCCCGACGACCCCCCGCCGTCCCGACGCCCCGGCCGGCCCGCCGCGCTGGCTGCTGGTCCTGCTGGCCGCGGGCATCTCGCTCGTCCTGGCCGCGGTGGTGCTGGTCGTGCTGTCCGCCGTCGGGGTGGAGACGATCAGCTCGCTGGGCTTCGTCGCGGTGATCGTGGTCGCCGCGCTCGCAGGCGGCTGGGTGACCCGTCAGCTGGCGCCGCGACTGCCCGCCGTCCGCCGCCCGCCGCGGGGCTGAGCCGCTCCGGCGACGGTCCGGCCGCGCCACCCGACCGGTCGTCCGCCGAGGCGGCCGCCACGGGTCAGCCAGCGGTGGCCAGGCCGGTCGCCAGCGCCGTCACCAGGCGGGTGAGCCAGGGGACGAAGTCGAGCACGGCGCCGTCGAGCCGGGGGTCCTCGGCGTAGACCCGCTCGGCCGCGGGGCTGGGGTGGGCCATCTGCCACAGCGGGGCGGCGATCATGACCGTCCCGCCCACGAGCTCGAGGGCCGCCGCCGGTGACAGCGACGGGAGCACCGCGCTGATCCGCGCCGCCATCCGGCCGGTCACCGTCAGCGCGGTGAGCTTGAAGGCGCGGACCGACTCCGGGGAGGACTCCCGTTCCAGCGACAGCGGCACGTGGGCCTGCAGGTCACACAGCAGCGGGCGGTCGGCGAGCGACGCGGCGAGCACGCCCGCGACCGACCCGGGGGTGCCGTCGGTGTCGAGCTCGAGCGCGCCGGTGACCGCCTCGGCCCACTCCTCGTACTGCTCGGCGGCGAGCGCCAGCAGGATGTCCTCGCGGGAGTCGAAGTACCGGCGGACGCCGGAGACGTGCATCCCGGCACCGGTCGCGATGGCCGTCAGGGTCACGGTGCGGGCGCCGTGCGTGCTGGCCAGCGTGCGGGCGGCGGCCAGGAGGTCGACGGCGCGCCGCTCCTTGTGCTGCGGCGAGCGTGCCCGCTGGAACTCGTGCCCGCCCGTCACGCGACCAGCATAGGAACTCACAGCGCACGTCCGTTGCGTTGTCAACGCAAGCGTGTTGCGCTAGGTGTCGGCGGCACCGTGTCGCCGACGACAGGAGGCGTGAGATGACCGATGCACCGCAGGTCTGGTTCGTGACCGGCAGTTCCCGGGGGCTGGGGCGGGCCCTCGTCGAGGAGGCGCTCGCTGCGGGACACCGGGTGGTGGCCACGGCCCGGGACGTGGCGTCGCTGGCCGACCTCGTCGGACGGCACGGGGGGCAGGTGCTCGCCGTCGAGCTCGACGTCACCGACCCCGCAGCCGTCCAGGCGGCGGTCGACGCGGCGGTCGCGGCGTTCGACCGGATCGACGTGGTGGTCAACAACGCCGGGTACGCCACGCTGGCGCCGGTCGAAGAGACCGACCTGGCCGAGGTCCGCCGCCAGGTGGAGACCGTCTTCTTCGGCACCGTGCACGTCACCAAGGCGGTGCTGCCCGTCCTCCGCGCCCAGGGGTCCGGCCACGTCGTCCAGGTCGGCTCGGTCGGCGGCTGGGTGGCCAGTCCCGGACTGGCGTCCTACCAGGCGGCCAAGATGGCCGTCGAGGGCTTCTCGGCCGCCCTGGCCCAGGAGGTCGGGCCGCTGGGCGTCCGGGTGACCGTCCTCGAGGCCGGTCTCATGCGCACGAACTGGGCCGGGTCGTCGATGCAGGTGCCGGCGGTCGCGCCGGAGTACGAGGCCACCGTCGGCGCGCTCGGCGGGTGGCTGCGGGGTGCCCAGGAGCAGGCCCCGATCGACCCGCACCGGGTCGCCCGGGTCGTCCTCGACGTCGCCGCCATGGCCGAGCCCCCGCTGCACCTGCCCGTGGGCAGTGACGCGGTGGAGCTGTTCCCCGGCGTCCTCGACGGGCTGCGGGAGTCGATCGCGCCGTGGGCCGCGCTGGGCCGGTCGGTCGACTTCGAGCAGCCGGCGACCGCCTCCCGCTGACCGCGCCGGTGGGCGCCGCCCGGGGACGAGCCGTCAGTGCGGCGTGGCGTCCGGCCGGGCGAGCAGCTGGGACAGGCCGGCCCGCTGGAGCGCCGGGCGCAGGTGCTCAGGCACGTGGAGCAGCTGCAGCCGGGACCCGGTGCGGGCCGGCTTGCGGGCCAGGTGCACCAGCAGCTCCAGCCCCGCGACGTCCAGGGCGGTCACCGCGGACAGGTCGGCGCGCGCCGGCCAGGACGCCGGCGGGACGAGCAGCCGGAAGCGGCGCACCGTCTCGCGGTCGATCCGCCCGGTGAAGGTCAGCAGCGGGCCGGTGGCGTCCTCGGTCCAGCGGACCTCACCGGCGGCCGCCCCGTCGGCAGGGTGTGCGCCGGCGGTCATGGGACTGCGGTACCCCTGCTGAGCTGCTCAAACGCGTTCAGTCGGGCAGCAGCACCCCGGGGTGGCAGATCCCGGCCGGGTCCAGCTGCCGCTTGACCGCCCGGAGCACCTCCACCCCGGGGGCGCCGACCGCCGCGGTGAGCCACGGCCGGTGGTCCGCGCCGACCCCGGAGTGGTGGGTGAGCGTGCCGCCGGCGGCCAGCACCGCGTCGGTCGCCGCGCGCTTGGCCAGCAGCCACTGCTGCAGCGGCAGGTCGTCGTCCCGGTCGGCCAGCACCGTCAGCTCGAGCGCGGCCCCGGTGGCGGTGGGGGAGGACAGCGTGGTCAGCACCATCGGCCGCCGGCCCGACGCCGAGAGCTGGTCGACCAGGGCCCGGCGGGCGGCCTCGGCGACCGCCGGCAGCCGGGTCCAGGTGGCGGCGGTGTCGAGCTCGGCGACCAGCAGCCCGGCGTCCATCAGCCGGTCGCGCAGCTCGGGGGCGGCGCCCCGCGCCCGCAGCCAGGCCGCTGCGGAGCGGGTGCCCTGTCGGGTCGCCCCGCTCTCGCGCAGCACCGTGGCGGCCGCGGCCCGCCGGGCGGCGACGATCGTCGGCTGCCCCGACCAGCCCACGACGAGCAGGCAGGACTCCCCGCGCATCCGGGTCCGCAGCGCCCGGGCGCCGGGACCGCGCCCCTGCAGCAGGGTGGCGCGGGTGCCGGCCGGGTCGGCCAGCCGGACGACGTCGGGCAGCAGGTCGTGGCGGGCCAGGCGCGCGACGGCGGCCACCCCGGCGGCCCAGCTGCGGAACGACCAGCCCTCGTGCTCGGTGCGCCGCGGTGCCGGGCGGACCCGCAGCTGCAGCTCGGTGACCACCCCGAGCGTCCCCTCCGAGCCCAGTGCGAGCCCGAGCAGATCCGGCCCTGCCGCGCCCCCGGCCACCGTGCCGAGGGTCAGCACGCCGGTCGGGGTGGCCAGGGTCAGCCCGGTGACGAGGTCGGCGAAGTGGCCGTGCCCGGCAGCCGACCGGCTCGCCGCGCAGCCGCCCACCGTGGCCAGGCCCCAGCCCTCCGGTGCGGCGCCGAGGGTCAGCCCGTCGGTGGCCAGGCGGGTCTCCAGCGCCGAGCAGTGCAGCCCGGGGCCGACGGTGACCAGGGAGGAGGGGGCGTCGATCGCGGACACGTCGGCCATCCGGTGCAGGTCGACCGCGACCACGGGCCGGTCGTCGGCGTCGGTGCCGGCCAGTCCGCCGACCCCGCTGCCGCCGCCGCCGTACGGGACGACGACCACGCCGAGCTGGCTGCAGGTGTGCAGCAGCGCCGCGACCTGCGCGGTGTCGGCGGGGGAGACGACGACGTCCGGGGCGTCGGAGGCGTCGCCGACGCGGCGCCGCAGCAGGTCCAGGTAGCTGCGCCCGCCGGTGTGGGCCAGCCGGGTCGCCCGGTCGTCGGCCACGTGCTCGGCCCCCAGCAGCGCGACCAGGTGCACGCGGGCGGCCGGGGCGAGGCGGGAGGCCGACAGCTGCACCTGCTCCAGCGGGACCGGCGGGGTGGACCGCGGCGTCCAGTCGAGCTCGCGGGCCAGGTGCCGGCGCGCGGCCTTGGGCAGCGCGCCCGCGAGGTCGGCGTCGGAGGTGGGCCCCCGGCCCTCGGCCGTGCCCTCCTGCCCGGCCCCGGTGGCGGCCCGGCCGTCGGTCGGTCCCGTGCCCTGGTCGGTCGGTTCGGGTCGGTCGGCCACGCCCTCAGTCTGCCGGTGCACGGGCCCCCGGTCCGGGAGGTCGCTCGGACGGCGTCCCGCTGGATGGGAAGGCTGTTCCAATCTGCGAGATGACGCGCCAGGGTGGCGTCGTGGACACCTACACGCACGGGCACGCCGACGCGGTGCTGCAGTCGCACCGCTGGCGCACGGTGGAGAACTCGGCGGCGTACCTCGCGCCGCACCTGCGGCCGGGCCTCGACGTCCTGGACGTCGGCTGCGGCCCCGGCACGATCACCGTCGACCTGGCCGCCCGGGTCGCCCCGGGCCGGGTCGTGGGCCTGGACGCCTCGGCCGCACCACTGGACGAGGCACGGGCACTCGCCGCGCAGCAGGACGTCGCCGTCGAGTTCACCGTCGGCGACGCCTACCGGCTCGAGCACGCCGACGCCTCCTTCGACGTCGTGCACGCCCACCAGGTGCTGCAGCACCTCACCGACCCGGTCGCGGCCCTGCGGGAGATGGCGCGGGTCTGCCGGCCCGGGGGGCTGGTCGCGGTGCGGGACGTCGACTACGCCGCCACCACCTGGCACCCCGCCAACCCGGGGCTGGACCGCTGGCTGCAGCTCTACTCCTCCGTCGCCCGGCACAACGGCGCCGAACCCGACGCGGGCCGGCGGCTGCTGTCCTGGGCGCACGCCGCGGGGCTGCGCGACGTCACGGCCACCACGGGCGCCTGGTGCTACGCCTCGCCGGCCGAGCGGGAGTGGTGGGGGAGCTCCTGGGCCGGCCGGGCCACCGCGTCGGCCTTCGCCGAGCAGGCGGTGGCCGCCGGGCTGGCCACGCCGGCCGAGCTGCAGGAGCTCGCCGTGGCCTGGCTGGAGTGGGCGGCGTCCGACGACGGCTGGCTGGGCATGCTGCACGGCGAGCTGCTCATCCGCGTCTGACGCCGAGGGCGCGCCGTCGTCCCGACGCGGCGCGTGGCGACTGTGCGCTCAGCGGGTCGGCGGGGCCTCGGCAGCCCGCTGAGCGCCCACTCGGCAGCCGAGGCGCACACAGTCGGCGGCCGAGCGCCCAGGCGGCGGTCGTGGCGCGGCCGGGCGGCGGGGTCAGCGGTCCTGGAGGGCCGCGGTGGCGGACTGGCCGACGGCGACCCAGTGCCGCAACGCCGCGTCGTCGTCCACCACCTCGGCGGCCACCCGCAGCCAGCCGTCGAGCTCGCGGCCGCGCATGACCATCCGTTCCACCCCGTCGGCCGCGACCATCTCCTCGGTGCGTGCGGGGTCGCAGCGCACCATCAGCCCGCCCCGGCCACTGGCGGCGACCACCAGGGCGCCCTCGACCAGGAACGCCAGCCCGCCGAACATCGCCTGCTCGCTGACCCGCGGGTCGGCGGCCAGCTCGGCCCGCAGCCGGTCGGCGAGCTCCCGGTCGTACGTCATGCCCCAGCGTCCCGCCCGCCCGCCGTCCCGGCAAGACGCCCGCGGATCAGGCGGTGGCCGGCACCGGGGCCTCGTCGGTGTGCGCGATGTGCCGCAGCGAGCGCCAGATGAGCACCACGAACACCGCCGACCCGGCGAAGGCGAACCAGAACGGCGCGGTCACCCCGGCGTGCTGGGCGAGCACGCCGCCGATGGCCGAGCCGACCACCAGCCCGCCGTAGACACCGACCTGGTTGACGCTGCCCACCCGCCCCTGCAGCGCCAGCGGGACGGCGCGTTGCCGCACGGCCACCGACGTCGTCCCCCAGACGAAGGCGTGCGCGCCGAAGACGAAGAAGACCGGCAGCGCGACCCACGGGCTGGTCGTCAGCGCCAGCGCCAGGTGGGTGAGCGTCTCGATGACCAGGCCGATCCGCATGAGGCCGCTGAGGCTGACCCGGCGGGTGATCGCGCCGTAGACGAGCCCGCCGGCCAGGCCCCCGAGCGCGCCGACGGTGGTGACCAGCCCGAACCCGATCTCGCCCAGCCCCAGCCGCTCGGTGGCGTAGAGCACGAGCACCGACCAGGCCGCGCCGAAGGTGACGTTGAAGATGGCGATGGTCAGCACCAGCGTGCGCACGGCGGGGTGCGCCACCGCCCAGCGCAGCCCCTCGACGATGTCGTGCCGCAGCGCCCGCGGTGGTCCGGCGGCGGGCTCCCGGGCGGGCAGGACGACGCGGGCGACCAGCACCGCCCCCAGCCCGATGAGCACCGCCTGCGCGCCCAGCGCCCAGGCCGCGCCGGCGGTGAACAGCGCCGCGCCCAGCGGCGGCCCGGCGAGCTGGTTGACGGTGATGAAGCCGGTCTGCAGCCGGGAGTTGGCGACGGCCAGGTCCTCGCGCGCCACCAGCACGGCCACCAGCGTCTGCGAGCTGTTGTCGGCGAACACCTCGGCGGTGGCCAGCACGAACAGCGCGGCCAGCACCGCGACGATCGACACCCGGTCGGTGGCCACGGCCAGGGTGAGCACGGCCAGCACCGCGGTGCGTGCGACGTCGACGGTGACGACGATCAGCCGGCGGTCCAGCCGGTCGGTGAGCGCACCGGCGACCAGGGAGAACAGCAACGGCGGCAGCCACTGCACGGTCGCGGCCAGCGCGACCAGGAACGCGTCGCGGGTGAGCGAGGCGACCAGCAGCGGCCCGGCCGCCAGCGCGACCCCGTCGCCGAGGTTCGAGGTCCAGGACGAGGCGAGCAGCCACCGGAAGCTCCGCCCCAGCCGGGGCGGGACGACGACGTCGGCGAGGCGGCTCACGAGGAGGGAACCTAGCCGCGTCACGGTCCACGGTCGTCCGCATTCCGCTCTGGGCGCAGGCCGCCTGCCCTCCCGGGGCGTCGCCGTCCCGTGAGGTCTGCGATCTCGTGGCCTCCGGTGCCGGGAGACCACGAGATCGCAGCACTCGCGCGTCAGCCGCCCTGGCGGGCGGCGTTGGCCTGGACGGCGGTGCTCACGTACTGCGCCAGGCCGGGGGCGCGCTGGTCGTAGTGGGCGGTGAAGCGCTCGTCCTCGACGTACATCCGCCCCAGTCCGGCGTGCACCTCGGGCGAGCAGTCGTAGAACCACCGGCTGATGTGCTGCCGGTGCTCCTCGGCGAGGTCCATCGGGCCGGGGGCGTCCGCGGGCGTCCCGGCGGCCAGTGCCGCGGCGAACCGGCCCTCGACGTCGTCGGTCTCGGCCTGGACCTGCAGCCAGTCCGCCTTCGTCATCGCCGCCGTCCGGCGCCGGGACTGCGCCCACGCCTCGGTCTCGCCCCACCGCTCCTCGGCCTCGGCGGCGTGCTCCTCCGGGAGCCGGTCGCCGAACACCGCGAACCGTTCCTCCGGGGTCAGGGAGATCCCCATCTGCCGTGCCTCCATCTCCTTCTCGACGGCCGCGACCATCGCCGAGGTGGCCTCGAGCCGTTCCCGCAGCAGCCGGTGCTGCCGGCGCAGGTGCTCCGCGGGGTCGGCGTCGGGGTCGTCCAGCAGGGTCGCGACCTCCTCGAGGGGGAACCCGAGCCCGCGGTACACGAGCACCTGGTGCAGCCGGTCCAGGTCGTGGACGTCGTAGCTGCGGTAGCCCGCCGCCGTCCGCGCGCCGGGCTGCAGCAGCCCGATGCGGTCGTAGTGGTGCAGCGTGCGCACCGTGACCCCGGCCAGCCTGGCCAGTTCGCCCACCGTCCAGCTCATCGCCCCGCCTCTCTGACGCCGACCAGGCAACAGCCTGACGCCGGGTCAGGGTCAAGGGGGCGGTTTCGGACCGCGGGACGACGGGGCACCACCCGGGCATGACCGACCTCCTCCCCGTCCCCGTCGACGACCCCTTCCCCCGGTCGCGGGTGCGCCTGGGGCGGGAGGACGACGCGGAGCTGGAGCTGGCCTATTACGAGGTCGGGCAGGGCGACCCGATCGTCTTCCTGCACGGCAACCCGACCTCGTCCCACCTGTGGCGCAACGTCGTCCCGTACGTGCGGCAGCTGGGCCGGTGCATCGCGGTCGACCTGATCGGCATGGGCGAGTCCAGCAAGCTGCCGCACCCGGGGCCGGGCAGCTACTCGTTCGACCGGCACGCCCGGGTGCTGGCGCAGTTCCTGGAGAAGATCGAGGCCACCCACCGGGTCACCCTCGTCGGCTCGGAGTGGGGGTCGGCGCTGGCCTTCGACTGGGCGCGCAAGAACCCCGGCGCCGTGCGGGGCATCGCGTTCATGGAGCCGGTGGTGCAGCCGGTCATCTGGGCCGACGTCCCCGACGACACGAAGCTGGTGTACCAGCGGCTGCGCGGGCGCGACGGCGAGCGGCACGGGCTGGAGGAGGACCCGGTGGTGGAGGAGCTGCTGCCGGCGTCGGTGCGGCGCGGGCTCACGGCCGAGGAACTCGACCGCTACCGGCAGCCCTACCGCGAGCCGGCCGACCGCTGGCCCACCCTGGAGTGGACCCGGCAGCTGCCGATCGACCACTCGCCGCCGGACGTGCACGACATCGTCGACAAGGCCGGGCAGTGGATGGCGCACAGCGAGGTGCCCAAGCTGTTCGTCGACACGGAGCCCGCCGCGCCGCGCAGCTACCGGATGCGCCGGGTGGTCAAGCGCTGGCCGGCGCTGACCGAGGTCACGCTGCCGGCCGGGCGGCTGGTCGCCGAGGACGCGCCCGACGACCTGGGCCGTGCACTGGCCGGCTGGATCCCGACCCTGACCTGAGGGAGGACCCCCCACCGCTAGCACGCGCGGCGGGACAACGGAGTGGGTCCGTCGACGTCAGGCCGACGTACCCACTCCGTTCAGCCGTGGCGGCCGGTGCCCTGGCGCTCCTGACGGACCCGGGTCATCGCCTCGTCGGCTGCGGCGATGAGCGACTCGGCGGTCGAGGCGCGCCCGGACAGGGCGACCCCCACGCTCAGCCGGACGCGGTGTGCGAGGCCGGCGCGGGGGTGCAGCGGCTCGTCGAAGGCGGTGGTGATCCGGCGCGCGATGCCGTGCGCGTCGGCGGCGTCGGTGATGGCGGGGCAGAGCAGGACGAAGGTCTGCGCGCTGACCCGGGCGACGACGTCCCCCTGGCGCACGGCGGTGACCAGCCGGCCGGCGGCCTCGGCGCGGGCGGCGTCGGCGACGGCGCGGCCGTGCACGTCCTCCAGGGCGGTGATGCCGTCGAGGTCGCAGGACAGCACGCCCAGCAGGCCGGTGTCCGTGCCGGCCGCGGCCAGCGCGAGCTCGAGGCGGTCGATGAGCAGGCTGCGCACCGGGAGGCCGGTGAGCGGGTCGGGCACCGTCCGCTGCCGCAGCCGCTGCGCGAACTGGTGCTGGGCGGCGACGACCGCAGCCGTCTGCACCAGCACGTCCTGCTGCTCCTCGAGCCGGATGGTGTCCATGGCCTCTCCCCTCGCCGCGGCCGGTCCCGGCCGTTCCCACCCCATGTCGGCAGGGCGGCGCGGGTGCTTGAGCAGCGGCGGAGGGGCTGACCCCGACGAGGGCCGTGCCGCGACCGGGCCGGCCTCAGTCGGGCAGGGACCGGGCCTGGGTGAACGCCGCGTCCTCGGCCGCGACCACGGTGGCCGCGGTGACCGCCCGCTCCGCGGAGGTGCGCAACCGCATCCACTCCCGGAACACCCGGCCGAAGACCTCGACCTCGCGGGTGCGCCGGGGTTCGGGCGGCAGCGGCTCGCCGGGGTGCAGCCGGGCGTGCACGCGCACGTAGCGCCGCCGGTCCTGCCGGGCGTGCGCGGCGACCAGCATCCGCACCGCGTCGTCGCTGTCCATCGGGGTCCTCTCGCGTCGTGTCCGGTCAGCTCGTCAGTGCGCGGACGGTCTCCACCACTGCGACCGCAGCGAACACCACGAACAGCCCCGCGGCGACCCGGTGCAGCAGCGCGAGGGGCAGCCGGTCGGCCAGCTTGCGCCCCAGGAAGGCCGCCAGCGCGGAGATGACCAGCAGCGCCGCCCAGGAACCGACGAAGACCGACACCGGCTCGGCGTAGCGCGCGGCCAGCCCGGCGGTGGCCAGCTGGGACAGGTCGCCCCACTCGGCGGCGAAGAGGATGCCGAAGGAGATCGCCGCCGCCCGCACGAAGGAGGTGCGCTCGCGCGGCTGGGCGTCCTCGCCGTCGTCCTCGCCGCCGGACCGCGCCTCGCGCCACAGCAGTGCGGCGCCAACGAGGAACAGCACGGCGACCACCCCGCTGACCAGCGCGCCGGGCAGCAGCGACAGCAGGCTGCCGGCGGTCACCGCGATGGCGGTCTGCAGGCCGAACGCCGCGCCGACGCCGACGAACACCGGCAGCGGCGGGAAGCGGGTGGCCAGCACCAGGGTGGCGAAGAGCGTCTTGTCCGGCAGCTCGACGGGCAGGATCAACACGAAGGCGGCCAGCACGACCGACAGGACCACGGGGAGCTCTTCTCTGTGCGCGCGCTCCCGGTCGAGTGCGCAGACGGCCTCCGACCGGCAGCACCGAGGGGTGACTGCAGGGCCGAAGGTCTCGCCCACCTGCACCGGGGTGCGGGCCCGCTGACCGGGCGCGCGAACGCGCCAGCATGTCGACCAGCGGTCGGGGGGCTACTCCCCTTCTCGAGGAGGAGGGTAGCGGACCCGGGTGGGCCGACGGTTCAGCGTGCGGTGCGGCGGGCGATCCGGGCGGCGAAGACGCCGGCCGACCAGCCGTTGTCGATGTTGCTGACCACGACGCCGGGCGCGGCGGAGTTGAGCATCGTCAGCAGTGCACCGAAGCCGCCGAAGGAGGCCCCGGCGCCGGTCGAGGTGGGGACGGCGACGACCGGCACCTCGGTCAGCCCGCTGACCACGCTGGCCAGCGCGGCGTCCAGGCCCGCCACGACGACCAGGCAGTCGACGTCGGTGAGCAGCGAGCGGTCGGCCAGCAGCGGGCGGATCCGGCTGCCGCCGACGTCGTCGACCCGCACGACCTCGGTGCCGCTCACCCGGGCGACGAAGGCGGCCTCGGCGGCGATCGGGGTGTCGCCGGTGCTGGCGCACAGCACGGCGACCCGGCCGCGCGGCTCGGGCACCGGGCCCACCGCGGCCGACATCGCCGCGGCGTCCATGGTCGTGTACGCGTCGTGCTCGCTGGCCAGGGCGACGAGGGTGTCGGCACTGGCCCGGACGACGACCGCCGGGTGGTCGGGGTGGTCGCGGCGCGCCTCGCGCACCAGGGCCAGGACCTGCTCGGTGCTGCGGCCGGTGCCCCAGATGACGTCGGGACCGGCGGGCAGCCCCGGCTCCCGGGCCGCGGGGACCGCGGTGGGCGCGGGGGCGGGCGGGGTGACCGGGGTGCTCACCGGGGCGGCGGGCACCGGCTCGGCGGCGGCCGGGGCGGGCTCGGCCGGACCGATCCGGCGCCCGGCGGGGCGGCGCAGCGGCCCGCCGAAGAGCTCGTCGAGGGGGGTGCGCGTGCGGACCGGCTCCTCACCGACGGGCGCCGAGGCGTCCGTGTCGGTGCGCTCGGTCCCGGTGGGTGCCGTGTCGCTGGGGGCTGCCGCGGCGGGCGGCTCCTCGGGGGGCTCGACCAGCAGTGCGGCGAAGCCACCGGCGGCGTCGGCCGGGTCGCCGTCGTGCTCGTCGGGGCCGTCGAACCGCGGGGAGACCGTCACGTCGCCGACCATAGGCGTCGCGGTCGCCGCCGAGGCAGCCGCGATCGGCGTGTCGACGGCGGTGCCCGCGATGCCCTCGATCGTCGCCGCGGCGTCCTCGGCGGCCCGGGTCTGGGTGACCCCCGACAGCCGGACGACGCGGTCCCGGCCGGCCCGCTTGGCGTCGTAGAGCACCCCGTCGGCGGCGGCGAACAGGGTGCGCCGGTCGTCGCCGCGCGCGGCCTGGGCGATGCCGACGCTGATCCGCACCGGCACGCTCACGCCCAGCGCCGACCAGTCGTGCCCGGCGATCGAGCGGCGGATGCGCTCCATCGCCCGCTCGGCCTGCTCGGCGGTGGTGTCGGGCAGCAGGATGACGAACTCGTCGCCGGCCCAGCGGCAGACCTCGTCGTTGCCGCGGCAGCCCTCGACCAGCAGCTGGCCGACCGCACGCAGCACGGCGTCCCCGCCGGGGTGGCCCGCGGCGTCGTTGATCGCCTTAAACCGGTCGATGTCGACGACCGCGAGCGCCGGCACGGACCCGGCCGACAGCAGCCCGTCGAGGCGGGCCTCGGCGTAGCGGCGGTTGGGCAGGTGGGTCAGCGGGTCCTCGTAGGCCTGCCGGCGCAGCTGCCCGGCGGCCCGCTCGGTCTCCAGCAGGCTCTTGCGCCGGCCGAACAGCTCCACCCAGCGGGTGCGCCGCTCGTCGACGCGGTCCAGCTCGTCGGCGAGGTAGGCCTGCAGGTAGGGCAGGGCCCGGGCGGCGTCGTCGAGGTCGGCGTGCAGCGTGCACAGCTCGCGCAGCGCGGCCCGGCGCAGCCGGGGCAGGCCGTGCTCGGTGGCCAGCGCCAGCGCGGCGGCCAGGTGGTCGTCGGCGGCCCGCGGGTCACCGGCCCGGCGCAGGGCGCGGCCCAGCCCCAGCTCCGCCGACGCCAGCAGCGCCCGGTCCTCGGCGGCCCGCCGCACGACGGCGCACAGCAGCGACGCCGCTGCGGCGTGCTCGCCCAGCCCGACCAGCGCCCAGCCGTGCACCACCTGGGCGTCGAGCACCCCGGCGTCGGTGGGCGGCAGCTGCGCCAGCGCCCGGACGGCGAGGTCGCGCGCCTCGGCGAAGTGCGGGGCGGCGGCCTCGGTGCGGTCGTCCTCGAGCAGGCCCTCGCCCAGCTCGGCGCACAGCGCGGCCAGCCGGGTGGCGGTCTCCCCGGCCAGCCGGGTGAGCAGCTCGCGGTCGGCGGGGTCGTCGGCCCCGGTCGTGCGGCCCGCCAGGCCGGCGGCGACGTCGGCGGCACGGCGCTGGTAGTCCAGCGCCAGCGGCATCAGCTCCAGGTCGGCCAGGACGGCGGCCAGCGAGCCCAGCGTGTGCACCAGCAGCGGACTGGGCGCCAGGCCGGGGTCCAGCAGGCTCGCGGCCTCCACCGCCTCGTCCATGGCGGCGTCGACGCGGCGGGACAGCAGCTCGATGCGCGCGTGCCGGGCCAGGCCGGCGGCGCGCTGCAGGTCGTCGTCCTGGGCGTCGAAGGCGGCGCGGGCGGAGCGGACGAGGGAGATGGCCAGCGCGGCGTGCGTCGCGGACTCCGAGCGGGTGTCCCGGTCGACGGGGACGTCGGAGGCCGGGCCGGCGCCGTCGTGCAGGTCCAGCGGGCCGTCCTGCTCCGGGCCACCGTCGACCAGGGGGTCGCCCAGCAGCGAGTAGCCGGCCAGCCGCAGCCGGCGCACGAGCAGCTCGGCGCGAAGCGTGTCGGCCCAGGCGCGGGCCAGCGAGGTCAGCGGGGCGGCGGTCCGGTCGGCGGCGGTCGCCTCGCCGTCGACCTCGCGGAGCAGGGCCTCGGCGGCGTCGAGCTGCCAACTGGACAGTGCTGAGCTCACCTGCTGGTGCAGGGGTCCCGGCGGCACGAGGGCACTCTGCCTGCTGTCCGCGGAACTGTCACGCTGCGGGGTCGGCTGACCACGCCTCCGCCGCACACCTGCCTCACCCGCCTCACGAGGACGCAGCAGGCTCACCGGGTCGCCCCGCGCGGGGTGCCGCTCACGAGGCGACCTCGCCGTCCTCGAAGGCCCAGCCCGGCCGGCGCGGCGAGGTGCTGAGCACCTCGGCCACCAGCTCGTCGATCGACCCGGCCGGGCGCACCACCGGCGCCGGGGGCAGGGTGCCGCCCAGGGCGGCGCGCACCCGGTTGCGGCCGCTGCTCTTGGCGCCGAACAGGTGCAGGTCGGCGCTGTCGAACAGCTCGCGCCACGACCGCGGGCCGGTCGCGCCGCCGGGGCCGGCGGTGGCCACGCCGATGCTCACCGTCACCCGCACCGGGACGTCCATGTCGCCCCAGTCGGCGTCGGCGATGGCGGTGCGCAGCCGCTCCATGGCGACGACGGCCTGGGCCTGGGTGGTGTCGGGCAGGACGACGACGAACTCGTCGCCGGCCCAGCGGAACACCTCGTCGCCGGTGCGGCTGTGCTGGCGCAGCAGCTCGGCGACCCGGCGCAGCACCTCGTCGCCGTGCAGGTGGGAGTTCTGGTCGTTGACCGACTTGAACCCGTCGACGTCGACCACGGCCAGCGACACCGGCTCACGGTCGATCCGCAGGTCGTCCATCCGGTGCTCGGCGCTGCGCCGGTTGCCCAGCCCGGTCAGGGTGTCCTCGAGGGCGTGCCGGCGGAGCACCGCGGTCTGCCGCTCGGCCTCCCGCAGCCGGCTGCGCCGGACGAACATCTCCGCCCACAGCTCGCGGCCGTACAGGTGGGTGCGGCTGGTCTCGGTGCGGTAGGCCTCCAGCCAGTGCAGGGCCTCGTTCGTGGCGCCCAGCGCGGCGCTGGCCCGGCCGAGCTCCAGCAGGCACTGCCGGTACCGCCGCCGGTCGCCGACGGCGGCGAACGCGCCGGACGCCGACACCAGCCGCTGCACCGCCTCGTCGCCCTGGGGGTGGTCGGGGTCCAGGTCGACCGCGCAGCGCTGCGACAGCAGACGGGCCAGCACCAGGTCGGCGTAGCCGGTCAGCCAGGTGCGCAGCTCCCCGGTGGCCAGGTGCCGGTGCACCCGCCGCAGCGGGGGGAGGGCGTCGTCGAGCCGGCCGGCCAGGGTCAGCGCCCAGGCCTGGACGACGTCGAGCAGGTCCTGGTCGTCGTCGCTTGGCTCGACGGGCAGCTCCCGGGCGGCGGTCGCGCAGCGCAGGGCCACCGCGGCGAGCTCGCGGGAGCGCGGCAGGTCACCGCGGCGGTGCACCGTCTGGGCCAGCTCGGCGTGCTGCTGGGCGGCCAGCCGCAGCAGCTGCCAGCGGTCGTCGAGGTCGGGCAGCGCGGCCGCGACCCGGGTGCCGGCCAGGGCCTGGTCGACCGCGAGCTCCTCGAGGTCGAGGCGGGTCAGCGCCAGGGACAGCCACAGGTGGGCCTGGTGCAGCTCCCGGCTGGGTGCGGCGGAGGCGACCTGGTCGGCGAGCAGGCTGGCGTCGACGGCCAGGTGCAGGGCGGCGTCGAAGCGGTCCGAGACCGCCTCCAGGTGGGCCAGGTAGGCCAGCCCCAGGGCGTGCTCGGCGGTGGGCAGGCAGCGCTCCAGCTCCGCCCGGGCGGTGGTGACGCCGTCGGCCGCGCCCTCGCGGTCGCCGGCCAGCAGTGCGGCGCGCGCGGTGAAGGCCGCCGTCCAGGCACGCCAGCAGGGCTCCTCGGCCGCGGCCAGGACGTCGCCGGTGGCGGCCAGCTCGGCGGCGAAGACGTGCGCGTGCTCGGTGCCGCTGACGGCGAGCAGCCGCCAGCGCGCGGTGGCGAGGAGGTGCTCGTCGACGGTCCGGGCTCCGGGGGTCACGCGTCCCTCCAGTCAGCGCTCACGGGCCGCGACGCACACGTGCCCTGCCGGTGACGAGGCAGCTCCCCCCGCACCGGGGCCCCGACACGAGCCGGGACCCGGTACGGCCGCACTACCCTCACCGGATGCCGAGTGCAGTTCGCAGCACAGCGCCGACGAGGTTCGCCTATCTGGGGCCCGAGGGTACCTTCGCCGAGGCCGCGCTCCGCATCCTCGTGGCCTCGCTGGGGACGACGACCGGCGTGCACGGGGGCGGGGCCGAGGGCGTGGACCGCCCCGCGGCGGGCATCGGCGCGGCGCTGGACGCCGTCCGTGCGGGGGAGTGCGCGGCCGCCCTGGTGCCGCTGGAGAACTCGGTCGAGGGGTCGGTCCCGGCCACCATGGACGGCCTGGTCGACGGCGCGCCGCTGGTGGTCACCCGGGAGGTCTTCCTCGAGGTGGGCTTCGTGCTCGCGGTGCGACCCGGGGTGGCGCTGGCCGACGTGCACACCGTGGCCAGCCACCCGCACGCGCTGGCGCAGACCCGCGGCCGGCTCGCCGCACTGCTGCCCGCGGCCGACGTCCTCCCGACGTCCTCGACCGCCGACGCCGCCCGCCGGGTCGCCGGGGGCGAGCACGACGCCGCCGTCTGCGCGGCCATCGCCGCCGAGCGGTACGGCCTGGAGGTCCTGTCGGCCGACCTGGCCGACCACCCGGGCGCGGTGACCCGGTTCGTGCTGGTCGAGCGCCCCGGAGCGCTGCCCGCGCCCACCGGCGCGGACAAGACGACCGTCACCGCGGTGGTGCCCGACCGCACCGGTGCCCTGCTGGACCTGCTCACCGAGTTCGCCGTCCGCGGCATCAGCCTCACCCGGATCGAGTCTCGGCCGACCCGGGAGCGGCTGGGCGTCTACTCGTTCTCCATCGACTGCGAGGGCCACGTCGCCGACGCCCGGGTGGGCGACGCGCTCGCCGCGCTGCACCGGCAGTCGGCCGAGGTGCGCTTCCTCGGCTCCTACCCGCGGGCCGACGCGCTGCCCGGCAAGCCGGTCGCCGACCGGGTGGGGGACACCGCCTTCGCCGAGGCGCAGGCCTGGCTGGCGCGGGTGCGCGAGGGCGCGGCGGGCTGACGCCCGCTCCTCGTCCCCGCTGCTGAGCCCCATGATCACCCAGTGTGCCGCTCCGAGGACGCTGAGCACACCCCCTCGGGACCGATCGGTCACATCCGCCCGCCGTCGTGCGCTCCCGGTCGCCTCCTCGGCCGGGAGACAGCTGTGAGCGCACACCGGCGGGGTTCGCCCGGCTGCGGTCCCGGGCATGGGGAGCGCATGGCACAGCACTGGGTGGCGACGGACTTCGGTGGGCTCGACGTGTTCGAGCTGGTGGACGTCGACGTCCCGGCTCCCGGGCCCGGTGAGGTGACGATCGCGGTCACCGCCGCGGGCATGAACCCCGCCGACGCCAAGCACGTCGCCCGCCCCGGCGACCGGTCCCAGCTGCCGATCGCGATCGGCTACGAGGTCGCCGGCCGGGTCACCGCGCTCGGCCCGGACACCGAGATCGCCTCCGGCGGCGGGGAGGTGGGCGACGAGGTGCTCGCCTTCCGGATCAGCGGTGGGTACGCCACCGAGGTCACCGTGCCCGCCTCGGCGGTCTTCGCCCGGCCGCCGGCGCTCGCCCCCGAGGAGGCGGCCAACCTGCTGCTCGCCGGGACGACGGCCGCGGAGATGCTGCACGTCACCGGCGTCCGCGCGGGCGACACGGTGCTGCTGCACGGGGCCTCCGGCGCGGTCGGGGTGAGCGTGCTGCAGCAGGCCGCGCTGCTCGGCGCCCGGGTGATCGGCACCGCGGGGGAGACCGGCGCCGACGTCGTCGCCCGGTTCGGCGGCGAGCCGGTGCGCCACGGCGACGGGCTGGCCGACCGGGTGCGTGCGCTGGCGCCGGACGGGGTGGCCGCCGCGCTCGACGCCGTGGGCACCGACGAGGCCGTCGACGTCTCGCTGGAACTGGTCGCCGACCGGCAGCGGATCGTCACCATCGCCGCGATGGGCCGCGCCGAGCGCGACGGGATCCGGGTGATCGCCGGGGCGATGCCGGACAGCAGGGCGTTCCGGGACGCGGCGCGGGCGCGGCTGGTCGAGCTGGCGGGCGAGGGACGGCTCGTCGTCCCGATGGCCCGCACGTTCCCGCTGAGCGAGGCACGGGCCGCGCTGGAGCTGCTCATGGGCGGCCACCCGGGCGGGAAGCTCGCGCTGCTGCCCTGACCCTTGCGCTGGAGTGCACTCCAGCTCCTAGCGTCGCTGCGCATGAGGACAGTCACCGGGTTCGCCGCGTACGCAGCGGCCGAGCCGCTGCGGCCCATCGAGTTCACCCGCCGCGACCTGCGGGCCGACGACGTCGCCGTCCGGGTGACCCACGTCGGCGTCTGCCACAGCGACCTGCACGCCGTCGAGGGGCTGCCCGCCGGCGCCCCGCCGCTGGTGCCCGGCCACGAGTTCACCGGCGAGGTGACCGCGGTCGGCGACGGCGTCACCCGCTTCGCCGTCGGTGACGCCGTCGCGGTGGGCAACATCGTCGACTCGTGCGGGGAGTGCGACAACTGCCTGGCCCACCGCGAGCCCTACTGCCGGCAGTTCCCCGCCACCACCTACGGCGGCCGCGACCTGCGCGACGGCACCCCGACCCAGGGGGCGTACTCCACCGAGTACGTCGTCCGCGACGCGTTCGTGTACGCGCTGCCCGCCGGGCTCGACCCGGCGGCGGTCGCCCCGCTGATGTGCGCCGGGGTGACCACCTGGTCGCCACTCAGCCGGGCCGGCATCGGGCCGGGCACGCAGGTCGGCATCGTGGGCCTGGGCGGCCTCGGCCACCTGGCGGTCAAGTTCGCCGTCGCCCTGGGCGCCCGGGTCACGGTGTTCACCACCTCGGCGGCCAAGGCGGACGACGCCCGGGCCCTCGGCGCGCACGACGTGGTCGTCTCCACCGACGCCGGGGCGATGGCCGCGGTCGCCGGACGGCTGGACTTCGTGCTGGACACCGCCTCCGGCGCCCACGACCTCGGCCCCTACCTGGGTGCGCTGCGGCTGGACGGGACGCTGTGCGTGCTCGGTCTGCCGGAGAGCTACACGGTCTTGCCGATGGGCCTGCTCGGCCGCAGCCTCACCGTCTCCGGCTCCGGCGGCACCGCCGAGACCCAGGCGATGCTGGACTTCTGCGGCGAGCACGGGCTCACCGCCGACGTCGAGGTGCTGCCGTTCGACCAGGTCAACACCGCGTTCGAGCGGCTGGCGCGCAACGACGTCCGGTACCGGTTCGTCCTGGCGCTCTGAGGCCTAGCGTGGGGGGCATGGTCGCGTCCCCGGACACCCTCGGCATCGGGCAGGTCTCGGAGGAGACCGGGCTGAGCGTCGACACGCTGCGCTGGTACGAGCGCGAGGGCCTGCTGCCGCTGGTCGAGCGCAGCGCGAGCGGCCAGCGGCGCTACCCGCCGGGGGCACTGCGGTTCATCCGGGTGGTGCAGGCCCTGCGCCGCACCGGCATGCCGGTGGCCGACGTGCGGGCGTTCGTCGAGGCCGGCGGCGGCGAACTGGCCAACCACGCGGGGCGGATGGCCCTGCTGGAGCGGCAGTGCGTCGCCATCGAACAGCGACTCGCCGAGCTGCAGGACGACATGGCGGTGGTGCAGGCCAAGATCGGCTCCTACCGCCGGCTCATCGACCACGGCCTGGACTGCGAGGACGACGTCCCCGAGGACCTGCTCGACCGGATGCGCGACGACGGCCTGCTCGCCGGGCTGCTGCCGGAGACCCCAGCTCCGGGGTCTGCCGGCTACAGGTAGAGGCCGGTCGACTCCTCGATCCGCTCGGCGGCGACGGCGTGCACGTCGCGCTCGCGCAGGATGATCAGGTCCTCGCCGTGGACCTCGACCTCGTGCTGGTCCTCCGGGGAGAACAGCACCTGGTCGCCCACCGCGACCTGGCGGACGTTCGGCCCGACCCCGCGCGCCTCGCCCCAGACCAGCCGCTTGGCCACCTGCGCGGTCGCCGGGATCAGGATGCCGCCGGTGGACCGCCGGTCGCCGTCCTCCTTGCGGAGGGACACCAGCAGACGGTCGTGCAGCATCTTGATCGGCAGACGGGCGTCCTCGGGCACGTCCTGAAGTTACCCGTCGGCCCCCGTGCAGGGGCCCGCCCCGAGCCTGTGAGGGGTGGGGGCACGGGGGTCCTCCGATCATCCCCAGCCGAGGGCGTGGAGCTTCTCCTCGTCGATGCCGAAGTGGTGCGCGATCTCGTGGACGACGGTGATCGTGACCTCCTCGGCCACCTGCTCCTCGTCCTCGCAGATGTCGCAGATGGCCTCGCGGTAGATCATGATCCGGTCCGGCAGGGTGCCGCCGTAGTCCGCGCCCCGCTCGGTGAGCGCGAACCCCTCGTAGATGCCCAGCAGGTCCGGCTCGTCGGGGTGGCGGTCCTCGACCAGGACGACGACGTTGTCCAGCAGGTCCATCAGCTGGACCGGGACCTCGTCGAGGGCGTCGGCGACCAGCTCCTCGAAGCGCGGGAGCGGGAGCGCGTTCACCAGCTGGTGGGCTGCGGGCGGCCCTCGTCGTAGCCGGCCGCGCTCTGCACGCCCAGCACCGCCCGCTCGTGCAGCTCGTCGATGGTGCGGGCACCGGCGTACGTCGCCGAGGACCGCACGCCCGCCACGATCGAGTCGACGAGGTCCTCGACGCCCGGGCGGGCCGGGTCCAGGTACATCCGCGAGGCGCTGATGCCCTCCTCGAACATGCCGGCGCGGGCCCGGTCGAAGCCGCTCTGGTTCGAGGTGCGGGCCTTCACGGCGCGCGCGGAGGCCATGCCGAAGCTCTCCTTGTACTTGCGCCCGCCGTCGTCGTAGAGGTCACCGGCGCTCTCGTACGTGCCGGCGAACCAGGAGCCGACCATGACGTTGGCGGCACCCGCGGCCAGGGCCAGCGCCACGTCGCGGGGGTGCTTGACCCCGCCGTCGGCCCACACGTGCTTGCCCAGCTCGCGGGCGGCGGCGGCGCACTCCTCGACGGCGGAGAACTGCGGGCGCCCGACGCCGGTCATCATCCGGGTGGTGCACATCGCGCCCGGGCCGACGCCGACCTTCACGACGTCCGCGCCGGCCTCGACGAGGTCACGGGTGCCCTCGGCGGTGACCACGTTGCCGGCCACCACCGGCACCGACCCCGCGACGGCGCGGACGGCGCGCACCGCCTCGATGGCCTTCTCCTGGTGGCCGTGCGCGGTGTCGACGACGAGGACGTCGACGCCGTGGGCCAGCAGCGCCTCGGCCTTGCCGGCCACGTCGCCGTTGATGCCCACGGCCGCCGAGGTCAGCAGCCGCCCGTCGCCGTCCAGCGCCGGGGTGTAGATGGCCGAGCGCAGCGCGCCCTTGCGGGTGATCAGGCCGACCAGCCGGTCGCCGTCGACCACGGGGGCGGCGTTGACCCGCTCCTCGGACAGCACGTCGAACACCTTGGGCAGGTCGGTGCCGGCGGGGATGGTCAGCGGGTCGGGGGTCATGACCTCCGACAGCTGGGTGAACCGGTCGACGTCCTGGCAGGCGCCGTCGGTGACCACGCCGATCGGCCGGCCGTCCTCGACCACGACCACGACGCCGTGCGCGCGCTTGCCCATCAGCGACAGCGCCTCCGACACCGTGGCGGTGCGGCCCAGCGTGATCGGGGTGTCGTAGACCGGGTGCCGGGCCTTGAGCCAGGAGACGACCTCACCGATGACGTCGACCGGGATGTCCTGCGGCAGCACCGCGACCCCGCCGCGCCGGGCGATGGTCTCGGCCATCCGGCGGCCGGAGATCGCGGTCATGTTGGCGACCACGATCGGCACCGTGGTGCCGACCCGGTCCGGCGTGGTCAGGTCGACCTCGAGCCGTGAGCCGACCGTCGAGTGCCCCGGCACCATGAAGACGTCGGCGTAGGTCAGGTCGTGGTCGGGACGGCGGTCGCCCAGGAAGCGCATGCCCCCAGTGTCCCAGGAGTCGGCTGCCGGTCGGTCAGGTCGCGACGTGCTCGGGGTGGAAGTGGATGTCGAACGGCTTGTTGGTGATGAACAGGAAGACCACGTCGGCATCGTCGGTGGCGCCGTGCTCCATGACCCCGCCCTCGGGGAACCACACGAAGCTGCCAGCGCCGAAGGTGCCCTGGTGGGTGCGGAGCCGGCCTTCCAGCACGTAGACCCCGTGCGCGCACGGGTGGCTGTGCCACGGGTTGGTGAAGCCGGCCCGGTAGGTCATCTTCAGCACGGACATGCCGGTGTCCGGGTCGTCGACCAGCGGGATGACGGGCAGCTCCACCCCCAGTTCCGGGACCGGGAAGGCACCCCACTCCGTGGTCGTGGTGTCGACGACGGTCAGGTCCACGGGCTGGGCGGTGCTGGTCATCCGGTCCTCCACGGGGGCGGGGCGCCCCGGGTGCGGCGCCTCGGCGGCGATCATCGGCGCCCGGCGTTCCGACGCGGTGACGACCGGAGCGCAGTCACGTTCCGGGGAGCGCACGCCGCCGCCGGCCGGGACGGGAGTCCGTGCCCCGGCGCTGCGCCGGGAGCGCCGCGGTCGGCCACCTACGATCAGCGTGTGATCGACCTGCGCCTCGTCCGCGAGAACCCCGACCTCGTCCGCGCCTCCCAGCGTGCCCGGGGGGCAGACGAGTCCCTGGTCGACGCCCTGCTGGCTGCCGACGCCGACCGTCGCACCGCGGTCAAGGCCGCCGACGAGCTGCGCGGGGAGCAGAAGGCCGCCTCCCTCGCCGTCCGCAGCGCCTCCAGGGAGGAGCGCCCGGCTGTCCTGGAGAAGGCCAAGGCGCTGGCCGCCGCGGTGAAGGAGGCCGAGGAGGCCGAGCGCGCCGCCGACGACGTGCTGCGTCAGGCGCACCTGCGCATCCCCAACGTCGTCCACCCCGACGTGCCGCCGGGCGGCGAGGACGACGCCGTCACGCTGCGCACCGTCGGCGAGGTGCCCACCTACGACTTCGAGGTGCGCGACCACCTGCAGATCGGTGAGGCCCTCGGCGCCATCGACATGGAGCGCGGCGCGAAGGTCTCCGGCGCCCGCTTCTACTTCCTCACCGGCCCCGGCGCGCTGCTCGAGTTCGCCCTCGCCCAGCTGGCGATCACCCGCGCGGTGGCCGCCGGCTTCATCCCGGTGATCGCCCCGGCGCTGGTCAAGCCCGAGGCCATGGAGGGCACCGGCTTCACCGGCGAGCACGACGAGGAGATCTACCGCGTCGAGCGCGACGACCTCTACCTCGTCGGCACCTCCGAGGTGGCGCTGGCCGGGATGCACAGCAAGGAGGTGCTCGACCTCTCCGCCGGGCCCCGCCGCTATGCCGGCTGGTCCTCCTGCTTCCGCCGCGAGGCCGGGTCCTACGGCAAGGACACCCGCGGCATCATCCGCGTGCACTGGTTCGACAAGGTCGAGATGTTCAGCTTCTGCCCGCCCGAGGAGGCCGAGGCCGAGCACCGCCGGCTGCTGCAGTGGGAGGAGGAGTTCCTCCAGCTCCTCGAGCTGCCCTACCGGGTCGTCGACATCGCTGCCGGTGACCTGGGCACCAGTGCCGCGCGCAAGTTCGACATCGAGGCGTGGTTCCCCAGCCAGGGCGCCTACCGCGAGCTCACCAGCACCTCGGACTGCACCACGTTCCAGTCCCGCCGGCTCGCGATCCGCTCCCGCGACGCCGACGGGAAGCCGCAGCCACTGGCCACCCTCAACGGCACGCTGTGCGCGATCGCACGCACCATCGCCTGCCTGCTCGAGGTGCACCAGCAGGCCGACGGCTCGGTGCACGTCCCGGCCGCGCTGCGCCCCTGGCTGGGCGGGCACGCCGTGCTCACCCCCGGCATGTCGCTGGCCGCGGTGGCCGGGCCGGGCCTGCCCGCATGAGCAGCCCTCAGCCCGACGCCGTCGCCCCGGTGCTGGGCGTCCCGACCGGCGCCGGCCTGACGGCGCCGTCGGGGGTCGCCCTGGCCCGCGACGTCGTCGACCTGGGCGACCTCGGGGCCCGGCTGGGCGGCTGGCGGCCCCGGGTCGTGGTCAGCGACATGGACGGGACCCTGCTGGACGGCGCCGGCGTGGTGAGCCCGCGCACGCACGCCGCCGTCGCCGCCTGCCGGGCCGCCGGGCTGCCGGTGGTCGGGGCGACCGGCCGCGGCCCGCGACTGCTGGACAGCGTCCGGGAGGCGCTCGCCGGAGAGGGCCTCGCCGTCCTGGCCCAGGGCGGGTACGTCGTCCGGTTCGGCACCGGTGGGGCGCCCGACGAGGTGCTGCGCACGGTGGGCATGCCCCGGGACGTCGCCACCGGGGTCATCGCCGCGATCGAGGAGGTCACCGGCGAGCTGGTCGTGGCCGTCGAGGACGCCGCCGAGCAGGTCGAGGCGCTGCGCCCGCTGCGGGTCCAGCACGGCTTCGACTGGCCCTACCCGGAGCCGGCCCAGCTGCTGCCCCGGGACGAGGTCTTCCCGGTCGGGGCCGTGCTCAAGGTGTTCCTGCGCTCGCCCCGGCTGGCGGAGGACGAGCTGGTCGCCCTGGCCCGAACCGTGGTCGACCCGCAGGTCGCCGAGCTGACCCACGCCGGGCTGGGGTTCATCGAGGTGCTGCCGCCGGGGGTCACGAAGGCCACCGGCCTCGCCGTCGTCCTGGCCGACCTGGGCCTGGAGCTGTCCGACGTGCTGGTCTTCGGCGACATGCCCAACGACCTGCCGATGATCGAGGCGGTCACCGCCGCCGGCGGGCGGTCGGTCGCCATGGCCAACGCGCACCCCGCCGTGCGCGCCGCGGCCGACGACCGCACCAGCGGTCACGACGCCGACGGGGTCGCCCGCTACCTCGAGGCCCTCCTCGCGCTCGACGACAGCGCACTGGGGGTGCACCGTGGCTGACTGGCGCCCCTCGCTGATCGCCAGCGACATCGACGGCACCCTGCTGGGCCGCGACGAGGTCATCAGCGACCACACCCTGGCCGAGCTGGGCCGCTGGGCCGACGCCGGTGTGCCGCTGGTGCTCGCCACCGGCCGGCCGCCGCGGTGGATGCACGGCATCCGCGAGCAGCTGGGCAGCGGCCTCGCGATCTGCTGCAACGGCGCGGTGCTGCTGGACCTCGACCCGTTCACCGTGCTGGAGGAGCACCCGGTCACCACCGAGGTGCTCCGGGCGGTCACCGGTGAGCTGCGCCGCCGCGAGCCGGGCACCTGGTTCGCCGTCGAGTACGGCGACCAGTTCCGGCACGAGCCGGTGTACCAGCCGCGCTGGGACGTCGACGCCCCCGGCGTCTCGGTCGCCACGCTGGAGGAGATGGTCGCCCAGCCGGTGGCCAAGCTGCTCGCCCGTCACGAGCACGTCCCGCGCGAGGTGTTCGTCGAGCTGGTCGCCGAGGTGGTCGCCGACACCGCCACCGTCACCAACTCCTCCACCGACGCGCTGGCCGAGATCTCCGCACGGGGGGTCACCAAGGCCACCGGGCTGGCCCGGGTCGCCGCCGAGCGCGGGCTGGGCCCGGCCGACGTCGTCTACTTCGGCGACATGCCCAACGACCTGGCCGCCTTCGACTGGGTGCGGGAGGGCGGCGGCCGGGCCGTGGCCATGGCCAACGCCCACCCGGACGTGCTCGCCGCGGCCACCGACGTGACCGACGCGCACACCGCCGACGGGGTCGCGGCCTTCCTGGCGTCGTTGCCGCGCTGAGACCGGGGGACGACCCCGTCCGGCCGGGCACCTCACCCGGACGGCCGCCGGGTCGGCGCGGGTCGACCAGCGGTCGCCGGCCCCCGGCGCTCGCGTCCGCGCCGTCCCGGGTGAGCGACGACCTGCGTCCGCACCCACCCGGGCCCCGTCCGGTTGTGGGCGACCGGACTGGCCGGTACCGGTCATCCGGGCGGTGACACTGCCGATGAGGAGGGGGACACCGGTCGGCGACGCGGCCGGACCCCGACACCCCTGTGCCAGCCCGGAGGCTCCTCGTGCCCGATCGACCCGTCCCGGCCCGTACGTCGGCCGCAGTGCCCGACGACGTCGAACTGCGCCGGATCGCGGTCGCCATGCGGGACTCGTCCGCGATGGTCGAGCTCGCGCTGGACGGGACCGTGCTGACGGCGAACCAGCACTACCTCGACGTCATGGGGTACACGGCCGCCGAGCTGATCGGCCAGCACCACCGGATGGTCTGCGACCCCGTGCACGCCGCGTCCCCCGAGTACACCGCGTTCTGGGAACGGATGGCCGCCGGCGAGGTCGACGCGGGCGTGGTGGTCAAGCGGCGGGGCAAGGGCGGTCGCGAGGTGTGGCTGCGCGGCTCCTACATCCCGATGCCCGACGCCTCGGGCCGGCCGGTGAAGGTCGTCGTGCTGGCCACCGACATCACCGAGGGCAAGGTGGCCGCGCTCGAGCGGCAGAGCCAGGCCGTGGCCCTCGACCGGTCGCAGGCCGTCATCGAGTTCGCCCCCGACGGCACCGTGCTCACCGCCAACAGGAACTTCCTCGACGCGATGGGCTACACGCTCCCGGAGGTGCGCGGCAAGCACCACCGCATGTTCGTCGAGCCCGCGGTCGCCGCCAGCGCCGAGTACGCCGAGTTCTGGCAGCGGCTGGGGACCGGCCAGTTCGAGGGCGGGATCTACAAGCGGCTGGCCAAGGGCGGCCGCGAGGTGTGGCTGCAGGCCACCTACAACCCGATCCTGGACGACGACGGCCACCCGGTGAAGGTGGTCAAGTTCGCCAGCGACATCACCGTCGCGCGCCTGGCCGACGCCGAGTCCCGCGGCAAGGTCGCCGCCATCGACCGGGCCCAGGCGGTCATCGAGTTCAAGATCGACGGCACGGTGCTCGGCGCGAACGCCAACTTCCTCGAGACCATGGGCTACGCCCTGCACGAGATCGTGGGCAAGCACCACCGGGTCTTCTGCGAGCCGGCCCTGGCCGCCAGCGCCGAGTACGAGGAGTTCTGGGCGCGGCTGGCCAGCGGCGCGTACGAGTCCGGCGAGTTCAAGCGGCTGGCCAAGGACGGCCGCGAGGTGTGGCTGCAGGCCACCTACAACCCGATCCTCGACGACACCGGCAAGCCGATCAAGATCGTCAAGTTCGCCAGCGACATCACCGACGCCAAGTTCGCCGGTGCCGAGGCCCGGGGCAAGGTGGCCGCGATCGAGCGCGCCCAGGCGGTCATCGAGTTCGACCTCAGCGGCCGCGTCCTCACCGCCAACCAGAACTTCGTCGACACCATGGGCTACCCGCTCAACGAGATCCGCGGCAAGCACCACCGGATGTTCTGCGAGCCCGCCTACGCCGCCTCCGACGAGTACGCGGAGTTCTGGGCCCGCCTCGGCCAGGGCCACTACGAGGCCGGTGAGTACAAGCGGCGCGACAAGGACGGGCGCGAGGTGTGGCTGCAGGCCACCTACAACCCCATCCTCGACGACTCCGGCCGCGTCGTGAAGGTGGTCAAGTTCGCCTCCGACATCACCCGGGCCAAGCGGCAGAACGCCGAGTTCACCGGCAAGGTGACCGCGATCGAGCGCGCCCAGGCCGTGATCGAGTTCGACCTCGACGGCACGATCCTCACCGCGAACCAGAACTTCCTCGACGCGCTGGGCTACACGCTGTCGGAGGTGCAGGGCAAGCACCACCGGGTCTTCTGCGACCCGGTGTACGCCGGCAGCCAGGAGTACCGGGACTTCTGGGAGAAGCTGGGCAGCGGCGACTTCCACACCGGTGAGTACCGGCGCATCCACAAGAGCGGCCGCGACGTGTGGATCCAGGCCACCTACAACCCGATCCTCGACGACGCCGGCCGGCCCTTCAAGGTGGTCAAGTTCGCCAGCGACGTCACCACGGCCAAGCTGCGCAGCGCCGAGATCGAGGCGCGGGTCAACGCCGTCGACCGGGCCCAGGCGGTCATCGAGTTCGACCTCGAGGGCAACGTCCTCGCCGCCAACGACAACTTCCTGCGGACCATGGGCTACTCGCGCCGCGAGGTGGTCGGCCACCACCACAGCGAGTTCTGCGACGACGCCTACATCCGCTCACCGGAGTACCGGGACTTCTGGATCCGGCTCGGCGCGGGCGAGGTGCTGGCCGGGCGGTTCCACCGCAAGGGCAAGTACGGCCGCGACGTGCACATCCAGGCCACCTACAACCCGATCCTCGACCTGACCGGGAACCCGTTCAAGGTGGTCAAGTTCGCCTACGACGTCACCGCCGACGTCGAGCGGGAGCGCCGGATCGCGCTGGGCACCAAGGACATGACCGCCTCGGTGCGGCACCTGTCGGCGTCCATCGAGGACATCGCCCGCAGCTCCCAGACCGCGACCGGGCTGGCCGCCGAGACCCAGGACAACGCGCGGCAGGGCGTGGAGGCGCTGCGTGCCTCGCTCGAGGCCATCGCGCTGATCCAGAAGTCGTCGAACTCGATCACCGAGATCGTCCGGGTCATGGGCGAGATCGCCAACCAGACCAACCTGCTGGCCTTCAACGCCTCGATCGAGGCGGCCCGGGCCGGTGAGCACGGGGTGGGCTTCTCCATCGTCGCCGGCGAGGTGCGCAAGCTCGCCGAACGCTCCTTCACCGCCTCCCAGCAGATCGGGAAGCTCATCGAGGAGTCCGCCGACCGGGTCGCGCAGGGCTCCGAGGTGTCCAAGCGGGCCGAGAACGCCTTCGAGCGGATCGTCAGCAGCGTCACCCGCACCAACGACACGATCCTGTCGATCTCGGAGTCCACGCAGCTGCAGCAGGCCGCCTCCCGCGAGGTCGACGAGCTCATCGCCCAGCTCGCCTCCGCGGACTGACGCGGTGACCACCTCGCTGGAGGACCTGCGCGCCGCGTCCGTGGACGACGCCGGCGGGGACGTCGTCCACGGCCTGCTGCGGCTGGCCGGGATGGACGTCGCCCTGCCGCTGTCGGCGCTGCGGGAGGTCGTGCCGTGCCCGGCCGAGCTGGCCGGGCTGCCCGCGGTGGCGCCGGGGCTGCTCGGGGCGATCGAGCTGCGCCGGCTGGTCCTCCCCGTCCTCGACCTGCAGGCGGTCACCGGCCGCGGCCAGGAACGGCGCCCGGACCAGGTCGTCGTCGTGGTCGCCTCGGGCGACCGGGTCCTCGGGCTGCTGGCCGACCAGGTGCAGGGCATCTGCCCGGTCGCCGCCGACAGCCTGGTCGCCGCACACGCGCACGGCGGCGGGCTGCTGTTCTCCCACACCTTCCGCCACCCCGACACCGGGCGGGCCTACAGCGTGCTGGACGCCGCCGCGGTCCTGGCCCTGCCCGGCGTGCCCACGGTCAGCGACGTGACCCGGGCGCCCGCCGCGGTGCGGGACGGCGGCCCGGCCGCCGGCCGGCGCACCCTCACGGTGCTGCGGTGCGGGGAGTACCGGCTGGCGATCGACGCCGAGCACGTGCACACCACGATCCCCACACCGGACCTGCGCTCCTCGGTGCTGACCAGCCGGATGTGCCCGGGCACGGTCGAGTACGACGACCGGGAGGTGCCGGTCGTGGACCCGCTGGTCCTGCTCGGGCTGGGGGAGCTCGCCCGCGCCGACACCGGCGCGGGGCTGGTGCTCGACCTCGGGCACGGCTACGTGGTGCTGGCGCTCAGCGAGCTGCTCGAGCTGGCCCACGTCGGCCCCGGGGACGTGCTGCCCACGCCGTCCTTCGCGCTGCCCCGGCCGGACCTGCTGGGCGGGATGGTGCAGGTCGAGGGGTTCGGTGACTGCCTGGTGCTGGACGGGGAGATGCTGCTGGCCGACCCGCAGCTGTCCGGCTTCGCGTCGGTGAACACCGCCCTGGCGTCCAGCAGCACCGGCGACGAGCCGACGACGTCCGCGGCGACCGCCGCCGCCAGCGGCGCGCCGGCGTACCTGACCTACTCGATCGGGCTGGACGTCGCCACGCCGCTCGAGCAGGTCAGCGAGATCCTGCCGTTCCCCGGGACGCTCACCCGGACGTCGGTCCACGGGCTGCTCGGGCTGGTGACGCACCGCCGCTCGGTGGTGCCGGTGCTGTGCCTGGCCACGCTGATCGGTCTGCCGAGCCGCACGCTGACGGCGGAGACCTGTCTGCTGCTGGTGGACGTCGACGGTGAGCAGGTCGCCTTCTCCGTGGACGCGCTGCGCAGCATCGAACCGCTGACCTGGACCGACCCCGACCAGGTCCGCGACCGCGGGGCCGACCAGCTCGAGCGGGTGCTGCAGACCTCGCCGCTGGTGCAGGTGGGCGGGGAGACCCGGCTGCTGCCCGGGCTGGACCTGCAGCGGGTGGCCCGCGCCGTCCGGGGGCCGGTCGTCGTCCCGGTCCCGCTCTCGCCGGTCACGGCGGAGCTGGTCGCCGGCTGACCACCGGCCGGGGGCCGAGCCCCGGCCGGTGGTCAGGACGACTACAGGTACTGGCCGCCGCCCGGGCGGGTCTCAGCGCCGGTGGGGCCGCCGGGCAGCGCCTTGCGCCGCATCTCCTCCAGCTGCGCGCGGGCGGCCATCTGCTGGGCGAACAGCGCGGTCTGGATCCCGTGGAAGACCCCCTCCAGCCAGCCGACCAGCTGGGCCTGGGCGATCCGCAGCTCGGCGTCCGAGGGCGTCTCGTCCTCGTTGAACGGCAGCGCGATCCGCTCCAGCTCCTCGCGCAGCTCCGGCGCCAGGCCCTGCTCGAGCTCGCGGATCGAGGAGGCGTGGATGTCGCGCAGCCGGTTGCGGCTGGCGTCGTCCAGGGGCGCGGCGCGCACCTCCTCCAGCAGCTGCTTGATCATCGTGCCGATCCGCATGACCTTCGCCGGCTGCTCGACCAGGTCGCCGATGCCGCCGGTGCCGTCGCCGTCGTGGTCGTCGTAGGACATCTGCGACTCCCCGACGGGCTGGCCGTCCGGGCCCACGACCAGGACCTGCTGCGCGCGGGGGTCACCGCTGCCGGGTGCTGTCATGCCCCCATCCTGCCCCGCGCCGCGACGGACACGCCGAGGCGCCCGGAGCGGCCCCCGGCCGAACTACGCTCCCGGCATGGCGTCGGGGGAGGGCCTGCTGGACGTGGCCCGGGTCCGGGGGCTGTTCCCAGGGCTGTCCGACGGCCTGGTGCACGCCGACGGGCCCGGTGGCTCGCTGGTGCCCGAGAGCGTGGTGCGGGCGGTCTCGCAGGCGATGCGGGTGCCGATCGCCGACCGCGGCGGGGTGTTCGCCCCCTCCGCGCGGGCCGAACAGCTGGTCGCCGGTGCCCGTACGGCGATCGCCGACCTCGTCGGGGGGCTGCCGGCCGGCGTCGTCCTGGGACCCAGCATGACGTCGCTGACCTACGGCATGGCGCGCGCGCTGGCCAAGCACTGGCGCCGCGGCGACGAGCTGGTGGTCAGCCGGCTCGACCACGACGCCAACGTGCGGCCGTGGCTGCAGATCGCCGCGGAGTTCGACCTGGTCGTCAAGTGGGCCGAGGTGGACATCGAGACCGGCGAGCTGCCCGACTGGCAGTACGACGAGCTGCTCACCAGCCGCACCCGGCTGGTCGCCGTCACCGCGGCCAGCAACGCCATCGGCACCTGCCCCGACGTCGCCGCGATCTCCGCCCGCGCCCGCCACGTCGGTGCGCTGGTGTTCGTCGACGGGGCGCACGCCGCGCCGCACGCGCTGCTCGACGTCGACGTCCTGGGCGCGGACTTCCTGGCGCTGTCGGCCTACAAGTGGGGCGGTCCGCACGTGGGGGCGGTGGTCGCCCACCCCGGCCTGCTGGAGGAGCTGCGGCCGGACAAGCTGGTGCCCGCCCCCGACCGGGTGCCCGACCGGTTCGAGCTGGGCGCGCCGCCCTACGAGCTCTACGCCGGGGTCGCCGCCTCCGTCGACCACCTGGCGGCCCTGTGTCCGGAGGCCGACGGCACCCGGGCGGAGCGGCTGGCCACCGCGATGACCGCGGTGAGCGCCTACGAGAGCGCGCTGTTCGCCCGGCTGGACCGCGGGCTGCGCTCGATGGCGCACGTGCAGGTGCTGGGGGAGCCCCGGTACGCCACGCCGACCCTGTCGTTCACCGTGTCGCGGACCCGCCCGCGCACGGTCGCCCGGGAGCTCGCCCGCCGCGGGGTCTGCGCCTGGGACGGCGACTTCTACTGCCGCGAGCTCTTCGACGCGATCGGGGTCAACGAGTCCGGCGGCGCGGTGCGGCTGGGCCTGATGCACTACAACACCGCCGAGGAGGTCGAGCACCTGCTCGACTGCGTCTCCGCCCTGCGCTGATGGTCGAAGGACCTGATCGCCCCCCACGACTCGCGAGCTCGCCGCGGGACCCTGCGACCAGGCCGGCACCCGACTAGCCGTTGACCAGCAGGACCTTGCCGACGTGGGTGCTGGACTCCAGCAGGGCGTGCGCCTCGCCGGCGCGGGACATCGGCAGCCGGCGGTCGATGATCGGCCGGACCACGCCGCGCTCGACGTCGGGCCACACCTCCCGGCGCACCGCGGCCACGACCTCCGCCTTGCTCCCGGGGCCGGTCGCCGGGCGGCCGCGCAGGGTGGTCGCGGCCACCGACGCGCGCTTGCGCATCAGCACGCCGAGGTCGAGCTCGGCCCGCACGCCGCCCTGGGTGCCGATGCCCACCAGCCGGCCGCCGGTGGCCAGGACGTCGACGTTCCGCGCCAGGTAGGCCGCGCCGATGATGTCCAGGACGACGTCTGCGCCGTGCCCGCCGGTCGCCGTCCGGACCTCCTCGACGAAGTCCTGCTCGCGGTGGTCGACCAGGATCTCGGCCCCCAGCTCGCGGCAGGCGGCGAGCTTCTCCGGGCTGCCGGCGGTGACCGCGACCCGGGCGCCGGCGCGGACGCCCAGCTGGATGGCCATCGTGCCGATGCCGCTGGAGCCGCCGTGCACGAGCAGCACCTCCCCGGCGCGCAGCCCGGCCAGCATGAACACGTTCGACCACACGGTGCAGACCACCTCCGGCAGGGCCGCGGCGGTGGCCAGTTCGACCCCGGCCGGCCGGGGCAGCAGCTGACCGGCCGGGACGGCGACCCGCTCGGCGTAGCCGCCGCCGGACAGCAGCGCGCACACCTCGTCGCCGACCGCCCAGCCGGCGACGTCGGTGCCGACCTCGCTGATCACACCGCTGCACTCCAGGCCCAGGACGTCGGAGGCGCCCGCCGGTGCCGGGTACCGCCCTTGCCGCTGCAGCAGGTCGGCGCGGTTCACCGCCGCGGCGACGACGTCGACGACCACCTCGCCCGGGCCGCAGACCGGGTCGGGCACCTCACCCCAGCCGAGCACCTCGGGGCCACCGGGCTCGGAGATCGTCACTGCGCGCATGCCCCGACGCTAGGCCGCCGTCCCCGCTGCGCCCGGCCGGGGTCGGGCGGTGTAGGGGTGGTCGGTCCGGTCTACCGCGCGGAGGACCCCCACACCGCTGAGTCCGGACGGCGGTGGGCGACCGTCCCGGCCGGGGACGAGCCGCGTCGCGGTGGCGTGCGCCGCCGTCGACCGCGGCGCACCCCGCGACGGCGCGGCGCACCTCGCGACAGCGCGTCGCACCCTGCCGGGCCTGCGCCCGTGAGGTCAGGCCAGGCCGCGGGTGGTGCGCAGCGGGGGCCGGTCGCCGCGGATCGAGGCCACCATGTCCAGCGTCTGCCGGGTCGCGGCGACGTCGTGGGCGCGGAACACCCGGGCGCCGAGCCAGGCGCTCACCGCGGTCGCCGCCAGCGTGCCGGTGAGCCGGCCCTCGACGGGGACGTCGAGGGTCTCGCCGACGAAGTCCTTGTTCGACAGCGCGACCAGCACCGGCCAGCCGGTCGCGACCAGCTCGTCGAGCCGGCGGGTGGCCTCCAGCGAGTGCCGGGTGTTCTTGCCGAAGTCGTGCCCGGGGTCGATCAGCACCCGCTCGGGGTCCACGCCCGCGGCGACCGCGGCCTCGGCCAGCGCCGTCGTCCGGCGGACGACGTCGGCCACGACGTCGTCGTAGGTGACCCGGTGCGGCCGGGTGCGCGGGGGCAGCCCGCCGGCGTGGGTGCACACGATCCCGGCGCCGGCCTCCGCGGCGACGACGGCCAGCTGCGGGTCGACCCCGCCCCACGCGTCGTTGACGACGTCGGCGCCGGCGGCCAGCGCCTCGCGGGCCACCTCGGCTCGGTAGGTGTCGATCGAGATCGGCAGCGCCGGGTGCGCGGCCCGGACGGCGGCGACCAGGTCGACGGTGCGGCGGATCTCCTCGGCCGCGTCGACGTCCGCCCCGGGTGCGGCCTTGACCCCGCCGATGTCGACCATGTCCGCCCCCTCGGCCACCACCTGGTCGACCCGGGCCAGGGCGGCGTCGAGGGCGTAGGTGGCGCCGCGGTCGTAGAAGGAGTCGGGCGTGCGGTTGACGATCGCCATGACCACCAGCCCGCCGTCGGGGACGTCGAGGGAGCCGATGCGCAGCACGACGTCACCCAACCACGCCATGATCTGCCCCCATGACCGAGATCCCGCCTGCGCCCGACCGCGTCGACCCGCCCTACCGCGACGGCGAGCGGGCCGCGGTGGAGGCCTGGCTGGACTACCACCGGGCCACGCTGCTGACCAAGTGCGCCGGGCTGACCCCCGAGCAGCTGGGGGAGCGGTCGGTGCCGCCGTCCGGGCTGAGCCTGCGCGGGCTGGTGCGGCACATGACCGAGGTCGAGCAGGGGTGGTTCCAGCAGGTGCTCGACGGCGCGGACGTCCCCGACCTGTACAGCTCCACCGACGACCGGGACGGCGACTTCGACGGCGTCGGCCGGGACGGCGACGAGCCCGGTACCGCGGTGGGGCCCGAGCTGGCCGCCTTCGCCGACGCCTGCGCACGCAGCCGCGAGGTCGCCGCGGGGTTCGGCTCCCTGGACGAGCTCAGCCGGGGCCGCACCAGCCGGAGCCGCGAGCAGGTGTCGGTGCGCTGGGTGTTCCTGCACATGATCGAGGAGTACGCCCGGCACAACGGCCACGCCGACCTGCTCCGCGAGCGCATCGACGGCGTGACCGGCGACTGAAGGACGCCGTCGCCGCCGGCCCCGCGCCGGCGGGGTCCTCGGGGCCCTGCGACGGGGCCGTCACCAGTCGCGGGTGGCCCGCTCGGAGTACTCCCACAGCGCGGCGGCGGCCGCGGGGTCGGTGGCGAACGGTGCCACGCCGCGGAAGGTGTCCGGGCGGCTCATGTCCCGCTCCTCGTCGACGGCAGGGGCTGCCACGGCGAGGTCCTCGAAGTAGCGGCCACCGGCGTCGGCGGCCGCCGGTGAGCCGGCCAGGAAGACCGGCGTGGCCGCGCCCTCGGCCAGCGAGCGGAGACCGGTGGTGGCGGCCAGCACCTCCGCGGGCATGTTCCGCTGCAGCCCGGTGGCGATGAAGCCGGGGTTGTAGGCGCTGACCGTGATGCCCTCGGCGGCCCAGCGGCGGTGGGCCTCGACGGCGAACAGGATGAGAGCGGTCTTGGACACCGCGTAGGCCGACCACGGCTCGTAGGGCCGCGTGGTGTCGGTGAGGGCGTCGAGGTCGACCGGCCCCAGCAGGTGCGCGTTGGAGCTGGCGAGGACGACGCGGGCGTCGCCGGCCGCCCGGAGCGCGGGGAGCAGCCGCGTGACGAGGGCGAAGTGGCCCAGGTAGTTCGTCATGAACTGGGACTCGAAGCCCTCGGGGGTACGGGTCTCCGGGGGCACCATGATCCCGGCGTTGGCGACGAGCACGTCCAGCGGGCCGGACCAGGCGGCGGCCGCGGCGGCGACGGAGCCGGGGGACATGAGGTCCAGGGCCAGCACGTGGGGCTGGACCCGGCCGGTCGAGGCGTGGATGCGGTCGGCGGTGGCGTGGCCGGCGGTGACGTCGCGGACGGCGAGGGTGACCTCGGCGCCGGCCGCGGTGAGGGCGCGGGCGATCTCCACGCCCAGGCCGGAGGAGGCGCCGGTGACGAGCGCGCGGCGGCCGGACAGGTCGACGCCGGCCAGGACGTCGGTCGAGGTCGGGAAGGGGGTGGTGGGCATCGCAGGCTCCTCGGGGTCGGTGGCGCGGTCTCCCACCAGTGAACGGACCCGGGGGTCCGTTTCCAACCCCTGCGCCGGGAGACCCGTGGGACCACGGGTACGGCAGCCGGCGGCGGTCAGGCGGTGAGGGCGCGCACGACCAGCGTCGCGGCGCGTTCCCACGTGGCGACGTCCCGGACGTCCATCGCGCGCAGCTGACGCACGGCGCCGCACAGGACCACCTCGAGGTCCGTGGTCGTCAGGTCCCCGCGCACCGACCCGGCCGCCTTGCCGTGCTCGACGAGCGTCCACAGCGCGCCGAGCAGGGCGTCGGGGACCTCGCCGCGGCTGCGCGTCGCCAGCGCGTCGGCGAGCAGGCTGTTCTGCCCCAGTGCGGAGAACAGGGTCGAGACGGCGAGGGGCAGCTCGTCGCGCGGCGGGAGGGCCCGCGCCAGGGCGGTGACCGCCTCGGTGACCGCGGCGCCCTCGCTGGCCACGACCGCATCGACCAGGTCGGCCTTGGTGGGGAAGTTCCGGTACACCGACGCCTTCCCGACGCCGGCCGCCGCCGCGACGGCCGGCATCGTCGCCTCGAGGCCGGACGTCGCGAACACGGCGACCGCCGCCGCCACGATGCGCCGGCGGTTGCGCTGCGCGTCCGCCCGGCGGGACCCGGGCGGGACGCCCGGCGGGGGAGGAGGGGTGGAACCCGGATCGGCCACGCCCGTCATCCTGGCGCCTGCGCCCGGTGGCGGGTGTGCGGGGGCCGTCGACGTCACGCCGTGGCGCCGACGGGGGCCAGCGACCCGAGGGCGTCGGCGACGAGTGCGAGGGAGCGCTGCCGGGCGGCGAGGTCGTACACGGGCGTGAGGGCGATCAGCTCGTCCGGGGCCGTGGCCGCGAGCAGCTCGGCGAGCCGGCGGCGCGCAGTGGCCGGGCTGCCCTGCACCTGCTGGCTCCTGCGCGCGGCGAGGAACTGCTCCTGCTGGTCGGTGAGCGTCGCCGCGGCCGCCTGCTGCGCGCCGGGGACGCCGGTGGGGGCCGCCCCGCTCAGCTGGCCGGCGAGGTAGACCTCGAAGGGACGGGCGAGGGCGTCCGCCTCCTCGTCGGTGTCGGCGACGACGGTGGCCACGCTCAGCATCACCCGCGGCTCCGCCAGCTCGGCGGAGGGCCGGAAGTGCTCCCGGTAGGCGGCCACCGCCTCGACGGTGCCCGCCGGGCGGATGTGGTGGGCGGTGCACAGCGGCAGGCCCAGCTCCGCGGCGAGCACGGCCCCGCCGGTGCTGGAGCCGAGCCCCCACACCTGGGGTGCGGTCGAGGGCCGGGCCGTGACCGGGACGGCGTCGGGGTCGGTCGTGCGGAAGGCGCCCAGCAGCTCCGCCACGTCGGCACGGTGGTCTGCGGGCGTCGGCTCCGGCGCTCCCCGGCGGATCAGGGCCGTCACCGCGGCGGACTGGGTGCCGGCTCCGCGCCCGACGCCCAGGTCGATCCGGCCGGGGAAGAACGCGCCCAACGTCCCGAAGTCCTCCGCGACCAGCAGCGGGACGTGGTTGGGCAGCAGCACCCCACCGGCGCCCACCCGGATCGTCGAGGTCGTCGACGCCACCGCCGCGATCACCACCGCCGGTGAGGCGCTGGCCACGCCGGGGGTGAGGTGCTCGGCCACCCAGTAGCGCCGGCAGCCCAGCTGTTCGGCGTGGCGGGCAGCCGCGACGGTCGTCGACAGCGACTCCGCCGCGGTCGTGCCCTGCTCGATCAGTGACACGTCGAGGACCGACAGCGGGACGGCGGTGGGTGCGGCGGTGGTCGTCATGGGGTGCTCCCGGAGGGCGGTGGCGGGCCCGGCCCGGCCTCGGGAGGCCGTCCCGGCGGGGTGGTCGAGCGGACCCTGGGGTCCGGATCGAGTCTGGTGACCGCACCCCCGCCCGCGGACCCGTGGGACCACCGCCCTCTCGACGCCGGCCCCCGACCTCGACGGCCGGACGAGCCGTCAGCGCACGGCGCCCCAGGGCAGGACGGCGTGGACGCCGACGACCTGGTTCACCACCTGGGTGACCCGCAGGTCGACGACCACGCTGGCCAGCGCCAGGGCGTCGGAGCGGCCGATGCCGTGCACCGCGGCCATCACGTCGAGCATCGCGTCCAGCGCGATCACCATCGCCTCGTCCAGGTCGTCGGCCACGCCCATCGTCACCCAGCCGGCCGGTGTGCGGGCCACGGGCGTGCGGACCGGTGCGCCGAACAGGTCCGGCAGCACGTCGAGGGTGAGGTCGACGGCGTCCATCGGGCACTCGATCGCCGTCCCGGCCACCTCGCCGTCGCCCTGCGCGGCGTGCCCGTCGCCGACCGACAGCAGCCCGCCGGGCACCGTCACCGGCAGGTACAGCGTGGAGCCGGCGACCAGCTCGCGGCAGTCGATGTTCCCGCCGTGCCAGTACGGCGGGATGGTGGAGTGCTGGCCCGGCTCGGCCGGCGGCACGCCCATGACGCCGAGGAAGGGACGCAGCGCGACCGAGTGCCCGGCGTGGTTGCGGCCGATGCCGGCGGTGGCGTCGAGGGTCCAGCGGTGCACCTTGGGGTCGGCGGTCACGCCCAGCCGCTCGTTGAGCGCGGTCGACCGCAGCCCCACGTAGGTGGTGCCGAACGCGCCGGGGACGACGTCGTCGATGCGGACGGCGAGCACCTGGCCCACCTCGGCGCCGGCGACCGCGACCGGGCCGGTCAGCGCGTGCCCGGCCGCCGGGTCGTGGAGGGGGTGCCGGGGGCGGGCGGCGAGGCCCTCGGTGGTGTCCGGGCCGTCGTAGGGGCCGCTGTTCCAGCCCGAGTCCAGGGTGCCGATGCGCACCGTCGTCCCGGGCTCGACGGTCAGCGCGGGCGGGAGCGAGGGGTCCCAGTGCCCGTGCAGCGTGCGCTCGTCGGGCATCAGGACGTGGCGGGGCTCCATGTCCCCATCCTGGCGGAGTGGTCCGACAGCGGTGACGGCGGCGGATCCACTCCGCCGGGGACGCACGACGCCCCCGCCCGCACGCCGACCCGGGGGTCGACGGCGGACGGGGGCGCGGTCAGTGCTGAGGCGGCCCGGACACCGGGCCCCGCGTCACTTGACGGGGACGGCGGCAGCGGCCTTCTTGAGGTTGGAGCCGGCGGTCACCTTGGCGGTGTGCGCGGCGGCGATCTCGATCGACTCGCCGGTCTGCGGGTTGCGGCCGGTACGGGCCGAACGCTGCGAGCGCTCGACGGTCAGCAGACCCGGCAGGGCGACCTTGTCGCCGCGGGTGATGGCCTCGACCAGCTCCTCCTGCAGACCGTTGATGACGGAGTCGACCGTCGCGGTGGGGACGTCGGCGCGCTTGGCGATGGCAGAGACGAGTTCGGCCTTGTTCATCGGGGTTCCTCTCGAAGTGGGTTCTCGCGGCCGGCCCCGGTGGAGCGGTCGCAGCTCGTGTCGCGCCCGGTCCGACCGGTCGCGTCCCGGCGTCCGCGCGGACGTCCGGGGTCTCCACGGTGCCTGCCGCCGTGCACCAGGTGCGCAGCGGGGGTCCCGTGGGCGGGTCTGGCCGACCCCGTCGTCGACCAGGAACGGCGGGCACGTTGCCACGTGACGGCCCGTCCTGCCAGCGCTGGGCCCGGATTTCCGCGGTTTTCTCGAACATCTGTCCCAAGGGTCACGTTCCCGGGGCCGCTCCACCCCGTCGAGCGACACCCAGGGAGCGGACATAACGTGGGCGTCATGCCTCAGCTCCCCCGGACCGACCTGACCGTCAGCGACCTCTGCCTGGGCGGCAACGTCTTCGGGTGGACCGCCGACGAGGCGACGTCCTTCGCCCTGCTCGACCGCTTCCTGGACTCCGTGCCGAGCACCCAGTCGCCGTTCGTCGACACCGCCGAGATGTACGGCAACGGGGTGTCGGAGACGATCCTCGGCGCCTGGATGGCCGAGCGCGGCGTGCGCGACCGGATGGTCGTGGCCACCAAGGCCAGCCCCGGCGAGAAGGAGCACCCGCTGTCGGCCGGGGAGATCCGGTCGGCCGCCGAGCGGTCGCTGCGCAACCTGCAGGTCGACACGATCGACCTCTACTACGCCCACTACGACGACGAGACGACGCCGCTGGAGGAGACGCTCACCGCCTTCGACGAGCTGGTGCAGGCGGGCAAGGTCCGGTACGTCGCGGCGTCCAACTACTCGGCCGAGCGGCTGACCGAGGCCCTCGACACCGCCGACCGGCTCGGGGTCACCGGCTACGTCGCGCTGCAGCCGCACTACAACCTGATGGAGCGCCCGGTCTACGAGGACGCGCTTGCCGGCGTCGTCACCGGGCGCGGGCTGGGCTCCATGCCCTACTTCGGGCTGGCCAAGGGCTTCCTGACCGGCAAGTACGCGCCGGGCGAGACGATCGACTCCCCGCGCGCCAAGGGCGCCGCGAAGTACGTGGGGGAGCGGGGCGACCGGGTGCTGGCGGCGCTGGCCGAGGTCGCCGACGCGCACTCGGTGACCGGTGCGGCGGTCGCGCTGCGCTGGCTGGCCGACCAGCCGGCCGTCACTGCACCGATCGCCAGCGGCCGCTCGGTCGAGCAGCTGGCCGACCTGCTGCCGATGCAGGACCTGGTGCTCACCGACGACGAGCGCCAGCGCCTCACCGACGCCAGCGCGTGATCCGGGTGGGCTGCCGCAGGCAGCCCACCCGGCTCACCCGGGGTCCTACGTCAGGCGTAGACGATCGCGGCGCGGACCTGCTCGACCAGCTCGGGCGGGACGGTGGTCAGCTCGTGGTCGGCCGTGGCGTGATCGGCGACCTGGGACAGCACGGCGCCGTCGTCGGGACCGGTGAACGTACGGGTGCAACCGGGGACGACGTCCCCGCAGGCAAAGCTCTTCATCGAGACTCCGGGTGATCGGTGTCCTGGCCACCGGTCGGCGGTCAGGGGTCAGGGGCGCGTCAGCTGCCGGCCGCGGCCGCGGCCAGGTCCTCCACGCGCAGGAGGCCGACGACGGTGCCGGCGCGGTCGGTGCACAGCACCGGGTCGAAGCGGTGCGCGGGCCGGCGGGTGAGCGCGCGCTGCAGCGTCTCGGTGACCGGCGCCGACGGCGGCACCCGCAGCGAGACCGGGGCGCGGTAGGCGGTGTTGGTGCGCGGGTCGGCCAGCACCAGCTCGACCGGCACCCCGGCGTCGTCCACCACCACGTAGGGCGGCGGGGAGACGGTCCGGTCCCCGGCGTCGTGCTGGCGGACCGGGCGCAGCAGGCTGGCGACGCTCTCGCTGAGCTGCGCGCGGGCGACCTGGGCGCGCACCAGCTGCACGACCTCGGGCGCGAGCGGGGCGAAGTGCGGGGTGGGGCGGCCGAACAGCCAGCCCTGGGCCAGCGGGACACCGAGCCGGGCGAACACGGCCAGCTCCCCGACGGTCTCGATGCCCTCGGCGAGCAGCCAGGCGTCGATCCGGCTGGTGAACGTGCCGACCATCTCCGCCAGCGCCGCCTTCACCGGGTCGGTGTCGGCGCCGGCGACCAGCGCCCGGTCGAGCTTGACCAGCTGGGGGCGCACCTCGGCCAGCTGCTGCAGGCCGGCGTAGCCGGAGCCCGCGTCGTCGATGGCGATGAGCGCGCCGCGGCCGCGCAGCAGGGCGGTCTGCTCGCGCAGGGCGGCGAGGTCGGGCGTGGGCATGTGCTCGGTCAGCTCGACGACGACGCGGCGCAGGGTGGCCGGCGCGGCGAGGGCGGCGGCGACGGGCGCGGTGCCGAGCAGGTGCGGGCTGACGTTGACGGTGAGGAAGGTGTCCGGCGGCAGGTCCGGCAGCGCGGCCAGCGCCTTGCGCAGCGCCAGTGCCTCGAGCTCCGCACCGAGACCGGCCTCGTGGGCGGCGGCGAACCAGACGTCGGGCGCGGCGGTGCCGGGGAAGCGGGCCAGCGCCTCGTAGCCGGCGATGGTGGCCCCGGCCAGGTCGACGATGGGCTGGAACACGACGGTCAGGTCGTCCTCGCCGGCGAGCAGCGGGCGGCAGTCCCAGCGGTCGGGGAGGGTCGCGGTCACCTCCTCCTGATCGGGTGCCACGCGGCGGTGCTTGAGCGAGGAGTTCGGTGTCGCGCCGCCGATCTGCCAGCATGGGCACTGCCGGCGCCCCGCACGCCGGCCGGAACCGGCTCGCGCCGGGGGACAGGGGAGGTGGACGGCCGTGCCACCGAGCGCCGGGGCCCTCCCCGACCCGCTGACCGACGCGCACCGGGTCGCGGCGGCCCGCCGGCTGCTGGAGGAGGCGGCCGGCCCGGCCGCCTTCGACCGGCTGTCGGCCCTGGCCGCCCGGCTGGTCGGCGCCGCCCACGCGAAGGTCACCCTCTTCACCGACTCCGACGTCGTCGTCGGGGGGCACGGTCTGCCCGCCGGCGTGGTCGGCGGCCCCGCCCTGCTGACCGGGGGCTTCTCCGCCCTCGTCGTCCGGACCGGTGCCCCGCTCGACGTGCCGGAGGCCGGTGCGGACCCGCGGGTGGCGCACCTGCCCGCGGTCGGGTCGGGGCAGGTCCAGGCCTACCTCGGGGTGCCGCTGGTGGCGGCGTCCGGGCACGTGGTGGGGGTGCTGGCCGTCTACGCCCCGCAGCCGTGCAGCTGGTCGCCCGACGCCCCGGAGCTGCTGGACCAGCTGGCCGCCTCGGTCATCGCCGAGCTGGAGCTCTCCGCCACCCGGTCGGCGATGGGCGCGTCGCTGGCCCGCCTGGACATCGCCCTGGAGGCGGCCTCGGTGGGCACCTGGGACCGCGACCTGCGCGCCGGCGTCGTCCACTGGGACGAGCGCAACTCGGCGATCTTCGGCCTGGACGGCGCCCGGACGCTCACCGCGGACGAGGACCTGATGAGCCGGATCCACCCCGACGACCACGAGCCGGTCGAGGCGGCGATGCGCGCGGCGCTGGCCGGCAGCGGCGAGTTCACCGTCGAGATGCGGGTGCTGCGGCCCGACGGCGGTGAGCGCTGGACGATCTCCCGCGGCCGGGTGGTGCGCGACCCGCGCGGCGAGCCGGTGCGGCTGGTGGGCACCACCGTCGACGTCACCGACGCCCGCGAGGCCCAGGCGCGGCGGCTGTCGGCGGTGCAGCGCGCGGCGGCGATCGCCGAGGTGGCCGCCCAGCTGGCCAACGCCGAGCGGATGGACCAGCTCGCCGAGGTGGCGCTGCGCGGCTGCGCGGCCGTGCTCGGCGCCGACGGCAGCGCGCTGGCCGCCTTCGACGTCGGCGGCGGCCCGCTGCGGCTGCACCTGACCAGCCGCCTGGTCGACGCGGTCGCCACCGGCGCCGACGTCGACCTGCCGGCCGGTGGCGTGGAGATCGAGCTGGACGACGAGCTGCCCACCCAGTGGGTGGCCCGGCACGGCGAGCGGGTGCTGCTGGCCGACCGGGCGGAGGCGGTGGCCCGCTTCCCGCGGATGGCCGAGATCGGCGACCTGGTCAGCGTCCGCGCCCTGGCCGCCCTGCCGCTGCGCGTCGAGGGCCGGGTGCTGGGCAGCTTCGTCGCCGTCTGGGGTGCCGACCGCGCCTTCGCCGACGAGGACGTCGAGCTGCTGGAGGCGCTCACCGCGCAGATGGGGCTGAGCGTCTCGCGGCTGCAGGCCGACGCCGAGCGCGACGCCGCGGTCGAGGCCCTGCGGGCGGCCAACGCGCGGCTGGAGCTGCTCGCCGAGGCCGGGCGGGTGCTGTCGGACACCCTGGAGATCACCGAGCAGCTGGGCCGGCTCGCCGGGCTGGTGGTGCCGGCGCTCGGTGACTGGTGCTGGGTGGTGGTGCCCGACGAGCACGGCCGGATGCGCCAGCTGGCCTCCGCGCACCGCGAGCCCGCCCGCAACGCCGAGCTGGCCGCCTACGTGCGCGCCATGGTCGCCGGCATCACCGACGCCGCGGCCGCCCGGGTGGTCACCCGCACCGGGCGCCCGCTCGTGGTCGGTGCGCTGGACGCCGAGTACGTGCAGCGGGCGCTGCCCGACCCCGTGGCCCAGCAGATGCTGGCCCGGCTCGCGCCGGGCTCGGGCGTCGTCGTCCCGCTGGCCGCCCGGGGGCGGACCCTCGGGGCGCTGGGCATCTACCGGGACGCCGAGCGCGGCCGGCACACCGACGCCGAGCTGGACACCGCGCTGGAGGTGGGCCGGCGGGCCGGGGTGGCGCTGCAGCAGGCCCAGCTGTTCGGCCAGCAGCGCCAGCTGGCGGAGGTGCTGCAGCGCAGCATGCTCACCGCGCCGCCGGCGCCGGACCACTGCGAGATCGCCGTCCGCTACGTGCCGGCCGCCGCCGGCGCGGAGGTGGGCGGTGACTGGTACGACGCGTTCGTGCAGCCCGACGGCGCGACGATGCTGGTCATCGGCGACGTGGTCGGCCACGACAGCGGGGCCGCGGCGGCGATGGGCCAGCTGCGCGGGCTGCTGCGCGGCATCGGCCACCACACCGGCGGCACCCCCGCCGAGGTGCTGACCGGCCTGGACCGCGCCGGCATCGGGCTGGACCTGGACACCCTGGCCACCGCGCTGGTCGCCCGCCTGGAGCAGGACGCCCCGGAGCTGGCCAAGGACGAGACGCGCGTCCGCTGGTCGACCGCCGGGCACCCGCCGCCGGTGCTCATCGCCGCCGACGGCACCGTCAGCCTGCTCGACTGCCAGGACCCCGACCTGCTGCTGGGCGTCGACCCGGCGAGCCCGCGCCACGACCGGGTGGCCACGATCGGCCGGGGCGGCACGCTGCTGCTCTACACGGACGGCCTCGTCGAGCGCCGCGACCGCGACCTGGACGCCGGCATCGCCGAGCTGTGCCGGGTGCTCGGCGGGCTGGCCCACCTCCCGCTGCAGCAGCTCTGCGACCGGCTGCTGGAGCAGATGTACCTGCCCGACACCGAGGACGACGTGGCGCTGCTGGCCGTGCGGGTGCACCCGCAGGACGAGCCGCGACCGCCGGAGGCCGGCCCGCAGGTCGTGCCACCGGGCATCCCCGCCGCGCCGCCGGTCGTCCCGGGTGCGGGCGCCGAGCTGGGCTGAGCCCGCTCAGCGGCGACGGCGCCGCCGGGCCCGGGTCGACCGCTGCTCGCGGCGCAGGCGGGCGCGCTCGGCCAGGTCGACGGCGACCGGGGCCTCCCAGCCCCGTTCCACCGACAGCACGCGCAGCCCGGCGACGAGCACGATCACCACCGCGGCCACCGGCAGCGGCGGCAGCCCGGCCGGCCCGGCCAGCACGGTGAGCGCGGTGGCGCCCAGCAGCGCGGCGACGGCGTTGTACGGCCCCGGCTGGACGATGTCGGCGCGCTGGGCGAGCAGCACGTCGCGGATCACCGCCCCGCCGACCGCGGTGAGCGTGCCGATGAACACCACCGAGGCGCTGGGCAGCCCGGCGAGCTGCGCCTTCTGTGCCCCGATCACGGTGAAGAACCCCAGCGTGACGGCGTCCAGCCCGACCAGCAGCCGGTTGAACCGGGACAGCCAGCCGGAGAACCAGAACGTCACCGCGGCGGTGATCGCCACGGTGGGCAGGTAGGCGGTGTTGGTCAGCGCGACCGGCGGCCCCTCGGCCAGCAGGACGTCGCGGATCAGCCCGCCGCCCAGCCCGGTGCTGACCGCCAGCAGCAGGACGCCGGAGACGGCGAAGCCCTCGCGCGCGGCGAGCAGCCCGCCGGTCAGCGCCCCGATGACGATCGCGACCAGGTCGACCGCGGCCGGCACGTGCAGGCCCTCCGTCGCCGCCACCAGTTCCACAGCCGCACATCATCCCGGTTCCCCGCGCGTGCCCCCGGCCCGCCCGTGCGTCCTGCGATCTCGTGGTCACCGGGGCTTGGAGGCCACGAGATCGCCGGACCGATCCCGTGAGACGCCGTGGGACGACCTGCGGTGTCGCAGTGAGCGAGCGCCCCCTCACCAGCCGTCACAGTCAACTTGTTAACGTGACTCACTGCACAACCAATGCACAGGGAGAGGGGAGCGGCTCCCCGGCAGACGTACTGCCGGTCCACAGCCGCCGCACGGTGCGACCCCGTCCGGGGCAGGACCCGGGGCCGGTGTCCGCAGCACGGCCCGCACGTCCCCCCGAACGAGATGGACTGACGATGAAGTCACCTGTCACACGTCGCCGCACGCACGTCGGCGCGCTCCTCACGACGGCGGTGCTGTCCGCGGGCCTCGTCGCCCCGGCCGCCGCGCTCGCGGCACCGCCGCCGGCGGCCCCCGCGGCCACCCCGGTCCTCGCCGCCTTCCGCGACACCTCGCTGTCCTTCGAGGCGCGGGCCGCGGACCTGGTCTCGCGCATGACCCGGCTGGAGAAGATCCAGCAGTTCCGCGCCGAGCGGCAGCAGAACGCCACCGTCGCCCCCGCGATCCCGCGCCTCGGCGTGGCCGCGTACGACTACTGGAACGAGGCGCTGCACGGCGTCGCCCGTGCGGCGGAGGACAGGGACCACCTGCTCAACCAGGGTGGCGAGGCCACCGAGTTCCCCACGGGCCTGGGCATCGCCGCCACCTGGAACCCGGAGCTGGTGAAGCGGATGGCGTCGGCGACCTCGGACGAGGCGCGCGCCATGAACAACTTCACCTCCCCGGGCGTCGCCGCGGCCAACAAGGGCCTCACCTACTGGTCGCCCACGATCAACATGGACCGCGACCCGCGCTGGGGCCGCGCCGAGGAGACCTACGGCGAGGACCCCTTCCTCACCTCCGCGATCGGCGGGCAGTTCGTCGTCGGCATGCAGGGCGAGGACCAGAAGTACCTCAAGACGGTCGCCACGCCGAAGCACTACCTGGCCAACAACTCCGAGAACAACCGGCACACCGGCAGCTCGAACGTCACCGAGAACGAGCTGCGCGAGTACTACACGCCGGCCTTCGCCGCGCTGGTGGGCGAGTACGGCGCCGGGTCGCTGATGACCTCCTACAACGAGGTCAACGGCACGCCGGTCTCGGCCAGCAAGGAGCTGGTGGAGGACCTGGCGCGGCGCACGTTCGGCTTCAAGGGCGCCGTCGTGAGCGACTGCGACGCCGTCCGCGACGTGTGGCAGACGTCCAACCACAACTGGACCCCGCCGGGCGCCGCCGCACCGCTCACCGCACCGGAGGCCGTGGCCTGGACGCTCAAGACCGGCGTCGACCTCGACTGCATGGACCAGGACTACCCAACCCACCTCGAGAACTCCTACGCCCAGGGGAACGTCACCGAGGCCGACATGGACGTCTCGCTGACCCGCACGTTCACCCTGCGCATGCGGACGGGCGAGTTCGACCCGGCCGGGCAGGTGCCGTGGCGGAACGACGACTACACGATCGACAAGCAGGTCTCCAGCCCCGAGCACCTCGCCGTGGCGCGGCAGCTGAGCGAGGAGGCCGTCGTCCTGCTGAAGAACGACGCCCCGGCCGCCGGGAGCGCCCCGGCGCTGCCGCTGACGAAGGAGGACGCCGACAGCGTCGTCGTCGTCGGGCCGCTGGCCACCACCGAGGTGCACGGCGACTACTCGCCGACCCGCGTCGCCGAGCACTCCAACGCGCTGCAGGGCATCGAGAAGGCGGTGCAGGCGAGCAACCCGGGCGCGAAGGTCACCTACATCTCCGGCATGAACAAGACGGGCCTGGAGAACAAGCGCAAGCCGACCATCGGGACGTCGGTCGCACCGGCCGCCGGTCAGGCCGCCACGCCCGCGGCCGTGCGGTTCCTCGACTCCACCGGCAAGGAGCTCGGCCGGGTGAGCCCGGAGACGATCCTGCGCAGCCACATGTTCTCCGGCTGGCGCGGTGTGCAGCCGTGGAGCAACCCGGCGACCGCCTACAACAGCATGCAGACGCTCGGTGCGTGGAACGGCTGGTTCGGCGCCGACGTCCAGGTCCCGGCCGGGACCGCCAGCGTCGAGGTCCGGCAGTCCGGCGCCACCTCCACGCTCGAGGGTGGCCGCTTCGACGTCCGGGTCGGCTCGCGTGACGGCGCGGTCATCGGCTCGGTGCCGGCCACCGGCGCCACGGCGTCCACGGCGTTCAAGGGCTCCGAGGGCGCGCAGACGCTGTACTTCGTCTACGAGAACGACTCCTTCACGCCCCAGCTCACGCCGGCGGAGGAGCAGACCATCCGCGACGCGGACGCGGTCGTGACCTACGTGGGCACCATCGCGGGCAACAACTCGACCACCCCGGCCATCACGGGCAACCCCTCGGACTCCTCCGAGGACGAGGACCGGCCCGACATCGAGCTGCCCCGTGGCCAGGCCGACCTGGTCAGCAAGGTCGCCGGGCTCAACCCGCGCACGGTGGCCTGGATCCAGTCGGTCAGCACCGTCGACATCGAGCCCTTCAAGGACTCCGCCGCGGCGATCGTGTGGTCGACCTACAACGGCATGTACCAGGGCGACACGGTGGGCCGGGTCCTCTTCGGTGCCGTCAACCCCAGCGGCAAGCTGCCGTTCACGCAGTACTCCGACATCGACCAGCTCGCGGACACCCGCGACTACGTGATGACCCCCACCGACGGGCGCAACGGGCGCAGCTACCAGTACTTCACCGGTGACGTCACCTACCCGTTCGGCCACGGGCTCTCGTACTCGCAGTTCGAGTACTCGAACCTCAAGGTGCCCATGCACGCCGACCCGGACGACACGGTGACCGCCACCGTCGACGTGCGCAACACCTCGGCCGTCGACGGCTCCGAGGTCGTGCAGGCGTACGTGTCCTCGCCCAAGGCGAAGGACGCGACGCGGCCCGACGCCCAGCTGAAGAGCTTCGAGAAGGTCTTCGTGCCCGCCGGTCAGACCCGCAAGGTGTCGCTGGAGATCAAGGGCCAGGACCTGTGGTTCTGGGACGCCAAGGCCGACCGCAAGACCTGGGACCTGGGCCGGTGGACGGTGCGGGTGGGGTCGTCCTCCGACGCCACGAAGGCGCTGAGCACCACGTTCACGCTCGGCGGTGCGCTCAAGCCCGGCATCGGTGTCGTGGCCGCGGTGCCCGACGGCGTGGTGCTCAACACCGCGACGCCGGACAACGCGATCCACGCGAACCTCTCGGCGACGCGGGACGACGACTCGTTCTACGACCTGAAGTACTTCAACGTCCAGTACAAGAGCTCCGACCCGAAGGTCGCGAAGGTGGACCGGACCGGTGCGGTCAAGCCGGTCGGTGCCGGCGTCGCGACGATCACCGCCACGGTGGTCGCCGAGGGTGACACGCAGTCGACCACCTTCCCGGTGGTCGTGCGCAACGGTGCCCTGGTGGACGGCGACGTGACGCTCCACGACCACCTGGTGTCCTTCGCGGACAGCGACGTCCGGCTGCAGGACGCGCGGCGTGGGGTGGCGCTGAAGGCGGCGCTCACCCCGGCGGCCCAGGGCGTGACGTACACGTACCGGCTGGCGCTCAACGAGGACAACACCGCGGGGGCGACGGTGACCGCCGACGGGCGGATCACGGCCACCCAGCGTGGCGTGGTCCGGGTGACCGTGGTGGCCGACCTGGCCGGCGTGAAGTACTCGCGGACGGCGACCGTGACGGTCAGCTAGCAGTTCCTGCGCGACCGGGGCCACTGCCCCGGTGCCCTCGCGGGCACCGGGGTGGTGGCCCCTCCTGCGTCCCGGGCCCTTCCCGCAGCCGGCCCTTCCCGCAGCCGGGCCCGTCCCGCACCCGGGCCCGTCCTGCTCCCGGGCCCGTCCTGCTCCCGGACCCCCTGGTCCCGGGCCCCCCTGCTCCCGGTCCCCTCCCGCATCCCGCGCCCGGCCCTGTGCCCACGAGTTCTGCGATCTGGTGGCCCACCTGACCTGAGAAGCCACGAGATCGCAGAACTCACCGGCGCGCTGAGGGGCGCGAGCGGCCACTCGCGCTCTCGGGAGGCCTACTACGCGGGGGCGACCGCCAGGTCGGTGGCGGTGGCGGCCTGCTGCGGCTCGGCGCCGACCCGGCGGAGGGCGGCGTCGTGGGCGGCCATCGCCTCCTGCCGGGCGGGCTCCTCGGCCAGCACGGCACAGTTGAGCCAGGCCTCCGGGGTGCCGAAGCCGTCGACCAGGGTGCGCATGTGCGGCCGCAGCTCCCGGAGCAGGTCGTTGACCACCGCGGTGAGCGTCTTCGCCCGGGCCGGGGTGAGCCGGCCGTGCTGCAGGAACCAGCCCTTGTCCGCCTCGATGGTGGTCAGCGCGTACAGGTCGCAGACCCGCCCGAGCAGCGCCTTCGCGGCCGGGTCGGTGGTTCGCTCGATGCCGGCGACGAACGCCTCGAGCACCACCCGGTCGACGTGGGCCTGCGCAGTGCTCAGCACGTGGTCCTGCACGTCGTTGAAGGCGTCGAAGGGGCGGTCCCGCTTGGTCGTGGCGTTGCGCCGCAGTCGCTTGATGGCGCCGTCCAGGACGTGGCGCTCGCGGTCCTCCAGTGCCCGCAGCTGCCAGCCGCGGTCGAGCATCGACACCTCCTCGTCCCGGCCGGGGACGGCGTCGACGAGGCGCTGGATCAACCCGCGCGCGGCGGTGCGCTCCAGCACCGTCTCGCGCACCTGGTCGGCGACGAACTGCGCGCGCCCCCAGCCGTCGAGGGAGCCGAAGGCGTCCCGGTAGCCGGTGAGCAGCCCCTTGGCGACCAGCTGCATGAGCACCGTGTTGTCGCCCTCGAAGGTGGTGAACACGTCGACGTCGGCCCGCAGACCCGGCAGCCGGTTCTCCGCCAGGTAGCCCGCGCCCCCGCACGCCTCGCGGCACAGCTGCACGGTGGCCGTGGCGTGCCAGGTCTGCACCGCCTTGAGCCCGGCGGCGCGGGACTCCAGCTCCCGCTGCACGGCCTCGTCCGGCGCGGGGTCGGACAGCACGTCGTGCATCGTGCAGGTCAGCTCCTCCTGCGCGAAGGCCAGCGCATAGGTGCGGGCCAGCGCCGGCAGCAGCTTGCGCTGGTGCACCAGGTAGTCGTTGACGACCACCTCGCGGGCCTCCCCGGGCGCGGCGAACTGCCGGCGCACGTCGCCGTACCGGACGGCGATCTCCAGGGCCACCTTCGCCGCCGAGGACGCCGAGCCACCGACGCTGACCCGGCCGCGCACCAGGGTGCCGAGCATGGTGAAGAAGCGCCGCGTCTCGTTCTCGATCGAGGAGCTGTAGGTGCCGTCGGCGGCGACCTGGCCGTAGCGGTCCAGCAGCATGTCCCGCGGCACGCTCACGTGGTCGAAGGACAGCCGGCCGTTGTCCACGCCGAGCAGCCCGCCCTTGGAGCCGTCGTCCCCGATGGTCACGCCGGGGGCGGGGGAGCCGTCGGCGTCCCGGATCGGCACGAGGAAGGCGTGCACGCCGCGACCCTGCCCGCCGGTGACCAGCTGGGCGAAGACGACCGCCATCCGGCCGTCCTGCGCGGCGTTGCCGATGTAGTCCTTGCGGGCCGCGGCGTGCGGGGTGTGCAGGTCGAACGTCTGCGTCGCCGGGTCGTAGGTGCAGGTCGTGCGCAGCTGCTGGACGTCGGAGCCGTGGCCCGTCTCGGTCATCGCGAAGCAGCCGGGCAGGTCGAAGCTGATGATCGCCGGCAGGTACGCGTCGTGCTGGCGCTGGTTGCCCAGTGCCTGCACCGCGCCGCCGAACAGGCCCCACTGGACGCCGGCCTTCACCATCAGCGACAGGTCGGCGGCGGCCAGCATCTCGATCGCGGCGACCGAGCCGCCCAGGTCGTCGGACCCGCCGTACGCGGCCGGGAACGCCAGCCCCACCTGGCCGGTGGCGGCGAGCTTCGCGGCCAGCGCGGTCACCCGGGCGCGCGCCTCGGACATCGACTCCCCGTGGACGACGGCGTACTCGGCGGTGCCCAGCTGCTCGCGCGCGTCCTGGCGCACCCGCGCCCAGCGGCCGTCGAGGGCCTGCTGGAGCTCGCGGGGGTCGACGGGCTGACGTGCGGGGCTGCCGGTCATCTGTCCTCCAGGGGGGTGCGCGGAGCGGGGGTGACGACGCCGCCGAGCCCGGCCCAGGCCAGGTCGGTGAGCGAGGCGGCGAGCTGGGCGCGGGGCATCGGGCGGTCGGCGCGCAGCCACCAGTCGGCGGCGGCCCGGACACCCCCGATGACGCTGTGGCCCCACGGGACGGCGGCGGCGGTGTCCTGCCCGGCCCGGCGCAGGGAGGCGGCGACCAGCGCGCCCAGCTCGTCGCCGACGAGGTCGATGAGGCTGGTCAGCGGGTCGTCGCCGTCGGTGGGGAGCTGGTGGGAGACCACGAAGCGGTAGACCTCGGGGTCGGCCTCCAGGAAGTGCAGGTAGGTCTCGACGGCGGCGGCGACCATCTCGCGCGGGTGGTCGCTGCTGCCGATCGCCTCGCGCAGCTTGCGGGTCAGCTGCTCGGCGACCCGGGTGCAGACGGCGACGTAGAGCTCGTTGCGGTCGGTGAAGTGCCGGTAGACGACGGTCTTGGAGGTGCCGGCCTCGGCGGCGATCTCCTCCATGCCGACGCCGGCACCGTGCTTGCCGACGGCGGCCAGCGTGGCCTGCACCAGCTGCTCGCGGCGCTCGCGGCGGTGGTCGTCCCACCGGGAGCTGCGCCGGTCGCGGGACGGCGTCGTCGGAGCGTTCACGACACGAACGGTACCTGGTACTCTCGGTACCGCAAATGACCCGTCAGGGTCGTCTCGCCATGACCAACGGAGGTCCCCGATGGCACCGCAGACCCGCCAGGCCGCGATCGTCGGGGGCAACCGGACCCCGTTCGCCCGTGCCAACTCCGTCTACGCCCGGGCGAGCAACCAGGACATGCTCACCGCCGCGATCGACGGGCTGGTCGCCCGCTTCGGCCTGCAGGACGCCCAGGTCGGGGAGGTCGTCGCCGGTGCGGTGCTCAAGCACTCCCGGGACTTCAACCTGACGCGGGAAGCGGTGCTCGGCTCCCGGCTGTCCGCGGCCACGCCCGCCTACGACGTCCAGCAGGCCTGCGGCACCGGGCTCGAGGCCGCCGTCCTGGTGGCCAACAAGATCGCCCTCGGGCAGGTCGAGTCAGGCATCGCCGGGGGCGTGGATACCGCCTCCGACGCCCCGGTCGCGGTGAACGAGGACCTGCGCCGCGTGCTCATGGACCTCAACCGCGCGAAGACGCTGCAGCAGCGGGTCAAGGCGCTGTCCGGGCTGCGTCCGGGCCACCTGTCGCCGTCGGTGCCGAGCACGTCCGAGCCGCGCACCGGGCTGTCGATGGGCGAGCACGCCGCGATCACCGCCGCGCAGTGGGAGATCGGCCGCACCGAGCAGGACGAGCTCGCCCTGGCCTCGCACCGCAACCTGGCCGCCGCCTACGAGCGCGGCTTCTTCGACGACCTGGTCACCCCCTACCTCGGCCTGGCGCGGGACAACAACCTGCGCCCGGACACCTCGATGGAGAAGCTGGCCAAGCTCAAGCCGGTGTTCGGCAAGGGTGCCGACGCCACGATGACGGCGGGCAACTCCACGCCGCTCACCGACGGGGCGTCGGCGGTCCTGCTGGCCAGCGACGAGTGGGCCGCCGAGCGCGGGCTGCCGGTGCTGGCCCACCTGGTCGACGCCCAGACCGCGGCGGTCGACCACGTGCACGGCGGCGAGGGCCTGCTGATGGCCCCGGTGCACGCCGTCCCGGTGCTGCTGGCCCGCAACGGCCTCACCCTGCAGGACTTCGACTACTACGAGGTGCACGAGGCCTTCGCCTCGACGGTGCTGGCCACGCTCAAGGCGTGGGAGGACCCGGCCTACTGCAAGGACACCCTCGGCCTGGACGCCCCGCTGGGGTCGATCGACCGGTCGAAGCTCAACGTCGCCGGCTCCTCGCTGGCCGCCGGGCACCCGTTCGCCGCCACCGGCGGGCGGATCGTGGCGACGCTGGCCAAGCTGCTCGCCGAGGCCGGCCCGGGCAAGCGCGGGCTGATCAGCATCTGCGCCGCCGGCGGCCAGGGCGTCGTCGCCGTCCTCGAGTCCTGACCCCCTCGGGTCGACCCGCGCACGGCAGGGTGGGGCCGCGTACGCACGCGGCTCCGCCCTGCGCGGCGCGGCTCGACCCGGCTCCCCTCCACGCAAGGACGACGACATGAGCGACTGGTACCGCGACCTCGCCAACTCCGGCCTCGGCGCGACGATCACCAAGCAGCTGGGGCTGCCCCGCCCGGCCGTCCTGCGGCGGTACGAGCCCGGTCAGCCGCTGCTGCCCGGTCCCGCCGTGGTCGGCGCGGCCGGGCAGGGCCGGTTGCACGAGCAGCTGACCACGCTGCTCATCGACGCCGGGGTCACGGTCAGCAGCCCGACCGCGGACGGCGAGCGGCTGTCGGCCGTGCTGCTCGACGCCACCGGGCTCAGCGGCCCGGCCGACCTGGCCGGCGCGCACGCGCTGCTCGCCCCGGCGGTCAAGCGGCTGGCCCCGAGCGGCCGGGTGCTCGTGCTCGCCGACCCTCCGGCCGACGCCGACAGCCCCGCGCAGGCCGCGGCCCGGCAGGCGCTGGAGGGCCTGGTCCGGTCGCTGGCCAAGGAGCTGCGAGCCGGTGCGACGGCGAACCTGGTGCTGGTGCCCGCCGGCGCCGAGGACGGCCTGGCCGGCCCGGTGCGCTTCTTCCTCTCCGGTCGCTCGGCCTACGTCGACGGCCAGGTGCTCACCCTCACCGCGGCCTCCGTGCCCGCCGGGACGGACGACGTGCGCCCTCTGGCGGGGAAGACCGCCGTGGTCACCGGGGCCGCCCGCGGCATCGGCGCGGCCATCGCGCGGGTGCTGTCCCGCGACGGCGCGCACGTGGTGCTGGTCGACGTCCCGGCGGCGGGGGAGTCCCTCGCCGCGGTCGCCAACGAGGTCGGCGGGACGGCGGTCGCGATGGACATCACCGCCCCCGACGCCGGACCGCGGCTGGCCCGCCAGCTCGTCGCCCGGCACGGCGGCGCCGACGTCGTGGTGCACAACGCCGGCATCACCCGCGACAAGCTGCTGGTCAACATGGACGCCGACCGCTGGAACGCGGTGCTGGCGGTGAACCTGCAGGCCCAGCTCGACCTCACCCAGGCCCTGCTGGACACCGCCGGTGCGCTCAAGGCCGGTGCCCGGGTGGTCAGCGTCAGCTCGCAGTCCGGGATCGCCGGCAACCGCGGGCAGACGAACTACGCGGCGTCCAAGGCCGGGATCATCGGCATGGTGCGTGCCTGGGCGCCAGCGTTCGCCGAGCGTGGCGCCACGGTCAACGCGGTCGCCCCCGGGTTCATCGTCACGGACATGACGGCGTCGATGCCGCTGGGCCCCCGGGAGATCGGGGCGCGGCTGAACTCGCTGCAGCAGGGCGGGCTGCCGGTCGACGTCGCCGAGACGATCGCCTGGCTCGCGCAGCCGGCCAGTGCCGGGGTCAACGGCCAGGTCGTGCGGGTGTGCGGCCAGTCGCTGGTCGGCGCGTGACGGGACCGTCCCTGGCCCGGCTGTTCGTGACGGCGGCGCTCACCGCGCGCGGCCGGGGCGGTGCGCTGCCCGACACCCGGCTGGCCCGGGCCGGGGTGACCGTCGACGCGGCGCGGCTGGCCGCCTACTCCAGCGTCTGCGGGTTCCCGCTCACCGGCGTGCTGCCGGTGACGTTCCCGCACCTGCTGGCCTTCCCGCTGCAGACCGCGCTGATGACCGACCGCGCCTTCCCGCTGGCGCTGCCCGGGCTGGTGCACGTGCGGCAGCAGATCGCGCAGACGCGGCCGATCGCGGCCGGTGAGCCGCTGGACGTCGAGGTCTGGGCCGAGCGGCTCGCCCCGCACCGGCGCGGCGCGACCGTCGACCTGTGCGCCGCGGTGTCGGCCGACGGGGCCGAGGTGTGGCGCGGGCGCTCGACCTACCTGGCCCGCGGTGCGACCGCACCCGCCGGCGCCCCGGAGGCCGACGTCGACGTCCCGGTGGCTGCGCCGGAGCGGACGAGCGCCCGGTGGCGGGTGCCCGCGGACGCCGGACGGCGGTACGCGCGGGTCTCCGGCGACGTGAACCCGATCCACCTGTCGGCTCTGAGTGCGCGGGCGTTCGGCTTCCCACGGGCGATCGCGCACGGCATGTGGGTGGAGGCCCGCGCCCTGGCCGCGCTGTCCGGCCGGCTGCCCGACGCCCTCGACGTGGACGTCGCCTTCCGCAGGCCGCTGCTGCTGCCCTCGACCGTGGAGCTCGCCACGGCCCGCACCGGGGTGGGCTGGGACTTCGCCGTGCGCGGTGGGGGCAGCGAGCACCTGGTCGGGGCCGTCCGGGCGTCCTGATGCCGATCCGCCGCGACTGCGTGGTGCAGCCGGGCACCGGGCGTCTGCTCGCCTAGGCTCTCCTGCGGCGTGCAGCGGTCGTGCGCAGCTGCGGCACGCGGCCAGGACAACCCGGGGAGGGCACCGTGGACCCGATCCGTGGTCGGCGCGAGGACGAGGACCACACCCAGCGCTGGGACCTGGTGGCCGAGCCGGGGATGCGCCCGCGAGGCCTGCCGCCCGTGCCGGGCCGCCCGCCCGTCCCACCGCAACCCGCCTGGCAGCAGCCCGCCTGGCAGCAGCCCGCCGCGCAGCAGTCCACCGCCTGGGACGACGACACCGACCAGCACCGCGACCTGCCCGGCCTGAGCTGGGACGAGACCGGCACGCACGACCGCTACGCCGACGACCGCCACGCCGACGACTACCGCTACGGCGACCCGCAGCACGACGACCACTGGGACGACGAGGACGCCGGTGCCGCGCGGCGCCGCGACCCGCTCTGGCAGATCGCAGCGCGCGGCCTCGGCCAGCTGCTGGTGACCGCCGGGCTGGTCGTCATGCTGTTCGTCTTCTACGAGGTCTACGTGACCGACTTCATCAACGACCGCACGCAGGGCCAGCTCAGCGACGAGATCCACCAGCAGTGGGAGGCCGCGCCGCCCGTCGACCCCGCTGCCCCGCTGGTGGCCCCGCCGGTCGGGCAGCCGGTCGCGGTCGTGCACATCCCGCGGCTGGGCGCGGACTACCAGCGCGTCGTCCTCGAGGGCACCGCCGAGGACGAGCTGTCCCAGGGGCCGGGCCACTACGTCGGCACCGCGTTGCCCGGCCAGCCGGGCAACGTCGCGCTCGCCGGTCACCGCGTGGGCAAGGGCTCGCCGTTCCTCGACGCCGACAAGCTGCTGCCCGGCGACCCGATCGTGGTCGAGACCGCCACCAGCTGGTACGTCTACCGCGTCCTCGGCACCCCCGGGACGACCGACTACGGCACCGACGCCAACGGCGTGCCCGGCCAGCAGATCGTCACCCCGGACCGGGTCGACGTGATCGCCCCGGTGCCCGGCGGCAACGAGGCGTCCGCACCGGCCGGCGCGTACCTGACCCTCACCACCTGCCACCCCAAGTACTCGGCACGGCAGCGGCTCGTCGTCCACGCCGTCCTCGACGGTGGGGCCATCAGCAAGGCCGAGGCGCCCGACGGCCCTCCGGCACTCCAGGAGGGCTGAGACGTGTACGGCTGGATCTGGCGGCACCTGCCCGGCCCGACGGCGAGCAAGGCGGTGCTGGCCCTGGTGCTGGTGCTCGCGGTGGTCGCCCTGTTGCTGTTCGTCGTCTTCCCGTGGGTCGAGCCCCGGCTGCCCTTCAACGACGTCACCGTCGACCAGTAGAAGGACCCCGCTGCCCCCCACCACTCGCGAGCTCGTGGCGGGCCCCTGCAGCGGGGCCGAGGGGGACGGCGGGGTCCTGAGGGCTGCTGAGGTCAGCGGCCGCTGCGGCTGGGGCGGCGGCCCTGGCGGGAGCCGGAGCGTGAGCCGGGGCGGGACGAGCGGCCCGCACCCTCGCGCGGGGCGCCCTCGCGGCCGCGGCCCTTGGCCGGACCGGCGCTGCAGGAGCGGCAGGTGCTGAACCACGGCGCGATCGCCGTCCCGCACTCCACGCACTTGCCCGACCGGCCGATGGCGATCGCGTCGGGCAGCAGCTCGGTGATCGTCTCGGCGCAGGCGTCCTCGAGGTCGGCGGCGTCGTCGCTGTCCAGTCCGGCGACGCCGGGGAACTGGCGCAGCAGCGTCTGGGCGTCCCGGGCGGCGGCCGCGGCCTGCTCGTAGTCCTCGACGGTGCCCTTGACCGGGTACTCCGGCAGGATCGTCTCCACCGGCACCGGCAGGCCGATGGCGTGCTGGAGCGCAGCGCGGGCCAGCACCAGCCAGCGGGTGCGCCGCGGCGGGTTGTAGTCGATCGCCAGGTTGACCAGCCGCCAGACCGTCTGCAGGTCGCCGGCCTCGCCGAGCGGGCCCTTGAGCATCGGCAGCAGGGCGTGCACGCGCAGCACCAGGCTGGTGACGTCGTCGGCGGTCATGCCCTCGTCGCGGGTGGCGGCGCGGGCCCAGGCTGACCAGCGCATCAGCGCCTCGGGCAGGTCGACGGCCTCGTGGGCACCGAGGTCCTCGAGCTCGGGACGCAGCCGCGGCATGCGCTTGGGCAGGTCGCTCATCTCGTCGCCGCGGGCGACGGCGGCACCGGCGGACACCAGCGCGCCCACCGGCTTCAGTCCGGCGACCCCGATGAGGATGCCGACCTGGCCGTGCCCGGTGAGGCCGTAGCGCCCGGCGCGCCCGGCGATCTGGGCGACCTCCCAGGTGCGCAGCGGGCGCAGCTCCTGGCCGTCGAACTTCGTCGTCTCGGCGAAGAGCACGGTGGTGGCCGGCACGTTGATGCCGTGGCCGATCACGTCGGTGGTGACCAGGACGTCGAGCTCGCCCTTGGTGAACCGGTCGATCACGTCTCGGCGGGTGGCCGGCGGCAGCGCGCCGTACAGGACGCCGACCTTGCCCGGCCGGTGCTGGTCCAGCTCGGCGGCGACGGCGTAGACGGTCTTGCGGGAGAAGGCGACGACCAGCGTCTGCGGCTTCACCCCGTCGGTGCGCACGGGGGAGCGGAGGACGTCGAGCCGGGAGAGCCGCTTGTGGTTGACGACCTGCACCTGCTGGGCGTCGGTCACCAGCGGCTTGAGCACCAGGTAGGCCTCGGCGGCGGAGATGAGGTGCATCTCGCGGTACTCACCGGTGAGCAGCAGCCGCGCCCAGTGGTGGCCACGGTCGGGGTCGGTGACCCAGTGCGACTCGTCCAGCACCAGCATCTCGCCGCGGTCGGGGGCCTTCTCCACGGTGCAGCAGACGATCGGCGCGAAGGGGTCGATCTCCTCCTCGCCGGTGGACAGGCCCACGGTGCCGGCGGGCAGCTGGGCGGAGAGCTTGGCGTAGGCCTCGTGCGCGAGCTGGCGCAGCGGCGCGGCGTACACGCCGGAGCCGGTGGCGGCCAGCGCCTGCAGCGACTCGTAGGTCTTGCCGGAGTTCGTCGGCCCGAGGTGGAAGACGACCTTCTCGGGCCGGGTGGCGCGGGTGGGCAGCTCGGGGGCGGCGCCGTCGACCCAGATCTGCTGGGCTCGCTTCTCATCGCGCGCGGCGGTGCGATCGGCGTCGCGGGCCGCGTTCTCGCGGGCGGCGGAGCGCTCGCGACGGCGAGCGGGGGCGTGCGGGGGGACGGTCACAGGCAGAGAGGTCCATTTCGGAGCTGGGGCAGGCGGGAGGTCGACGCGCACGAGCGCGGACCTACACGGGGTGGAACGCCGCCATCGCGCCCATCATGCCCTACTGCGCGGGTAGACGGCTCCCGCGAGGATGTTAGGCAGGATCTGCCACCTCCGACTACGACAACGATCCGGATTGGTCTCGTTTCGTCGGCAGATAGTGCCCGTGATCTGCCCAAAGGTGCACACATAACGGTTGGATAACGCGACGCACCATCGGCTCGGCGGCGTGTGTCCGGGGCGGTCCGCAGTGGTCTGGTGCCCCCAGCGCCCGGAGCTCCGGGTGACGAGCCCGGCGTCCCGGGCACCCCCTCCCCACGGAGTTCGACGTGCGCTTCTCCTCCCCGACCCGGCGTGCCGCCGGCCTCCTGGCCGTCACGACGATCGGCCTGTCCACCGCTGTCCTGAGCGTCACCGGCGTCGCCTCCGCGGCCGACCCGGTCCCGACGCCGTTCGTGCCCGACGGCGACTTCTACACCGTGACCACCATGACCGGGCCCGGCGCCGAGGCCGAGGTCACCGGCGCGGAGGGCTTCACGGTCCCGGCCGGCTACTGCAGGGTCGTGTGGGACATCGACGGCGCGGCCGGTGGCGCCACCCCGAGCGCCTTCGGCGGCAAGGGTGGCTCCTTCTCGGCGGCCACGGCGGTCACGGCCAACCAGGTCTTCACCTTCACGACCGGCACCAACGGCGGCGAGACGAAGGCCGGCGAGCCGGTGAGGGACGAGCAGGGCGAGCTCACCACCGATGAGGGCGGCGCCGTGGTGATGGGGCCGGACACCGCCGGCGCGGCCGGTCTCCCGGGTGGGCAGCCGGGCTCCGTCGAAGGCGGCTTCGTCGGCGGCGGCGGTGGCCTGACCACCGTCAGCCTGGACGGCGCCGTCCTCTTCAGCGCCTTCGGCGGCGACGGCAGCGACACCGACCCCGACGGCACGGACGCCGGCGCCGGTGCGGGCGACGAGCAGAACGTCGTCTCGGCCACTGCCACGGACGTCAAGCCCTACGACGACTCCTCAGGCTCGAGCATCCGCGCCTGGGTGCAGCCCTGCGACGCCCCCCCGCTGATCGACCCCGACGCCGGCAACCCGCCGGCCGGCTCCGACCCCGGCCCCACGGACCCCGATGACGGCTACGAGTACGTCACCGGCGCGCCGACCGCCAACTGGGTGTCCGGTGTCGACAACGGCCTGATGTTCCAGCTCTACGTCAGCACCCTGGACTCGGAGAACCCGGTCACGGGCGTCGAGTACACCCTCGACGGCGGGGCGACCTGGAAGCCCGTCGCCACCGAGAACGAGGGCGACTACCAGTACTCCGGCACGATCACCGGGCTGGAGACGGCCACGCGGTACTCGGTCGCCTTCCGGTTCACCACCGCCACGGGCCACACCGACGCCTCCGAGACGCTGACCGGCCGCACCGCCGTCCCCGGCCCGCGGGACGTCAAGGCCGTCGCCGGCGCCGCCTCCATCAAGGTGAGCTGGACGCCCCCGGCCAGCACGGACGAGGTCGCCGGCTACCTCGTCATCGGTGCCCCCGAGGGTGCGCAGAACGACTCCGGCTCGATCGAGTGCCGGCCCACGACCGCCCTGGGCACCTCCTGCGCCATGTCCGCCGTCCCCGGCACCACCTACTCGCTGAGCGTGCACTCCCTCGCCGCGGACGGTGACAAGCTGGGCAGCTCCGACTGGGTCACCGTCGGGCCGGTCCTGGCCTCCTCCGCCGTGTCGGCCACGCTGCCCAAGGCCGACGGCACCCTGACCAGCAGCGACGCCGACGGCAAGGTCGTCGCCGGTGAGCAGGTCACCATCAGCGGCAAGGACTTCCTGCCCGGCTCCGTGGTCGACCTGGTCGTCTACTCCACGCCCGTCAAGCTCGGCACCGCGACCGTGCTCGCCGACGGCACCTTCAGCGCCACCGTCACCCTGCCCAAGGACCTCGCCAACGGCACCCACCACCTGGTGGCCTCAGGTGTCGACGTCAACGGCGACCCGCGCACCCTGATCGTCGAGGTCACCGTCTCCGGTGGCACCGCCGTCCTGGCCTTCACCGGTTTCTCGGCGCTGCCCTACGCCGGTGCCGGTGCGCTGGCCCTGCTCGCCGGTGGCGGCCTCCTGGTCGTCAGCCGTCGCCGCCAGGCCGCCTGACACCTGCAGCACCCCGCACCACCCGCTCGGCGCCCCGGCCCCGTCCCGCACCCGCGGGGCGGGGCCGGGGCCCGTTGTGGAGCCGTCCCTGGACGGGATCCGTAGCATCAGCGGGCAGCAGCACGGGGCGGCGATGCGTCCGTGCAGCCAGGAGGGCTCGCCTAGTGGCCGATGGCGGCGGTCTTGAAAACCGCTATGGGGTGAAACCCATCGTGGGTTCGAATCCCACGCCCTCCGCTCGGACCCGTCACCGCCGGGGTTCACCCGTTCAGGTGAGGAGGGCGGGGAGGGCCATGCGCTCAGGGCTCGCGGGTGTCGATGCACCTCTCGTGGCGGACCAGGAGCGGGGAGAGGTGCGTCGTCGACGCGTCGGCGGCCTGCCGCTGCTCACCATCGTCCTGAGCGCCCTGTTCGCCACCGGTGTCGGCGCCCGCCCGGACGGCGTGGCGTGGGACCGCACCTACGACGTCGTCCTCTTCAACCTGCCCTACCTCGCCGCGGCCGCCGCCTGCGTCGCCGCCGCGGTCCGGCTGCGCAGCGAGCGCATCGGCTGGGCCTGGGTGGCCGTCTCCCTCACGCTCAGCGCCGTCGGCAACGCCTTGCGCACGCTCGAGGCCGGCGTCCTGGGCAACGGGCCCTCGTCCTCGCTGGCCGGTGCCTTCTCCCTGCTCGGCTACGTCGTCCTGTACGTGGCCCTCATCGGCATGATCCGGGCGCGGGTCCCCCGCTTCCTCCCGAGCATGTGGCTCGACGGCGTGATCGGCGCCCTGGGCGGCCTGTCGGTCGGGGTGGCGTTCGTGCTGGGCCCCTACCTGAACCCCGGCCCGGGCGAGCGGGCCATCAGCCTCGTCGAGCTGGCCGGCCCGGCCACCGACGTGCTGCTGCTCGCCGTGCTCGTGACCGTCGGCTCCATCCTGGGCGTCCGCCTGGACCGGACGCTCTTGGTGCTCGTCGTGGGCCTGTGCTTCGTGTGCGTCTCCGACGTCGTCCTGTTCTCCCTGCAGGTGCGCGACCGGTACGTCGACGGCGGCCCGCTCGAGCTGGGCTGGCTGGTCTGCGTGGTGCTCGTCGCCCTCGCCGCGTCGGGGGCCCACGACCGTCCCGCACCCGTCGACAGCAGCGGTGCCTCCCGCATCGGGTGGCGGCTGCTGGCCGTCCCGCTGGCCTGCGTCGTCGCCAGCCTCGTCGTCCTGGGCGCGGGCTGGCTGCGTCCGATGCCCGAGGTCGCCGGCGGGCTGGCGGTCGCCTGCGTGCTCGCCGGCCTGGCCCGCATCACGCTGACCTTCCGGGAGGTCCGCGACTTCCACACCGTGCAGCGGGAGTCCCGGACCGACGAGCTCACCGGCCTGGCCAACCGCCGCGCGCTGCTGGTGCGGGCACAGGAGGTCGTCGCGGCCGCCCGCGCGGACCAGCCCGCCGCGCTGCTGCTGCTGGACCTCGACGGCTTCAAGGAGGTCAACGACAGCCTGGGGCACTTCGCGGGTGACGAGCTGCTGCGACAGGTGGGCCCGCGCCTGCGCAGCGCGCTGCGCGAGGACGACCTGCTCGCCCGGCTGGGAGGTGACGAGTTCGCCGTCCTGCTCCCCGCCACGAACGGTGCCGAGGCCCGGTCCCTCGCCGACCGGCTGCGCCACCTGCTGCTCCAGCCGTTCACGGTGGGCGGCGTGCGGCTGCACGTCGGCGTCAGCATCGGTGTCTCGACCACCCCGGCCCCGGCGACGGACGTCGAGGAGCTGCTGCACTCGGCCGACGCGGCCATGTACATCGCCAAGAAGGCGCGCGAGGGCGTGCACGTCTACGAGCCCGACCCGACGGGCGGGGTCGCCGGCAGCGGCCGGCTGCGGGTCATGGAGGACCTCCGGACGGCGCTCGAGGAGGACCAGCTCGTCGTCTTCCTGCAGCCCCAGTGGGGCCTGCGCGACGGCACCGTCGTCGGCGTGGAGGCCCTGGTCCGCTGGGAGCACCCCACGAGGGGCCTGCTCCTGCCCGGCGACGTTCTGCCGGCGGCGGAGCAGGCCGGCCTGATGCGGGCGCTCACGGACCGGGTGCTGGAGCTCTCGCTGCGCGCCGCCGGCACCTGGTGGCCCGAGCACGAGGTCCCGATATCGGTGAACCTCTCGGCGGCCAACGTCAACGACCTGGACCTGCCCGCCGAGGTCGCCGCCGCGCTGCTGCGGCACGGGCTGCCGGCGCGTGCGCTGACCCTGGAGCTGGTCGAGGACACCCTGATGGCCGACCCCGACCGTGGGCGTGCGGTGCTGGGCGACCTGCGCCGGCTCGGCGTGCGGACGTCGATCGACGACTACGGCACCGGCTACAGCTCGCTGGCCTACCTCCGGAACTTGCCCGCCGACGAGCTCAAGCTCGACCGCAGTCTCACCGTCGACGTGGACCGGGACCCCCGGGTCGCGGCCATCGTGGAGCACACCGTGGCCCTGGCCCACAGCCTCGGGCTGACGCTGGTGGCCGAGGGCGTGGAGACCGCCGGGACGGCCGCGGTGCTCGCACGGCTGGGCTGCGACGTCGCCCAGGGCTGGGCGATCGCCCGGCCGATGCCGCTCGCGGACCTCCTCGACTGGCTGGTCGCCACCGGCTCCGCCCTGCCGGACGAGACGCTGCTCGCGCCCCTGCTGCCGCGGGGTGCCGGCCCGGCCTGACCACGGCCGGTCCGCGGGTGGCAGGAGGGCCGGCTGCCGAACGGAGCGTGATCTTCACCAGCTGTGACGGCTCGCGTGGGCGCGTCGTGGTGACGCCGGTGGCGCGTCGCCGTCATGGTGGGAGGGTGACGACCTCCTCCCGTGCCCACCTGTCACGCCCGCTCGACGGGCCGGCTCCCCAGCCACGCGACGGGACGACCGAGACCTGGCGTGACCTGGCGCCGGACATCCTCCGGCAGCGGCTGGTCATCGAGGGGGTGCCGGCGCGGCCCGTCGACGACCTGCAGATCCGGCAGTACCTGTCCGCGCTGTCCCGCGAGGTCGACATGGTGCAGCTGCTGGAGCCGGTGACGCACCGCTCGGACCTGTACGGCTGGGCCGGCTGGATCCACTGGGAGACGTCGGGCGCGCACTTCTACGCCTGGGAGCAGCCGCGGCTGTTCTTCTCGGTGGACATCTACACCTGCAAGGCCTTCGACGTGGACACCGCGGTGTCGTTCACCCAGGGCTTCCTGGACGCGAGCACCGTCGTGGCGAGGTCGTTCTAGGTGACGCTGCGCCTGGTGGTCGCGGACTCACCCGCCGAGCAGGACGCCGCGCGTGCCGTGGAGGCGCAGGTGTTCCAGCAGGCCTTCGGCAACACCCCCGAGGTGATGGCCCAGGAGTACGGCCCGTTCGCCGGCCGCTCCCGCTACATCGCCGTCCTCGACGACGCGAACGGGACGGCCCTGGGGGCCGCCCGGCTGATCCTGCCGGACGACGCGGGCAGCCTGAAGACGCTGGACGACGTGGCGGGACCGCCCTGGCAGCTGTCCGTCGACGACGTCCTCGGCGCCTCCGGGCTGGCCGGTCGGCTGGTCTGGGACGTGGCGAGCCTGGCCGTGGACCGCAGGTACCGCAGCGGCGCCGCCGGTGCCGAGGTGGTGCTCGCGCTCTGCCACGGCATCTACCGGTTCACGCTGTCCAACGGCGTCGACGGCCTGGTCACCGTCCTGGACGACCGGGTCCTGCGGCTGCTGCGGCTCATGGGCGCCCCGTGCGCCCCGATGCCCGGCGCCGCCTCCCGCGCCTACATGGGCTCGCCCGCCAGCACGCCGTGCGTCTGGCGGGTGGACGCCATGGCGACCGGTGTCCTCGACCGCCGTCCCGACCTGGCCCCGGCGATGGTCGAGGGCCGCTTCTCCTCCATCGCCTGCGACCCGGCGGACCTGCTCCCGGGCCGGGGGGTGCCGGGCGCCGACCGGTCCGCCCCCGCGCGCCCGGCCGCGGTCCGCGTGCCCCTGCGCGACACCTCGGGGTGGCGGCGCCCCGGCCTGCGCCGCCAGGACGAGACCGTGGGGCACCCGGCCTCCTGAGCCGCTGTTGCAGGGGAGCAGCTCCCGCAGCAGCGGACCACCGGCCTCCGCGTGGGGGTGGTGGGACAGGAGAGCGCCCTGGTGAGCGGGGTGGTCACCGCGTGGCCCGTCCCCTTCTTGGACGGCCCGCCCGGTGGTCCACTGGACGACGACCGCCTCGTCGCCGCCGGTCCGCCCGGCGGCTGCCCCCACCCTGGGAGTCCTGCATGCTGCGTCGAGTCCGCCACGCCACCCGGGACCGGGTCGTCCGCGCCGTCCAGGAGGCCCTGGCCGCCGAGCTCGCCGGGGTCCGCGGCGAGCTGGCAGCCACCCGCGCGGAGGTGTCCGCGGTCGCCGGGCAGCTGAGCCGGCTGGAGGAGCGGGTGTCCGAGGTGGGCGGCGGACTGCACGGGCACCTCACCGCGTGGGAGCGGCGCAACCGCCGGGACGTCCTGACCGCGGCCGACTGGCAGGCGATCTCGACCAGCGCCGACTTCTTCCGGGCCGAGCTCACCGACGCCACCGCCCACTTCGACAAGTACGACACCCTGCGCGCCGCCCTGCAGCAGGCGCCGGCCGAGGGGCTGTACCTGGAGTTCGGGGTGGCCTCGGGCGCCACGCTGCGGGTCATCACCGAGCACGCCCCGGCGGGGTCGGTGCACGGCTTCGACTCCTTCGAGGGCCTGCCCGAGCACTGGCGGTCCGGGTTCACCGTCGGCGCGTTCGCCGCCGAGCAGCTGCCCGACGTCCCCGGTGCGGAGCTCGTCGTCGGGCTGTTCGACCAGACCCTGCCCGGCTTCCTGGCCACGCACGACGAGCCGGTGGCCTTCCTGCACCTGGACGCCGACCTGTACTCCTCGACGGTCACCGTGCTCACCGCGCTGGCCCCGCGGATGCGCGCCGGCACCGTCCTGCTGTTCGACGAGTACTTCAACTTCCCCGGCTGGGAGGCCCACGAGCACCGCGCCTGGCAGGAGTTCGTCCAGGCGACCGGCGTGGAGTTCGAGTACCTCGGCTTCACCGCCGACGACGAGCAGCTGTCGCTGCGGCTGCTCACCGCGCCCGTCCTGCCCGCCCCGCTCGCCGAGCCGGGGCAGTTCGGCACCAGCCGGCTGCGGGAGTCCGCCCGCGTCTGACCGGCCGGCCGGGCACTCACCCGCTGGGGGTGCCCGGCCGCCCGGACCCAGCAGTTCCACTGCCGCGGTGCCGAAGAGGTGGTGTGCAGCTGCCGCAGTCGATGAGAGCCCGGGACCCGCGGGCCGCAGCCCGGACCGCCGTCCTGGTGCTGCTGGTCAGCGCGGTCACCATGCTGGTCTTCTCGCTGTTCGGCCCCAACTCCGTGAGCACCGCGGGGATCGTCGCCTCGTGGGTGACCGCCGTGGTGCTGCTCGGGCTGGCCGTCACCTACCGGTACGCCGCGCCCGTGGAGATCGACCGGCGCGGCGGGTACGTGCTGATCGCGCTGATCGGCGTCGCCCTGTGCTGCGGGATGAACTGGATCACCGAGGACCCCTCCGCCGGTGGCCAGGCGTTCCTCGCCTTCCCGGTGCTGTGGGCCGGGGTGCACCTGCGCCGGGTCGCCGTCCGCGTGGTCACCGTCGGCGCCCTCGCCGGGGACGCCGTCGTGCTGTTCCACCTCGAGCCCGTCGGCAACGCGATCAGCGACCTGAGCTTCTTCGGCTCGGTGCTCATCGTGATGGCCCTCATGCTGACCCGCTCCGGGGAGACCCAGGAGCGGCTCGTCGCCATGCTGCAGGAGCAGGCCTCCGTGGACTCCCTGACCGGGCTGGTCAACCGCCGGGTGCTGGACGAGGCGCTCACCGCGGCGCTCACCGTCCCGACCCGGCCGCTGGGCACCGCCCTGGTCCTGGTCGACATCGACTCGTTCAAGTCCATCAACGACCACTACGGCCACCCCGTCGGCGACGACGCGCTGGTGCACATCGCCGGCGTGCTGCGCTCGGCGGTGCGCCCCGGCGACGCCGTCCTGAGCCGGATGGGCGGCGACGAGCTCGCCGTCCTCCTGCCCGACTGCCCCTCCGACGTCGCGGCCCGCCGCGCCACCGAGGTGCTCGACGCCGTCCGCGCCGCCCCGCTGCAGCTGCGCGACGGCACGCTGCTGGCGGTGTCGGTCAGCCTCGGCGTGGCCCACGCGCCCTCGCACGCCGACCAGCTCGAGGAGCTCTACGCCGCCGCGGACTCCGCGCTGTACGCCGCCAAGCGCGCCGGCCGCGACCAGGTCCAGGTCGCCGGCCTGAGCTGAGGTCGAGCAGGTCGCCGGTCGGGCGACCTGGTCACCGCCGGAGCCGGCGGGCCGCGCCGGCCAGGGTGCGGGCGGTGAGCCGGCCGTCGGCCAGGCCCAGGGCGACGACGTCGTCGAAGGCCCGCTGGTCCTCACGTGCCGCGCGGACGACGGCCTGCATCAGCGCCGGCCACCGGCTCAGCTGCGAGGCCACGCCCGAGGAGCGCAGGTGGCCGCCCAGCCGCCGGTGCAGCAACCGGCGGTGCACCTGCCCGGCCTGCGCGCCGTGCGCGGCGGCCTCCCCGGCCAGGGCGCCGGACAGGACGGCGTAGAAGATGCCCTCCCCGGTCAGCGGGTTGATCAGCGACTGCGCGTCGCCGGCCAGCAGCACGCGGCCGTCGGGCAGCCGCGGGCGCCCGGTGGACAGCGGCAGCCGGTGCGCGCGCAGGCCCTCCGGCTCGACCCCGGGGAGCATCCGGTGCAGCCCGGCGACCAGCTCGGCGCGGGTCACGCGTGAGGACACCAGCTCGCCGTAGCCGACGTTGGCGCGGCCGTCGCCGAGCGGGAACGACCAGGCGTACGCCGGCCAGCGCTGCTCCGTCGTGGTCACCACCTGCACGCCCTCGCTGCCCGGCAGCACCGGCGCGTAGCCGCGGATGGCGATGGCCAGCCGGTCCGGCGGGTTACCGGCCAGCCCGAGTGACCGGCGCACGACGGACTCGGCGCCGTCCGCGCCGACCAGCACCCCGGCCCTGATCCGGCCGTCGACCTCGACGTGGTCGGCGTGCACGGTCACCTCGCGCACGGTGTGCTGCCGGAGCCGGACGCCGGTGGCCAGCACCTGGTCCAGCAGCCGGCCGTCGAACACCGCCCGGGGCACCACCGACGACGGGCGGTGCAGCGTGCGCTCGACCGTCGTCCCGTCCGGGGCGTGCAGCCGCAGCCGCGGCACGGTCGGGTACCCGGCGGTCAGCGCCGCGACGTCGATCCCGAGGCCGGCCAGCACGTCGAGCGCCTCGGGGGCGATGCCGTCACCGCACACCTTGTCCCGCGGGAACGCCGCCCGGTCGAGCACCAGCACGTCGGCGTCCGGGCGGACCCGGCGCACCGCCGCGGCGCACGCGGCACCGGCCGGACCACCCCCGACGACGACGACGTCGACGTGCTCCACCGGGGACGGGGTCAGGTGTTGTTCGCCGGCGTCGACGTGCCGGGGTTGCAGTTCGCGTCCTGGCTGTTGCTGTTGTTCCCGGCGTCGCAGTTCGTCTCGCCGCGGGTGAGGTCGGTGTTGGAGCCGCCGCACCCGGTGAGCACGGTGCTGCCGACGATGGCCAGTGCCACCAGGGTCCCCTTGAGTCGCATGACACCCCGTTGCCCACGACACACCGGCGTCAACCGGCGTCACGACCGCGGAGCGGTCCACTTCCGCGCGGGGTGCACGTAGCCGTGCACGAACTCCAGCAGCCCGGCGGCGTCCTGCACCACGCCGAGGGCGTCGAGCCGGGCGGCGTCGAGGTAGCCGTCGTCGACCATCCGCCGCAGCTGGGCCAGCTGCGGCTGCCAGAAGCCGTCGACGTCCAGGAGGGCGACCGGCTTGGCGTGCAGGCCGAGCATCCCCCAGGTCCAGGCCTCGAAGAGCTCCTCCAGGGTCCCGGCCGCGCCCGGCAGCGCGACGAAGGCGTCGGAGAGGTCGGCCATGACCGCCTTGCGCTCGTGCATCGTCCCGACGACCTCCAGCCGGGGCAGGCCGCGGTGGGCGACCTCGTCGTCGACGAGGTGCTGCGGGATCACCCCGACCACCTCGCCACCGGCGGCGAGCGCGGCGTCGGCCACCACGCCCATCAGCCCGACGTCGCCGCCGCCGTAGACGATGCCGACGCCGGCCCGGGCCAGGTCGGTGGCGAACGTCGCGGCGGCCTGCTGGTGGGCCGGGGGGCCGGCGTGCGACCCGGTGAAGACGGCGATGCGCATCCCCCGACCCTAGGTGGGGTGCCGGCACCCGGCGTGGGCCCGTCCGGGGCGTGGGCGACGGCGAGCTGTGCCCACCCGGGTGTTCGCCTGAAGGTCTCCTGAGGGTCACCCGTTCGTGGGACCCGCACCGCAGAGTCGCCTCGACAGATGCACGGACGACGATGCGGGAGCGAGTCGATGAGCCACGACCACGAGCACGACCACCACCACCACGGCGAGCACGACCACGGTCACTCCCACCACCACGGCGACACCGCCGGCGTCGAGGGCACCTGGGCCGACCCCCACGCCGACGACCCGCTGTCGGTCTCGCGCCGTGGCTTCCTCGCCACCGCGGCCGTCGTCGCGGGCGCCGCAGCCGGTCTGGGTGCCGCCGTCTCCGGCGTCGGCCAGGGCGTCGCCGCCGCCGCCGGGACCGCCGCCGCCGGCACGACCGTGAACCCCTGGACCGGCCGCACGCAGGGCCTGTCCGGTGACCACCACATCCACACCCGGTTCTCCCCGGACGCGCAGTACGACGTCATCACCCAGGTGCAGAAGGGCCGTCAGTTCGGCCTCGACTGGCTGGTGATCACCGACCACGGTGGCGTCGCCCACCAGAAGCTCTCGATCGACAAGATCACGCCCGAGATCGCCCAGGCGCGCCGGCAGTACTCCGACACCCTGATCTACCAGGGCCTGGAGTGGAACATCCCCGGCGCCGAGCACGCCACGGTCATGCTGCCCCCGGGGCCGGCCAACATCGACATCCTCAAGGCCTTCGAGGCCGGCTACGACGGCAGTGTGCTGGCCGCCAACGGCGTCACCGGCAACGTCGAGCCCTACGCGCTCGAGGCCCTCCGGTACCTGGACAACCAGGTCCGCAACCGGCGCACCGAGATCGCGCTGATGTTCGCCAACCACCCGAGCCGGCAGGGCATCGACAGCCCGCACGAGATCCGCAACTGGCGCGACTCCGCCCCCTCGGTCGCGGTCGGCATGGAGGGCGCCCCCGGGCACCAGGCCTCCGGCATCCCCAAGGCCCAGGGCGGCCCCGGCGGCGGCCGCGGCTACTACGACCGCTCCCCGGGTGCGGCCAGCTTCCCCGGCTACCCGCTGGAGTCCTACCGCACCTTCGGTGGCTTCGACTGGATGACCGCGACCGTCGGCGGGCTCTGGGACTCCCTGCTCGCCGAGGGCAAGCCGTGGTGGGTCACCTCCACCTCCGACTCCCACCAGGTCTTCCGCGACACCCGCGTCCCCGGCCCGCTGGCCCACGCCCAGACCGGTGACCGTGGCGCCCCCGTCGACACCGGCCGGCCGATCACCTCCTACGGCGACTTCTGGCCCGGCCAGTACGGCAACACGCTGGTGCTGAGCGAGAACCGCACCTACGTCGGCGTCATGCAGGCCCTCCAGGCCGGCAAGGTCGCGGCGGTCCACGGCCGGCTCGTCGAGAACCTCGACATCCGCGTCCGTTCCGCCGAGCAGGGCGACCCGCAGGGCGCCACCCTGGGCGGTCGCACCTGGGTGCGCCGCGGTGGCGACGTGCAGGTGACCATCACGGTCAAGGTCGCCGGCGGCGTCAACGGCGGGGGCTTCGTGCCCAAGCTGGCCAAGGTCGACCTCATCAGCGGCCCCGTCACCGGTGAGCAGTCCGACCGCGACCACTTCCTCGCCCCCGAGACCAAGGTCGTCAAGACCTTCGAGGTGGGCACCGGCCGCGCGCAGTACACCTTCGACCACACCTTCAAGAACGTGGACCGCTCGTTCTACGTCCGCTTCCGCGGCAGCGACGGCAAGCAGCTCGACGCCAACGGCAACCCGCCGATCGACGTCATCGGCGACGCCAACCCGTGGGACGACCTCTGGTTCTACGCGAACCCGGTCTTCGTCGACGCCATCTGATGACCACGTCCGCGAGGCAGGTGTCGCCGGCCGGGACCGTGCTGTGGGGCGGGGCGCTGGCGGTCGACGTCATTGCCCAGGCCCACGCGCTGTCCTCGGCCTCCGACGCACACCTGCTGGCGGCGGTCGACGAGGCACTCGCCGGCTCGGGGGCGGTGGCCGAGCTGGTCTGCACCCACGTGGACCGCTCGGCCGCCGTCCCCCGGGCCGGGGTCTCCCTGCGCCTGGACGGCGAACCGGCCGATCCGGCGGCGACCCGGGCCGCGCTGGCCCGGGCGCTGTCCGGCCCGGTCGTCACAGGCGAGCAGGACGGCGAGCAGGACGGCGAGGAGTCCGCGCCGGCGCGCACGGCGGTGGCCGAGGCCGCCGCCGGCAGCGCCGGGCGGGCCGTCCGCTTCCCGGGTCAGACCGGGGTCAGCGGGCTGGTCCCGGTGGCGCGGCTGCTGGCCGAGACCGCGATCGACCGGGTCGCCGGGCTGGGCGGCGCGGTGGCCGACACCGACGTCGTCGACACCGGCGACCACGGCTTCCTCCGCCCCACCTGGAGCGGTGGGGAGCTGACCCTGCTGGTCGAGCCGACCGTCGGCGGGGTCCTGCGCCCGTTCGAGATCGAGGACCCGCACGAGTGCTGCGGCGGGGCCGGGCACTGAACTGCACCTGAGGGGCCGGCGTCGAGACGCCGGCCCCTCAGGCGTGCGGTCAGACCACGGACCGGGCGAAGCCGATCTCCTTGCCCGCGACGCAGTCCGGGAACGTCTCGAACACCCGCGCCCGCTCGGGGGAGGCGGTGTACCGCTCCTCCACCTCACGGAAGGCGGCCTCGTCGCCGTCGAGGGACACCGCCCAGGTGAAGGTGGAGTGCTCCTCCTCGGCCAGGGCGAACAGCACCTGGAAGCCGAAGTGCTCACGCACGGGGAGCAGGGTGGGGAACCACTCCAGGAAGTCGGCCATCCGGCCCGGTTCGATCTCGTAACGACGCAGCTGCACGGTCATGCGCCCAGTCTGATGGAGTCCCAGGGGTGCGGGGACCGTGCCCTGGGACTCCATCAGCGGGGGGTCAGGACGCCGGCGGGACGTAGAACTGCAGGTTGTTCCCCTCGGTGTCCTTGAACGGCGCGATCCGGCCCCACGGGAAGTCCGCGATGCCGCCGGTCACCTCGACGCCCTTGCTCTTCAGCTCCTCGACCTCGGCCTCGATGTCGCCGTCGGGCTGGAAGGTGATCACGGCGCCGCCGTGGGAGTGGCCGGTGCCCTCCCGCGCGTTCAGCCCGATCATCAGGCCGTTGGCGTCGAACTCGCTCCAGTCCTCGGTGACCTTGCCCTCGCTCAGCCCCAGGACGTCCCGGTAGAAGGCCCGGGCCCGGTCCATGTCGTCGACCGGCACCCACACGCTCGCCACACCACTCGCCACGTCAGTTCTCCTCAGTCAGTAGGTCGTGCACGACCCCTGCCCACCCGGGCGGCCCGGCAACCCCGCGCGCGCCACGGCAGACTGGGGGCGTGCGCTCCTCGACCGACGGCTGGACGACGTGCGCGCTGGGGCACCGGCACTGGGGGCTGGCCGGCGCGGCCGGGCTGCTGCTGCACCGCCCCGGTCCGGCCGGCACCGAGGTGCTGCTGCACCTGCGGGTGGACTGGTCGCACCACGGCGGCACCTGGGGCACGCCCGGTGGCGCGCTGCACGCGGGGGAGTCCGCACCCGACGGCGCGCTGCGCGAGGCGGGGGAGGAGCTCGGCCTGCGCCGCTCCGACGTCGTCCTCGGGACGTCGTCGGTCGACGACCACGGTGGCTGGAGCTACACGACCGTGCTGGCCGCCCCGGCCGTCCCGATGGAGCCCGCCGACCTGGTGCTCAACGAGGAGAGCACCGACGTCGGCTGGTTCGCCCTGGACGCGCTGCCGCTGCTGCACCCGGGGTTCGCCGCCTCGCTGCCGGGCCTCCTGCCGCTGCTCACGGCCTGACCGGCGCGTCCCCGGGCAGGGTCACCGGGACGACGACCAGCCGGTGGTCGCCGAACGCCAGCGCGCGCACCTCCGCCGGCCCGGCGGTGACCGGGTCCAGGGCCAGCACGTGGTCGAACTGCACCCGGGGTGCGGGCGCGGGGTAGGTCGGGGCGGTCACCAGCCGCTGGGCGCGGGCCAGCGTCGCCGGCAGCGGGCCGATCAGGTTGAGGTCACCGGCCACGAGCACCGGACCCGGCAGCGTGCGCGCCCAGCTGCGCAGCCGGAACAGCTGGCGGGCCGCGGTGTGCGGCGCGAACGACAGGTGGGTGCCGATCACGGTGACCCCGTCGAGCTCGGCGGCCACGGCCAGCCGCGGCTCGTCTGGGAACCACCAGGTGCGGACCTCCCCGGTGCGCGGGTCGGGGGCACGGATCGGCAGCTTGGCCCGGCCGGCGCCCAGCGCCTGCACCGACCAGCGCCGCACCGGCAGTCGGCTGAACAGCGCGATGCCGTACAGCGGGTCGGCCGGGGTCTCCCACGACGCGCGCAGCACCGGCGGGTCGACCGGCGTCCAGCTGCGGAACGGGTCGGGGGTGCCGGCGACCGCCGCGGCGAACCGCCACTCGGAGACGCCCAGCGCGGCGGCGACCTCGGCCGGCTGGTCGACCTGCTGCGACCGCGGCTGGGCCACGTCGATCTCCTGGACGGCGAGGACGTCGACGTCCAGGTCGGCGAGGGCGGTCCGCAGCCCGGCGGCGTCGAGCGAGCGGCCGCGGGAGTCCCGGGCCGAGGCGAGGTTCAGCGTGCCGACCCGGATGTCCACCCGCCCATCAGACCAGGGTCGGGCGGTCACCACCCGTTGCGGCCGTCGGACCAGGCTGCGGCCCGGGGCAGGACCTCGGTGATCCAGGTGCTCTTGGCCCGTGTGTAGTCGTCGGGGTCGGCGTCCTGCTCGTGGGCGGCGGCCACCGCGGCCTTCAGCTGCGCGTAGTGGTCGCGCTCGGCCGGGTGGGCGCGCAGCCAGTCGCGGAACTGCACCGTCGAGCGGCCCCAGGGTGAGGCCGCCAGCCGCACGTGCAGGACCGCCGGGACCGCGGGGTCGGGCGACACGAAGAGCCGCTTCCGCCAGACGTCGTCCGACGCTCCCGCACCGCCGAGGGGCACGTCCCGGTGCACGCCGGGGGAGTCCGGTCGGCTGCCGGCGGCGGCGAGGAAGCCCACCCGCGACAGGGCGGCGTCGAGCGCCCCCGGCTCCGGCAGCGCCGGCGCCCGCACCTGCAGGTCCAGGAACGCCTTGGCGGGCAGGCCCGGCACCGCGGTCGAGCCGATGTGGTCCAACGACCAGCCCGCGATCGAGCCGCCCGTCAGTGGGGCCAGTGCCGCGCGGACCCGCGCCAGCCGGCGGGCGGCCATCGCCGGCCATCCCGGGTCGGGGTCCACCAGCACCGCGGGACCGGGGGCGAACCGCCCGGACGCCAGCGCGGCTGACCAGGGGAGGAGCCGCTTGGCCACGAGTGCCGCCAGCCGGGAGCCGAGCTCACGGTCGTCGGCCAGCACGACGTCGGCCAGCACGACGTCGGCCCGGTCGGCCCCGGCCCGGTCGGCCCCGGCCGGGTCGGCTCCGGCCGGGTCGGTGCCCACGGCGAGGACGAGGGCGACGTCGTCGGCGGCGGCCACGACGAGCGCCCCGTCGCCCAGCGCCGTCACCCGGGCAGCGACGTCGTCCGGCCCGTCGACCCGCACCCGCAGCACGGCACCAGTGCAGCAGAACGGCACCCTGCCCGCACGCTCGTGCTCTGCTGCCGGTGTGGCAGCAGAGCACGAGCTCCGGGAAGGCACCTGTCCGCGGTGGCGGATAGGTTCCACGACGTGAGCGCACGCGCGGACGTCTCGGAGATCTTCGACGCCTCGGCCTGGGAGCAGGTGCCCGGCTTCGAGCAGCTCACCGACGTCACCTACCACCGGGCGGTCGACGCCGGGGTGGTGCGGATCGCGCTCGACCGGCCCGAGGTGCGCAACGCCTTCCGGCCGCAGACGGTCGACCAGCTGCTCGCCGTGTTCGAGCACGCGCGGCTGTCGACCGACGTGGGCTGCGTGCTGCTCACCGGCAACGGCCCCAGCGAGAAGGACGGCGGCTGGGCGTTCTGCTCCGGCGGTGACCAGCGGGTCCGTGGGAAGTACGGCTACGAGGCCGGCGACGGGGTCAGCGGGCGGCTGCACATCCTGGAGGTGCAGCGGCTGATCCGCTTCATGCCCAAGATCGTCGTCTGCGTCGTCCCGGGGTGGGCCGCCGGTGGCGGGCACAGCCTGCACGTCGTCGCCGACCTCACGCTGGCCAGCGCCGAGCACGCCCGGTTCAAGCAGACCGACGCCGACGTGGGCAGCTTCGACGGCGGCTTCGGCTCGGCCTACCTCGCCCGGCAGGTGGGCCAGAAGTTCGCCCGGGAGATCTTCTTCCTGGGTGAGGAGTACTCCGCCGCCGACGCGCACGCCATGGGCATGGTCAACCGGGTGGTGCCGCACGCCGAGCTGGAGGCCACCGCGCTGGACTGGGGCCGCCGGATCGTGGCCAAGAGCCCGACCGCCCAGCGGATGCTCAAGTACTCGTTCAACGCGATCGACGACGGACTGGTCGGTCAGCAGCTGTTCGCCGGGGAGACGACCCGGCTGGCCTACATGGCCGAGGAGGCCGTCGAGGGCCGCGACTCCTTCCTGGAGAAGCGCCCCGCCGACTTCTCCCGCTTCCCCTGGCACGTCTGAAGGACCCCCTCGCCCCCCGTCACACGCTTCGCGCGCAACGGGCCGCTGCGAGGGGGCCGTCCCGTTCGGGCCACGAGCCCATGTCCTGGAGGTAGGAATGATCATCGAGGTGATCGGCGGTGCCGACGAGGTGCCCGAGGTGCGGGTGGCCGACGTCGACGACCTGACGCGGCTGCACCTGGCCGTGGGTGCGGTGACCGACGAGGAGGCCGACGCCGCGCTGCGGGCGGCGGGGATGGGTCGGCTCACCGACGGCGACACCGGGGTGGTCTCCGTCGCCGCGCTCCGGGAGGCCGCGGGACCGCGGTCGAGCGCGCCCGACTGGGCCGAGCGCTTCGACGCGATGGTGATCTTCGCCGCGCAGCAGGGCTGGACCGCGGACGACGGAGCCGGTCTGCAGGTCCACGTGGAGCCCGCGGCGTCTGCCTGACCTGCGGTTCCAGCGGGCCGGCGACACGCCGTGAGGAGCCCGCCGCGCCTGTGATCTCGATGTGTTGTGAGCCAGTTGTTGTGGTCACTCCACTTTCTTGGGCACGATTGCACGGTGGCGACCACTGACCTCACCCAGCGACCTGCCGGCTCCCGTCCCCCGGGCCGGCCGCTGTCCTCGGAGCTCTCCGACCAGCTGGTCGCCGTGGCGATGGACATCCTGGCCGACGAGGGCTGGGGACGGCTCAACAGCGACCGGGTCGCGGCCCGCGCGAAGGCGGGCAAGGCGGGCATCTACCGCCGCTGGCCCACGATGGCCGCGCTCGCCCGGCACGCGCTGACGACCACCACCCTGGTGGAGGTCCCGGCCGACGCCGGCTCGCTGAGCGCGGACCTGTGCGGCCTGCTGGTCCGCTGGACCCAGCCGCTGGACCGCGCCGAGCGTGCGGCGGCCAGCCTGGTCGGTGCCGCCCGGCACGACGAGGAGCTGCGGGCCGGCCTCGACGAGGCGCTGCTGCGTCCGCTGGGCCGCGCGGTGCGCGAGATCGCCTCCCGTGAGGCGGCCCGCGGCCACGAGCTCCCGGCCGAGCGGGTCGCCCTGCTCGGTTCCGTGCTGGAGGCGCTGTGGTGGCAGCGGTACACGTCCTTCGCGGTGACCCCGCGGAGCACGACCGAGGTCGAGCAGCTGGTCGCCGACGTGCTGGTGCCGATCGTGGAGCCGGAGCGCGTCGCCGCGGGCAGCTGACCCGCGGTCAGTCCACCGGCACGCCCAGCCGGCCGGCCAGCTGCCGGGCGCCGTCCTCCAGCACCGCGAGGGTGGCGGTGACGGCGTCCTGGGCGGCGGCCTGGCCGGCCGCCGTCCAGCCCTCGGCCAGCCCGGTGCGGCGGTGCTCGACGGCCAGCACCCGGCTGGCGTTGAAGAACATCTCCACGGTGAGCCGGCTGAACAGCCGCACCCGGGGCGTCGCCGGCGCACCTCCGGACAGTGCGGTGTTCAGCGCCTCGGTGGCCAGCTCGAGCGCCTCGACCATGAGCATCCGCCCGCGCTCCTGCAGGTGCGGGGTGGCGACCATCGCCTCGACGTAGCTGCGGCGCTCCGGGGAGGCCTCCCGCGCCAGCAGCGCGCTGATGTCCTGCTCGACCTGGCGGCGCAGCGCGGTCAGCGGGCTGGTGCCCGGCGGGCAGGAGGCGATGGCCTCCGCGGGGCCGGACAGCGAGGGGATCCGCCCGTCGAAGAAGAGCGCTTCCTTGCTCTCGAAGTGGTTGAACACCGTCTGCACCGCGACGTCGGCGGCCGCGGCCACGTCCGCGGTGGTGACGGCGTCGAAGCCGCGCTCGGCGAACAGCCGGTGCGCCGCGGCCCGGATCTCTGCCCTGGTCTGCGCCTTGCGCAGCTCCCGCCGCCCCCCGGTGACGTCTCCCACTCCGCTGATCCTAGGCGGCGACCGGGTCGGGCCCGCCGCGACTCAGCTGGTCAGGACGACGTCCGCGGCGCGGCGGAGCTCGTCGGCGGAGGCCGCCCAGTCCGCCCAGGTGACGTCGGCCCAGGCGCCGACCAGCGCGGGCAGGTCCACCACGTCCAGGTCGGCGGCGAGGTCGGCCACCGTCGTCGTCCACCGGGCCGGCGGCTGCAGCCCCTGCGGGGCGGCGGCGTCCACCCGCTCCGGTGGCGCGGCAGCGGCCAGCGGCTCGTGCCCGCGCTCGAGCGCCAGGCACAGCCGCACCGCGGCCGACGCCGGGGCCCCGGGCAGCAGGTGCTGGGCGTCGTAGGTGTCGCGGGCCAGCTGCAGCAGCGCCGCCGTCCGTGCGTCCTGCCCGGCCTCGTCGCGCAGGCCCCGCACGGTCACCGAGAACAGCGCCCAGCAGCTGGGCGAGGCGCCGGGGTGCCGGCCGGCGGCGTCCGGCGTGGCCACCAGCACCGCGCCGCAGCCGGGGCAGACCGTCGTCCGCAGCTCGTCGGGAGTCGCGGAGGACGGGGTGTCGGCGGCGGTCACGACGGTCGATCGTGCCGTACCGGGCGGGTGGTCGCCGACCCGGGAACGGCCACCGGGTTGACCGGGGCCCGCGCTGGGCAGGCCAGCGGCATGCCCGAACCCACGATCGCCGTCCTGGACGTCGACGGCACGCTGGTCGACTCCAACTACCAGCACGCCCTGGCCTGGTACCGCGCCCTGCGGTCCCTCGACGTCATCGAGCCGGTGTGGCGCCTGCACCGGCTGATCGGCATGGGCGGTGACCAGGTCATCAAGACCATCGGCGGTGACGAGCTCGAGGAGCGCATCGGCGAGGAGGCCCGCAAGCGCCAGGGCGAGCACGTCGACGAGATGATCGGCGAGGTGTCCCCGCTGCCCGGGGCCCGCGAGCTGCTGCTGGCTATCAAGGAGCGCGGCCACCGGCTGGTGCTGGCCAGCTCCGGTCAGCCGCGGCACGTCGACATCGCCGTCGACCTGCTCGACGCCCGCGACATCGCCGACGCCATCACCTCCAGCGAGGACGCCGAGGCGACCAAGCCCGCGCCGGACCTGCTGCAGGTCGCGCTGGGGAAGCTGGGCGCGCGCGCCGAGGACGGCGCCGTGATGATCGGCGACTCGGTGTGGGACGTCGAGGCCGCGAAGAAGGCCGGGCTGTCGACGATCACCGTCCGCTCCGGGGGCTTCGGCGACGACGAGCTGCGCGAGGCCGGCGCCATCGGGATCTACGACACCCCGGGTGACCTGGCCGCCGCACTGGACGAGACCCCGCTGGCCTGACGGAGTGGACCCGTGGGCGTCACGCCCACGGACCCACTCCGCCGCCGTCACACGGGGGCACCGCGCATCTCCAGGGCGAGCTGGTCGGCGTCCAGGACGGCGAGGGCGGCGGTGAGCGCCGCCGAGCTGAACGCGCCGTCGTCGCGGGCGGTGAGCAGTGCGTCCCGCTGGGCGTCGAGGACGGCGAGCCGGTGCCCCTTCGCCGCGGTCAGGCGCGCCCACGGGTCGTCGGACACGACGGGTGCAGTGACGGTGGCCGCGGCGTCGGACATCAGCGCCAGCAGCCGGCGGCGCTCCTCGTCGGCACCGGGCTGCTCGCCGCGGGTGGCGCCGACCGCCCGCACCACCCAGGGCAGCGTGCCGCCCTGCAGCAGCAGCGACCCGGTGGCGACGAGGAAGGCGACGAGCACCAGCACCGAGCGTTGCGGGGTGTCCTCGGGTAGCGTCTGGGCGGCGGCGAGGGTGATGGCGCCGCGCATGCCGGCCCAGACCACCACCGCGCCGTCGCGCCAGCCCAGCGGCTCAGCGAGGAAGTGCTCGATGTCGGCGAGCCCGCGGGTGATCCGCGTCCGCATGCGGAGCACGTCGCGCGGGCTGGTGCGCCGCCGGCCGCGGCGTCCCTCGTACGGGCTCTGCCCGGCGTCGAGCCGCTGCTGCATGCCGGTCAGCCGGGGCTGCAGGTCCGCACCGCGCCGGGTGCGGCGCTGCAGCGCGAACAGCAGCAGCGCCACGTAGGCGGCGCGCACAAGCACGGTGAGCGCCAGCGCGGCGGCGGCCACCCAGGCGGCGGTGCCCAGCCCGCCGTGCACCTCGTCGACCACCGTCGACAGCTGCAGCCCCATGGTCAGGAAGACCGCGCCCTCGAGCACGAGCTCGATCGTGCGCCAGTTCGACTCGTCGGACAGCCGGTGGCGCGGGGGCAGGGCGCGGGCCGCGCCGTAGCCGGTGACCAGCCCGGCGACGACCGCCGCGACCAGCCCGGAGGCGCCCAGCTCCTCGGCGGGCACCGCCGCCAGGAAGGGCGCGGTGAAGGACAGGACCGTGCTCACGCTCGCCTCGGTCACCCGGGCGCGCACGGCCAGCACCACCTTGCCGACGACGGCGCCCAGCACCACCGCGACCGCGACGGCGTAGGCGAAGTCGCCGACGACGTCCCAGACCGAGACGCTGGCCGCCGCACCCGCGACGGCGGCACGCAGCAGCACCAGCGCGGTCGCGTCGTTGAGCAGGCTCTCGCCCTCGAGCATGGTGACCACCCGCGGGGAGACGCCCAGCCGGGTGGCGATGGAGGTGGCGACGGCGTCCGTGGGGCTGACGATGGCCCCCAGCGCGACGCCCCAGGCCAGGCCCAGCCCGGGGACGACCAGGGAGAAGAACCAGCCGAGCGCGAAGGCGCTGAGCACCACCAGCGCCACCGACAGCCCGCGGATGGCGGTGAACTCGCGGCGGAACTCCATCGCCGGCATGGCGGCCGACGCGGCGTAGAGCAGCGGCGGGAGGACGCCGGTGAGCACCCACTCGGGCTCGATCTCGACGGTGGGCCCGAAGGGCAGCAGGCTGACCGCGATGCCCAGCACCACCAGCAGCAGCGGCGCGGCTACGCCCAGCCGGGGCGCGGCCGCGGTGGCCGCGGCGATCGCCAGGAGCCCGATGACCAGGTAGAGCACGACACACTCCCTCAGCGACGACCTCGTCCCCAGATCGGCACGTGCAGCCGCCGACTGGAGCTGAGGGGAGTGTCAGCGCCGGCCCTGACCGGCCGCTGATGTCCCACTGACGAGGTGGCGCCGGCCCACCGGCCCCGCTGCAGGGCCCCGCCGCGAGCCTGCGAGCGGTGGGGGGCAGCGGGGTCCTTCATCCGACGACGCCGGCCCGGGTGACGGCGTACTCCTCGATGTCGGCCATCGGGGGACGCTCGTCGACGGCCACGGTGTGGCTGGTCGGCACGAAGCCGGTGCCGTCGTGCGCGAACTGGGTGAGCAGCCCGCCGGGCTCCAGCCGCCCACGGCCGGTGCGGCCGCGCTCCGCCCGGGACAGCACCGTCGACACGATCTGGCCGGCCATCTTGCCCAGCGCGGCCTCGGTCTGGTGGGAGTGCGTGCGGGTGCCGAGGTCGACCTGGGCCAGCCCGCTGAGCCCGCACACCCGGAGCAGGTCGACCAGCAGGCCCACCTCGACGCCGTAGCCGGAGACGAACGGCACCTGCTCGAGCACCGCACGACGGCCGGCGTACTCACCGCCCAGGGGCTGCACGAAGCCGGCGAGCTCGGGCCACAGCGCGTTGAGCAGCGGGCGGGCGGTGAGCTCGGTGACCCGGCCGCCGCCGGCCGGGCGGTGCTCGCCGTCGACGGTGAGCGGGCGGGTGTAGCAGCCCTTCACGTAGTCGACGCGCTGGTCGAGCAGCAGCGGGGTGAGCAGCCCCGGCACGTAGTGGCTGACGTCGCCGAGCAGGTCGGAGTCCATGAAGACGACGAGGTCGCCGGTGGTGGCCGCCAGCGACTTCCACAGCGCCTCGCCCTTGCCGGGGCGGTCGCCGTGGGCGGGCAGCACCTCGCCGGCCGCGACGACGTCGGCGCCGGCGGCGCGGGCGACCTCGGCGGTGGCGTCGGTGGAGTTCGAGTCGATGACGACGACCTCGTCGACCAGCGGCACGTCGGTGACCCAGCGGGCGACGAGATCTCGCACCAGGACGCCGACGGTCGTCTCCTCGTTGCGGGCCGGCAGCACGACGCTGATCCGGTGGCCGCCGCGGCGCTTGGCCAGCAGGAGGGCGTCGACGTCGAGCTGGGCCAGGGAGGTGGCGGTCGTGGTGCGGTGCTCGAACCAGGCGCGGGCGTCAGGTCGCATCAGCCCACTGTCGAGCACGGTCGCTCCCCTCGTCAGGTCGGCGGGGCGTCGTTCACACGATCTTCACGTTCCGATCCGCCAGTGTGACGGTTCGTCCCGACCCCGGCGACCAGTGGGCGGACGGCCGGCGAACAGCGGCTGAACGCGGCGCCCGCCCTCCGCGGAGGACCTCCTGGGGTGCCCGGGACGGGTGGGTCGCCGGGCGTTGCCCGGGCGGCTCCGGGCCGCCTAGGGTCTGCGCGCCGGAGGCGGCCGGGCAGGCCGGTCTGGCGGGACGGCGCGGGCGGGGGCAGGTCGTGCGGACGGAAACCAGGGCAGGACGGCGGCAGCGCCGGAGCACCGCGCGGACGAGCGCCGCGCGGACGAGCGCCGTGCGGACGAGCGCCGTGCGGACGAGCGCCGTGCGGACGAGCGCCGTGCGGACGAGCGCCGTGCGGGCGAGCGCCGTGCGCAGGGGTGCCGCGCGGGCCGGTGTCGTGCTCGCGGTGGTCACGGCCGTGCTGTGCTCGCTGGGGCTGTCGAGCGCCTCGGCGGCCGCCTACCCCTCGCCGTCCGGTGGCACGCGGGACGTGCGCGGCGCCGTCCTCGACCGGTACCTGGCCCTGGGCGGTCCGGCCGGCCGGCTGGGCGGTCCGCTGACCGACGAGCTGGCCACCCCGAACGGCCGCGGCGCGTACAACCACTTCGCCGGCGGCTCGATCTACTGGTCCCCGCCCACCGGCGCGCACATGGTCGTCGGGGCGGTCCGCGACCGCTGGGGAGCGTGGGGCTGGGAGAACGGCCGGCTGGGCTTCCCGGTCACTGACGAGGTGGCCACCCCGAACGGCCGCGGTGCCTACAACGGGTTCGAGGGCGGCTCGGTCTACTGGTCCCCGCCCACCGGCGCGCACGTCGTGGTCGGCGCCATCCGCGACCGCTGGGCGGCGTGGGGCTGGGAGAACGGTCGGCTCGGTTTCCCGGTCACCGACGAGGTGGCCACCCCGAACGGCCGAGGTGCCTACAACGGGTTCGAGGGCGGCTCGGTCTACTGGTCGCCCGACACCGGGGCGCACATGGTCGTCGGCGCCGTCCGCGACCGCTGGGCCGCGCTGGGCTGGGAGAACGGCCGGCTGGGCTTCCCGGTCACCGACGAGGTGGGCACCCCGAACGGCCGCGGCGCGTACACCGCGTTCCAGGGCGGGGCCGTCTACTGGTCACCCGGCAGCGGCGCGCACGCCGTCGTCGGCGCGATCCGCGACCGCTGGGGGACCCTGGGCTGGGAGAACGGCAGCCTCGGGTTCCCGACGTCGGAGGAGTACGCGGTCCCCGGCGGGCAGGCCCAGGACTTCCAGGGCGGCCGGATCACCTCGACCTGGGCCACCGGTGCCGTGGTCACCACCGGGCTCCCGGCCGGCGTCGTCCCGCCGGGCAGCCAGGTGGTCACCGTGCGCGCCCCCTCGGCCGGGTCGACCACCGCGACGCTCACCGCCTGGCAGCTGGGCGCCACGGGCTGGACGCCGGTGGTCGGGCCGGTGGCGGCGCGGGTCGGGTCGGGCGGGATCGGCGCGGCCAGCGAGAGCAGCACCCGCACGCCGGCCGGCACCTTCGGGCTCAGCGAGGCCTTCGGCCGGGCCGGCAACCCGGGGACGGCGCTGCCCTACCGGGTCGTGGACCGCAACGACTGGTGGGTCTCCGACGTCGGCAGCGGCCGCTACAACACCTACGCCCGCTGCGCACCGGGCACCTGCGACTTCTCCGAGGCGGTCTCCGAGAACCTCTACGGCGCCGGCTCGGTCTACGACGAGGCGGTGGTGATCGACTACAACCGCTGGCCGGCGGTGCGCGGTGCGGGCTCGGCGTTCTTCCTGCACATCGCCAACTCCTCGCCCACGGCCGGCTGCGTCTCCACCGACCGGGGCAGCCTGGAGGCCGTCCTGCGCTGGCTGCGCCCGGACGCCCGCCCGGTCATCAGCATCGCCGTCGGCTGAGCATCGCCGTCGGCTGAGCACCGCCGTCGGCTGAGCACCACCGTCGGCTGAGCGGGCGGGCCCGGGTCAGGCCCGGGCACCCGCCGGGACGTCGTCCACGGTGTCGGCCGGTGCCGGGTCGGCGGCCGGCTCGGGGTGGCCGAGGTCGGTGAGCCAGCCGCGCAGCACGCGGTGCAGGTGCTCGGCACCGACGACCTCGCCGGGGTCCGCCCACGCCTTGGGCGCGAGCAGGAAGCCGTGCTGCTGCGGCCCGCCGAGCGCACCGTGCGACCCGACGTGCGGCTCGAAGGGGGACGCCTCGTCGGTGACCGGGTCGTAGGCGCTGTTGACCACGATGTCGGGGCAGTGCGCGAACCCCGAGCCGCGGGCCACCAGGGCGGCCGCGTGCGGTCCGTAGGGTGCCAGCGGGTCGGTGCCGATGACCACGCCGGTGCGCAGCCGGTGCAGCCCCTCGCGGCCGAGCACCACCGGACCGAACTCCTCGGAGTGCACGAGCATGAAGCCGATGCCGGCGTGGTCGACCAGGCTGGGGAGCAGGTCGGGCCAGTGCCGCTCGATGGTCTCGAGCGGCACCCGGCCGGGGTGGTCGGTGAAGGACACCATCGCCATGTGGCCGGAGACGGTGACCACGACGCCGGGGGCGACCCGGGTGACCGCACCGGGCTCGCCGGGCGGGGTGGGCGCCTCGCGGGCGGCCGAGCGCTCGGCCCGGGCGCGCAGCCGGCTGGCCACCAGACCGCCGCCGGAGGCCGCCTCGGCCAGCGCGGTGGTCATCTGCCAGCCGGGCGTCGTCCGGGTGCGGGCCGGGGGCAGCAGACCGAGCAGCCGCCGGGACGGCGCCGGGGGCTCGGCCCCGGCGAGGCGGCCGACGAGCTCCTCGACGGTCTCGCCGAACCGGTCGGCGAACGACGCGCCCTGGGTCTGGCCGTGGTCGGACAGGCAGACCAGGTGGTAGGGCCGCGGCGCGAGCTGGCTGGCCCGCCACAGCCGGCCGATCTGCTGGTCGATGCGCCGCAGCACCTCCAGCGCGTCGAACCGCTCGATGCCGGAGTGGTGGGCGACCTCGTCGTAGCCGACGAAGTCCGCGTAGACGACCGGCCGCCCGGCCAGCACGTCCTCGACGATCGCGTTGACCACGACGTCGCGGGTGAGCACGGTGGTCGCCGGGCGGGCCAGCGGGTAGAGGCCGCCGCGCCGGATCCGCGGCCGGACGTCGGCGCGCCGCTGGGCCGCGGCGGCGGACAGCTCGCGGAGCACGTCCACGGCGTAGACGCCCAGGGTGCGCAGCACGTTGACCGGGTTGGCGAAGTAGCCGTAGTAGCCGGCGCCGATCCGGTCGCGGCGGCGGCGCTCCCGGCGCGAGCCGCGGCCCACGACGGCCAGCGAGCTCATGGTCAGCGACACGTGCGCGGCGTCGCCGGTGAACAGGTTGCCGCGGCCGGCGCCGTCGGGGGCGAGCAGCCCGCGCCCGTCGGAGTGCCGGCGCTCGATCTCGGCGGCGTCGCCGGGGGAGGAGACCGTGACGACCCGGTCGTGCTCCTTCTCGTACCAGCGGAACCCCAGGACGTCGTCGTTGGAGCCCTGCAGGATGCCGCACTGGCTGGCCCCGGTCTGCGAGCTCCAGTCGGTGTGCCAGGCGCGGAGCTCGTGGCTGCCCGAGCGCAGCCAGGCGGCCAGCGTGGGCATCGAGCCGTCGCGGACGGCGCGGCGGGCGACCCCGTGGCCGAGCCCGTCGATCTGCAGGAACACCACGCCCGGCGGGCACTCCGCGGCCTCGGGGGTGCCGCTGCCGCGGCGGCGGGTGCGGCGGAAGAAGACCTCGTCCTCGTTGACCGCCAGCACGCTGCTGATGACTCCGGCGGTGCCCGCCATGGCCAGCGCCACGACGAGCGCGGTGCTGAAGCTGCGCACCTCCACCCCGGGGATGGCGTTGAGCACGGCCAGCACGCCGCCGCCGGACAGCAGGAAGCTGCCCAGCCCGAAGGTGAACACCGCGACCGGCAGCGCGATCCGCATGACCAGCGGCCAGACCAGCGCGGCGAGCAGGCCCAGCACCAGCGCGGCGACCGGCGGCTGCCACCACGAGTCCATGGCGAACCCGGACAGCCAGGCGTCCAGGGCGACGAGCACGCCGGTGACGGTGGCCCACACCAGCAGCAGCCGGGCCAGCGTGCGGCCGCCGCGCAGCACCCGCCCCGGGTGGCTCGGCGTGCTCACGTCGTCCGGGAGCCGGTCGAGGAGGAGTCGGGGTGCCGGTGCCGCCGGCGGCGGGCGGCGACCAGGTTGAGCACCACGCCGACCAGCAGCACGAGCACGGTGGCGATGAGGGTGGCCACCAGCGGGGAGTCGAACACCCCGCCGCTGACCACGCCGAGCAGCGCGTAGGCCACCGCCCACAGCAGCGCCGCGGCCAGCGACGCCGGCAGCAGCCGCCGCCACGGGTAGGCCAGCGCACCGGCGGCGACCAGCACCGGGATGCGGCCGGCGGGCAGCAGCCGGCCGACGACGACGATCTGCCAGCCGTGCCGGCGGAACTGCTCGCGCACCTCGTCGATGCGGTCGGCGTGCTGCCCGCGGGACACCCAGCGCACCGCCGAGGGGCCGCCGAACCGGCAGACGGTGAACGTGACGACGTCCCCGACGAAGGCGCCCAGGGTCGACAGCAGCACGACCACCGGCAGCGAGAGCTGCCCGCCGCTGACGGCCACCGCGGCGGCCGCGCCGACGACGGCGCCGGTGGGCACGACCGGGACGACCGAGCCCAGCAGCACCCCGCCGAAGACCAGCGGGTAGCCCAGCGAGCTGCCGTCGGTCCAGCTGACGGCCAGGACGTCGACCGTCACGACCCGCCCTCGACCGGCGCGGGCAGCACGACGGGGGAGCCGGGCGCGGTGAGCGCGACCTGGGTGGGGGCACCGCCGGCGGCGGCGAGGGCCGCGACGTCGGTGGCGAAGCGGCGCGGCGGGTCGACGAGCAGGTCGCGCATCCGCGTCCGCCATGGGCTGGGCAGCGAGCACAGCCCGGCGATCGCGTACGTGCCCCAGTGCACCGGGACGGCGACCTGCGGGCGCAGCTGCTGCACCGCCGCGGCGGCCCCGGCCGGGTCGAGGTGGCCGGGGCCGAGGGAGGGGCCCCAGCCCCACACCGGCACCAGCGCCACGTCGATGCCGTCGTCGCCCAGGTCGGTCATCCCGGGGAAGGCGTCGGTGTCGCCGGCGGCGTAGACGGTGACGCCGTCGCCGCGCAGCAGGTGGCCGACGGCCGGGGCGTGCGGGCCGTGGGTGAGCCGCGGCCCCCAGCGGTGCGCGGCGTGGTCGGCGTGGGTGGCGGTGACGGTGAGGCTGCCGTCGGTGAGGCTCTCGCCCGGGCCCAGCTCCTGCACGGCGGTGAACCCGTGCCGGGTCAGCCACCGCCCGGCCCCGCGCGGGACGACGATCGGCGTGCTGCGGCCGAGCAGCCGCAGCGAGGGCAGGTGCAGGTGGTCGTTGTGCAGGTGCGAGATCAGCACCAGGTCCACGCCGGCCCAGCTGGTCGCCGGCAGCGGGGCCACCATCCGGCGCAGCGGGCCCAGGGTCGGGGTGAGCAGCGGGTCGGTGAGGACGGTGCGGCCGGCGAGCTCGGCCCGGACGGTCGAGTGGCCGAGGAAGTGCAGCGACGGCGTGCTCACCGGCCCAGTATCGGTGGTGCCCACCGCCGGGTGGTCACGCCTGGGCGTGGGCGCGCGGCACCGGCAGCGGGGTGGGCAGCGTCGTCGAGGGGTGCCGCAGCAGGGTGGCGACCTGGCCGGCGGTGAGCCCGCTGGGCAGCACGGGCCCGGTGACCGCCATCTGGCACGCGGCGCCGATGGCGGCGAGGAGCTCGGGGCTGCCGACGCCGCTGGCGAAGGTGTAGACGTCGAAGGCGGCGGCGCTGGAGGCGATGGCGGTGAGCACCCGCATCGTCCGGTCGAGGTCGCCGGGGGCGGCGAGACCGCGCACGTCCACCTGGACGGTGTCCAGGGGGAGGCGGGCCAGCTGCGACCACAGCGTGGAGCCCATGCCGAAGTCGTTGAGGCACAGGTGCACCCCGGCGGCGCGCACGGTGTGGAGCGCGGGGATGAGCCCGGCCGACGACGTCTGCAGGACCTCCTCGTCGAAGGCCAGGGCCAGCTGGCGGGGTGCCAGACCGGCCTCGGCCAGCGCCGCGGTGATCTCCCCGGCGAGCTCGTCGGCGCGCACCTGACCGGCGGGCAGGTCGAACCCCAGCGTCAGCTCGCCGTCCAGGGCGGCGACCTCGGCGCAGGCCTGGCGGAGCAGCCACTGCTGCAGCGCCCCGTTGACCCCCTGCCGCTCGGCGGCCGCCCACAGCTCGGGGGCCGGCAGCACACCGAGCACCGGGTGCACCCACACCGGGGTGCTGTGCAGCCCGTAGACCTCGCCGGTGTCGCTGGTGGTCACCACGTCGTAGCGCAGCTGCACCTCACCGGCGTCCATGGCGGCGGCGACGTCGCTGCTGGCGGTGGCCCGGGCCGACGGGTCGTCGGTGTGCACCCGCCAGCAGCCCTTGCCGGCCTGCTTCGCCTCGCCGAGCGCGGCGTCGGCCAGCCGGAAGGCGTGCTGACCGCCGCCGGGGTGCAGCTGGGCCAGCCCGACGCTGGCGCCGACGGTGAAGCTGCGGTTGCCGACCCGGTAGGGGTGGGCCAGGACGTCGACGACCCGCCCGGCCGCCTCGACGGCGTCCTCCTCGGCGCCGGCCACGAGGACGGCGAACTCGTCGCCGCCGAGGCGGGCGACCAGGTCGTCGGTGCGCAGCAGGCTCTGCAGCCGGCGGGCCACCTCGACCAGCAGCAGGTCGCCGGCCTCGTGCCCCGCGGAGTCGTTGACGGCCTTGAAGCCGTCGAGGTCGAGCACCAGCAGGCAGCGCTGCCCGGTGGCGGAGGTGACCGCGGCCATCTCCTGGAACAGCATCGCCCGGTTGGGCAGCCGGGTGAGGTGGTCGGTGAAGGCCATCCGCTCCAGCTCGCGCTCGCGGCGGCGGCGGGTGGTGACGTCGCGCAGGTGCAGCACCCGCCGGCCGCTGCCGGGGCGCTCGTGGTGGGTGACCTCGAGCTCGCGCGGCTCGCCACCGGCGTCCTGCACGCGCAGGTGCAGGGCGGGGGCGACCTCGCCGGTGCCGACGGCCAGCTCGAGGCGCACCCGGGCACGGTCCTCGACGTGCAGCAGGTCCAGCAGCGAAGGGTGCAGGTCCGAGTCGAGGACGCCCAGCAGAGTGCGGGCCGCGGGGGAGGTGAACTCCAGGCGGAGGTCGGCGTCGACGATGGCCACGCCGTCGGAGCTGGCCTCCACCAGCCCGCGGAAGTCCTCCTCGCTGCGGACCAGTTCGGCCTGCACGCGCCCGCTCTCCCGGATGCGCAGCACGATCCGCACCAGCAGCATCGTGATGACCACGGCGGTGCAGGCGATCGCGCCGTCGTGCAGCGGCATGTCGCGCACGATCGCGGTGAGCAGCGTGATCGGGACGCCGACCAGCGCGGCGACCTGCACGGCGACCCCGGCGGCGTTGACGCCCGGGGTGGCGTCGGCCGGTGAGCTGCTCGCCGCCGCGTCGACGGCGAGCCGGACGGCCCGGACGGAGACGACGAGCGCGGCGGCGACGGCAGCGTCGGCGGCCCAGGCCCAGGGGGCGGAGGGCACCACGATGTAGACCGCCTGCAGCGCCGAGCCGGCGCCGACCAGGGCGGTCATCGCGATGACCGCGGTGGCCGACCGGCGCACGGCCTTGGTGGAGACCGTGCACAGGGCGCCCACGACGCCGATCGCGACCGCCGGGTAGGCGCCGTAGCCGGCCACGAGGGGGATCAGGTCGGCGCGCACGGCGCCGGGGGACAGCGCGGGGGACAGGACCAGCACGTCGGCCACGACGACGAGGGCGAAGGCGACCATCACCCCGTCGACGACCAGCAGCGGCCAGTTGGTGCCGCGGACCCGGCCGCCGAGCAGGGCCGCGCTGACCGGCGGGCCGAACGCGCTCACCAGCACCAGCAGGTCACCGGGGCCCAGGGCGCCGATGCCGCCGCCGATGCCGAGGCCGGTGGCCAGGCTCGCCACCGTGAACACCAGCGAGCTGATGCCGAGCACCTGCCAGGGCAGCCGGTCGCGGCGGCTCATCTGCCGGGTGAGCCGGCGGCAGTGCCAGGCGGCCCAGCCGCCGACGAGGGCCAGCACCAGGTTGTCCCACTCCGGCACGGAGCCGGGTGAGCTGGACGGGCCGGTGGCGGCCAGGGCCAGCAGGGTGGCCACGAGCACCGCGGTCAGCGGGGCACGACGGAAGGGGTTCACGACGCCGTCCCGTCAGCCGGGCCGGCGGTACGGGTGGCGGTGCGCGGGCCGGGGATGCCGGGCAGCCCGGTGGCCAGCGCGTCGGCGTCCAGCGGGCGGGAGAGCAGGAAGCCCTGGATGAAGCGGTGGCCCATGTCGCGCAGCAGCTGCAGCTCGGGCTGGGTCTCGACGCCCTCGACGATCACCGCGAGCCCCAGGCTGGTGCCCAGGTGCAGCACCGAGGAGCACAGCGCGCGGCGCTGCGGGTCGGTCTCGACGTCGGCGAGGAAGGCGCGGTCCATCTTCAGCACGTCGATGGGCAGGCCCACGAGGTAGGCCAGCGACGACCAGCCGGTGCCGAAGTCGTCGACGGCGATCCGGACGCCGAGCTGGCGCAGCGTGGCCAGGTCGTCGGTGACGTGGGCGTCGTCGAGCAGCACCGACTCGGTGATCTCCAGGACCAGCCGGGCGGCGGGCAGGCCGCTGGTCTCCAGCGCCTGCAGGACGTCGGCGACCAGCTCGCCGCTGCGCACGTGCCGCGCGGAGATGTTGACCGCGACGCCGAGGTCGCGGTGCGGCCCGGCGGCGAGGGTGGACATGGCCTCGGCCAGCACCCAGCGGCTGAGCTCGGTGATCAGCGCCGACTCCTCGGCCAGCGGGATGAACTCGGCGGGGGAGACCTCGCCGTAGGTGGGGTGCCGCCAGCGCAGCAGGGCCTCAACCGACACGGTGCGGTGCAGGGCCAGGTCGACGACCGGCTGGTAGACCAGCCGCAGCTGGCCGAGCTCGAGGGCGCGGTGCAGGTCGGTGCGCAGCGACTCCTGGCGGTCCTGGGTGATGCGCAGGGCGTCGGAGTGGCGGCGCACCCGGCCGGGGCCCGCGGCGCGGGCGCTGCGCAGCGCCAGGTCGCCGCGGCGCAGCCCCTCGCCGGCATCGACGTCGGAGCCGAGGGAGGCGATGCCGGCGACCGCGGTGAGCCGCAGCGTGCCGGTGCCGGTGGCGACCGGTTCGACGGCGGCGACGAGCCGGGTGGCGACCACCTCGGCGTCGGCGATGGTGCCGTCGACCAGCACGGCGAACTCGGCCCCGCCGGCGCGGGCCAGCCAGTCGTCGCCGCGCAGGGCGCGGGTGAAGCGGGTGGTCAGCTCGCGCAGCACCGGCAGGTCGTCGACGCCGGGCAGGCCGTCGACGCCGAGCAGCACGAGTGAGGTGGCGGGCACGGCCGGGTCGCGCAGCAGGGCACCGAGCCGCGTGGTCAGCGCCGAGCGGTTGGGCAGCCCGGTGGCCGGGTCGGTGGTGGTGAAGGCGGCGAGGTCGGGCTCGGTGGGCGCCGGTGCGGTGGCGGTGACGTCGCGGCAGTAGAGCACCAGCCCGCCGACGTCGGGGTCGCTGCGCAGGTCGCGCACCTGGGCCTGGATGAGCCGCCAGCGACCGTCGGCGTGCCGGATCCGGGCGTTGCGGGTCTTGCTGTGGCCGGCCTCGGCGGACACCGCGGACAGGGCGGTGGTCACGCTCGCGGCGTCGTCGGGGTGGACGACGTCGGTCATCCGGCCGCCGACGATGAGTGCCGGGTCCAGGCCCAGCAGGTCGGTGATGGAGGGGGAGACCCAGCGGACGGTGAGCTGGTCGTCGAGGATCACGACCGGGTCGGCGCTGCTGCGCACCAGGGCGCGGAAGTAGGCCTCGCTGCGCTGCAGCTCGGTGGTCAGCTGCTGCTCGGTGCGCCAGGAGACGGCCTGGTGGGCCAGCAGGGCGCCCAGGCCGAGGATGCCCAGCGTCGTGCCGAAGACGGTCAGCCGGCCGGTCACGAGCACGCTGACCAGCAGCAGGCAGCCGCCGGCCATCGCGGTGCAGTGCGGCAGCAGGGCCCCCAGGGTGGAGCCGCCCTGGCTGTCGGCCGGGACCGGCCGGTCGTCGGGACGGTCGGCGCGGCAGGCGACGACCAGCAGGCCGAGCCCGAGGACGCTGGCCGCGCAGGCCAGGTACTGGACGGTGCCCGGGCCGTCCGCGACGGAGGAGAAGGCGCCGGCCAGTGCGGTGGCGACCTGGGCGGCGAACAGCAGCCAGCCGATCGTGCGCTGCCGCACGGAGGCGAGGGCGACGAAGACCAGGGACAGGCCGGTGCCCAGCGCGATGCTGGCCAGGAGGGCGAACAGCGCGACCGTCTGGGGGAGGGAGAGCACCCCGGACGAGCCGATCGTCAGCCGGTAGACCGTGTGCACGGTCAGCAGGTCGGCGAGCACGAACAGGGTGAGCATCGTGGCCAGCTGTGCCCGGGCCGCCCGCAGGGGCGCCCGGTCCAGCATCCGGAACACCGCGACGACGACGAGCAGCTGGCCGGGGACGCTGCCCAGCGCCGTCTGGCCCATGGGCAGCACCGCGCCCAGGGCGAGTGCCCCCAGGGTGCTCACCGCGACGGAGACGACGTACCAGCGCCAGCCCGCGGGGTGGGCGCTGGTGCGGCCGCTGCGGGTCAGCTGGACCAGGACGACCGCGACGGCCAGGAAGTTGAGCGTGACGGCCACCGGGACCGCCAGACCGCCGGGCAGCAGACCGGCCGCGAGCGTGGCGAGGGCGGCCAGGGCGGCGAGGAGCAGGTGCCGGCTGATGGCGGGGGAGGCCGTGCCGCCATGTCGAGGGGCGGTCACGGCCCGCGCCGGTGCGGCGAGGACTCCGGTGGTCACCCGTCAGTTGTCGGGACGCCCGCCGCCGTCCTGCACCCGCACGCGGGTGCCCTCACCCCAAGGAGGAGGTCAGGTCACCAGCGCAGCGGCTGGGTGGCGCGCGAGTCCGCGGTGCGGCAGGCGCGGCAGTGGCCCCAGGTGGTGATGCGGGCGGGGCTGCTGGGCTCGCCGCACTCGGGGCAGTCGACGGTGGCGCCGGGGAGGGTCTCGGCCCGGGCGGCGTGGACCGCCGGGTCGCCGGCACAGGAGCAGCCGGGGTCGGCGTCCGTGCAGCCTGCGGGGTTGATCGCGATGGTGCGCCTCCTGGTGTCTGTGATCACGGTACTGGCCCGCGCCAGCCCCTCGACCCGTTTTCTCCTGCCGACAGTCGCCGGCGACGGTGGGTGAGCGGCCGACCACGCGCGGGACGAGGCCGGTGCCGCCGGTCGTTCCGTCACCGCGCAACCGTCCGGCGGGGTGCGGACCCGACCCGCCGAGCGGTGGGGTGGACGCGCGTCGTGCGTGACCTGGTGGCAAGCTCACGAACGTGAAGACGTGGCTCGACGCGTGGCCGGTGTTCCGGCAGCTCACTGGTAACGACCCGCTCGCTCGCGGTGTGGCCGCGCGCAGCAAGGCCACCGAACAGGTGGTCAGCCGCACGGCCACCGCCGACCGGGTGGTGAAGTCGGTCTGCCCGTACTGCGCTGTCGGTTGCGCGCAGCGGGTCTTCGTCAAGGACGAGAAGATCGTCCAGATCGAGGGCGACCCCGACTCCCCGATCAGCCGCGGCCGGCTCTGCCCCAAGGGCAGCGCCAGCAAGGGCCTGGTCAACAGCCCCTCCCGCGTGACGACGGTCAAGTACCGCCGTCCCTACGCGACGGACTGGGAGGACCTGGACCTCGACACGGCGATGGAGATGATCGCCGACCGCGTGCTGGAGGCCCGCGAGAAGGGCTGGCAGACCGAGGACCACGGCAAGCGGGTCAACCGCACCATGGGCTTCGCCAGCCTCGGCGGCGCGACCCTGGACAACGAAGAGAACTACCTGATGAAGAAGCTGTACAGCGCCCTGGGCGCTGTACAGATCGAGAACCAGGCCCGCATATAGCACTCTTCGACGGTTCCCGGTCTGGGAGCCTCGTTCGGCCGTGGTGGCGCAACCAACTTCCTCGAGGACCTCGCGAACAGCGACTGCATCGTCATCGAGGGCTCGAACATGGCCGAGTGCCATCCGGTCGGGTTCCAGTGGGTGTCGGAGGCGAAGGCCCGCGGCGCCAAGATCATCCACATCGACCCGCGGTTCACGCGCACGTCGGCGATCGCCGACCTGCACGTCCCGCTGCGTCTGGGCACCGACATCGCGTTCCTCGGTGGCCTGATCAAGTACGTCCTGGACAACGAGCTGTTCTTCAAGGACTACGTCGTCGCCTACACCAACGCCGCGTCGCTGGTGGGTGAGGACTTCGTCGACACGGAGGACCTCGAGGGCCTGTTCTCCGGCTTCGACCCGGAGAAGGGCCAGTACGACGAGCGCACCTGGGCCTACGAGCCCTCCGAGGTGCCGCACGCCAGCTCCGACGACCCCGCGGGGGCCGCCGCGCAGGAGGCCGGCAAGCAGGCCGACGACGTCGAGGCCAGCGACCAGTCGCAGACCCACGGCAGCGGTGGCCCGACCATCCCGGCCAAGCCCAAGCGCGACGAGACCCTGCAGCACCCGCGCAGCGTCTTCCAGGTGCTCAAGCGGCACTTCGCCCGCTACACCCCCGAGATGGTCTCCGACGTCTGCGGCATCGAGCCCGCGGTCTTCGAGCAGGTCGCCAAGTGGGTCACCAGCAACAGCAACCGCGACCGGACGACGGCGTGGGTGTACTCGGTGGGCTGGACGCAGCACAGCGTCGGCGCGCAGTACATCCGCTCGTGCTCGATCCTGCAGCTGCTGCTGGGCAACATCGGGCGCCCCGGCGGCGGCATCATGGCCCTGCGCGGCCACGCCAGCATCCAGGGCTCGACCGACGTCCCGACGCTGTACAACCTGCTGCCGGGCTACCTGCCCATGCCGCACGCGGGGCAGCACCAGACGCTGGCCGACTACGTCGCCGACGCCGCCGGCAAGGGCGGCTTCTGGGGCAACAAGCCCGCCTACATCACCAGCATGCTCAAGTCCTGGTGGGGCGACGCGGCGACGGCGGAGAACGACTTCGCCTTCGACTACATCCCCAAGATCAACGGCGACCACAGCTCCTACCGGACGATCGCGGACATGATCGCCGGCAAGGTGCACGGTTACTTCCTGGTCGGGGAGAACCCCTCCGTCGGGCACCCCAACGGCAAGATGAACCGGTTCGGGCTGGCCAACCTCGACTGGCTGGTCGTCCGCGACCTGCAGATGATCGAGTCGGCGACCTTCTGGAAGGAAGGGCCCGAGATCGAGACCGGCGAGATGGCGCCGGAGACGATCGGCACCGAGGTCTTCTTCATGCCCGCGGCGACGCACACGGAGAAGGAGGGCACCTTCACCCAGACGCAGCGACTGCTGCAGTGGCGGGAGAAGGCCGTCGAGCCGCCGATGGACGCCCGCAGCGACCTGTGGTTCTACTTCCACCTGGGCCGCATCATCCGCGAGCGCCTGGCGTCCTCGACCGATCCGCGGGACCGGCCCGTCCAGCACCTGACCTGGGACTACCCGACCATCGGGGAGACCGCCGACCCCGACGCGACCGCCGTCCTGCGGGAGATCAACGGCACCGGCCCCGACGGGCGGGCGCTGTCGACCTACATCGACATGAAGGACGACGGGTCGACCACCGGCGGCTGCTGGATCTACACCGGCGTCTACGCCGACGAGGTCAACCAGGCCGCCCGCCGCAAGCCGGCGCGCGAGCAGGGCCAGGTCGCCTCCGAGTGGGGCTGGGCGTGGCCGCTCAACCGCCGGATGCTCTACAACCGTGCCTCCGCCGACCCGGACGGCAAGCCGTGGAGCGAGCGCAAGAAGTACGTGTGGTGGGACGAGGCCGCCGGCCGCTGGACCGGTGACGACGTCCCCGACTTCGAGGCGACCAAGCGGCCGGACTACGTGCCTCCGGAGGGCGCTCGGGCGCAGGCCGCCATCGGCGGTGCCGACCCGTTCGTCATGCAGGGCGACGGCAAGGGGTGGCTGTACGCCCCGGCCGGGCTGGTCGACGGCCCGATGCCGACGCACTACGAGCCCTCGGAGTCCGTGGCCGAGAACCACCTGTACGCCCAGCAGTCCAGCCCGACCATCGAGCGGATCGCCGGGCCGTGGAACCGGGAGAACCCCTCGCGCAGCGAGGTCTACCCCTTCCAGGTGACCACCTACCGGCTCACCGAGCACCACACCGCCGGTGGCATGAGCCGCACCCTGCCCTACCTGTCCGAGCTCCAGCCGGAGTTCTTCGTCGAGGTCTCACCCGAGCTCGCCGAGCTCCGCGGCCTGACCAACGGCGAGTTCGCCACGCTGATCAGCGCCCGGACGGCGATCGAGGCCAAGGTGCTGGTGACCGAGCGGATGCGCCCGATCAAGCTCAAGGGCGGGCAGGTCGTGCACCAGATCGGCATGCCGTACCACTGGTCCTACGCGGGTCTGTCCACCGGCGACAACGCCAACGACCTGCTCGGGATCATCCTGGACGCGAACACGCACATCCAGGAGGACAAGGTCAGCACCGCCGACATCCAGCCCGGCCGCCGGCCGCGTGGACCGGAGCTGCTGGACTACGTCGAGGCCTACCGGATGCGGGCCGGCGTGAAGTCGGGCCGGGTGGGGCTCAACGGCCGCGCCCCCGACGAGGACCCGAGCGCCATGGAGGCGTCAGGCGCATGACCACCGGTCCACTGATCACTGAGAACGGGGAACGGCGATGACCACGGTCAGCTCGGCCAGTCCCTCCCTGGAGGGGGCCGACTCCAGGAACCGGCTGTTCGGGCCGCTGCCCGACGTCACGGCCGATGCCGGGTACGAGGAGGAGCACCCCGCGCGGGTGGGCTTCTTCACCGACACCTCGGTGTGCATCGGCTGCAAGGCCTGCGAGGTGGCCTGCAAGGAGTGGAACACGCTCCCGATGGACGACTCGCACGGTGTGCTCGGCCAGATGGGCATGTCCGGCATGTCCTACGACAACACCGGGCAGCTGGGCGCCAACTCGTGGCGGCACGTGTCGTTCATCGAGCAGAGCCGCTCGGTCGACCTGCCGATGCCCACGATCGGGATGCCCGGCGCCGACCGGCACGACGACGCCCACGGCCACGGTCACGACCACGACGTCAGCGCGATCAGCCCGCAGGCCGACGGCCCGCTCTCCGCACAGACGAGCGTGCTCAACGCCGAGGCGCTGAGCGAGTTCGACCCGCAGACCTCCGTCACCGGCGGCGACGGCGGCACGCAGATCCGCTGGCTGATGTCCTCCGACGTCTGCAAGCACTGCACGCACGCCGGCTGTCTCGACGTCTGCCCGACCGGTGCGCTGTTCCGTACCGAGTTCGGCACCGTCGTGGTGCAGGGCGACATCTGCAACGGTTGCGGCTACTGCGTCTCGGCCTGCCCCTACGGCGTCATCGACGTCCGCAAGGACGACGGCCGGGCCTTCAAGTGCACGATGTGCTACGACCGCCTGACCGACGGGCTGCAGCCGGCGTGCGCCACGGCGTGCCCGACGCAGTCGATCCAGTTCGGTGACCTCGACGAGCTGCAGGCCCGGGCCGACGCCCGGCTGGCGACGCTCAAGGGCCAGGGCGTGGAGACCGCGCGGCTGTACGGCCGCGACGAGAGCGACGGCGTCGGCGGCGTGGGCGCTTTCTTCCTGCTGCTCGACGAGCCCGAGGTCTACGGCCTGCCGCCGGACCCGATCGTCACCACCCGCGACCTGCCCGCCATGTGGAAGGCCGCGGCGACGGGTGCGGCGATGATCGTCGGCGTGGTCGTGTCCTCCTTCTTCGGACGGCGGCGCTGATGACCACCCCGAGCAGCACCAGCCCGGACGACGCGCACCTCAACGGCCGGTCGCTGGACAGCGGGCCCACGGGCAACGAGCCAGCCGGTGAGGCGCCGCTGGCCGCCGCGGCCGGTGGCTGGCACCGCGCCGGTGGCCAGGACCTGACCCGGCCCAAGCGCAAGCGCCGCAAGGGCGGCGGCGGGTGGGGGAGTGGCAACCGCGAGGCGGCCATGGTCCCCGAGGCGGAGTTCACCTCCTACTACGGCCGGCAGATCGTCAAGACGCCGACGTGGAAGAACCCCGAGGTGCCGCTGTACCTGTTCCTCGGCGGTGCCGCGGGCACGTCGTCGGTGCTGGGTGCGCTGGCGGAGTTCACCGACCGGCCGACGCTGGCCCGCAACGCCGAGTACGCGGCGGCTGCGGCCGCGCTGGGCTCGGTCGTGCTGCTGATCGACGACCTGGGCCGCCCGGAGCGCTTCCTGCACATGCTGCGGGTGTTCAAGCCGACGTCGCCGCTGTCGGTGGGCTCCTACATCCTGTCGCCGTTCAGCGCGTTCACCTCCGCCGCGGCCGGCTTCCGGCTGCTGGAGCTGGCGCCGCTGCTGAAGCTGGGCACGAAGGTGCTGCCGTTCCTGCCCGCGCTGGCCCGGTTCTTCCCCGCCGCCCGCAAGGCGTCGGCGATCGGTGCGGCGGCGTTCGGCGGGCCGATGGCCACCTACACCGCGGTGCTGCTGGCCAACACGGCCGCGCCGAGCTGGCACGAGGCGCACACCGAGCTGCCCTACGTCTTCGCCGGGTCGGCGATGGCGGCCGGCGGTGGCATCACCATGGCGCTCACCCCGGTCGCGGAGGCCGGGCCCTCGCGCAAGACGGCGCTGACCGGTGTCGCCCTGGAGCTGTTCATGATCAACAAGGTCGAGAACGGCCACGGGTTGGTCAGCGAGCCGTACCACGAGGGCAAGGCCGGCACGCTGCTCCGCGCGGCCAAGAAGTCCACGATCACCGGTGCCGCGTTCGTCGCGCTGCTGGGCCGCACCCGCGTCGGGGCGATCGTCGGCGGCACGCTGCTGGCCGCGGGCTCGGTGATGACCCGCATGGGCGTCTTCGAGGCCGGCATCGCCAGCACGAAGGACCCGAAGTACATCGTCATCCCGCAGAAGGAGCGGATGGCGGCGCGAAAGGCCGGCGAGGCGGTCGCCGCGGACGAGGCCCGTTCCGTCGTCCGTTGATCGCCGTCTCCCGCTGATCCCCGACGGGCCGGACCGAGTCCGGCCCGTCGGGGGGCTGGTGAGTTGCTAGCGTCAGGGCATGGCCGTCAGCCCGCACCCAGACCTGCACGGACCGGTCGCGATCGTCGCCGGAGGGCTCTCGCACGAGCGGGCGGTGTCGCTGCTGTCCGGGGAGCGGATCCAGCGCGAGCTGCAGTCGGTGGGCGTGGACGCGCACGTGGTCGACGCCGACCAGTCGCTGCTGGCGTCGCTGCGCTCCGGTGGGTACGCCGCCGTGATCCCGACGATCCACGGTGACATCGGCGAGGACGGCACGCTGCAGACCGTGCTGGAGATGGCCGGCGTGCCGTTCACCGGCTCGGACTCCCGGGCCTGCCGGCTGGCGTGGGACAAGACGGTGGGCCGCACGCTCACCGAGCGCGCGGGGCTGTCCGCGCCCCCGTGGGTGGCGCTGACCAGCTCGTCGTTCAAGGAGCTGGGCAGCAGCGAGGTCGTGCGCTTCCTGGTGGAGGACATGAGCTGGCCGCTGGTGGTCAAGCCCAACCGGGGCGGCAGCGTGCTGGGCGTCAACGGCGTGGAGAGCGTCGACGCCCTGGTCGACGCGCTCATGCAGGCCTTCGCCTACGGCGACACGGTGCTGGTGGAGAGCTTCACCGAGGGCATGGACGTCAGCGTCGCCGTGCTGGACGTCGACGGCGCCCCGCGCGCCGGGCAGCCGGTGGGCCTGGAGTACGACCGCAAGGACCGCTTCGACTTCGTCGCCCGCTACGACCCGGCCCGCGTGCAGGTGCACGCCCCCGCCGAACTGCCCGCCGAGACCCTGGCGGCGCTGCGTACGGCGGCGGAGACGGCGCACACGGCGCTGGGCATGCGAGACCTGTCCCGGGTGGACTTCCTGGTCGCCCCGGACGGCGAGTTCGTGGTGCTGGAGGTGTCGGCCGTGCCCGGGATGACCGCCACGTCGCTGTTCCCGTTCAGCGTGCAGTCCGACGGCGGTTCGTTCAGCTCGACGCTGGTGTCCCTGCTGAAGGCCGCCGTCTCCCGCACTGCGCCGTCCGAGGCGGGAGCAACAGCGCCCTAGGGCGCCGATCGGTGGCCTGCGGTGACCGACCTGTGCCGGTCACCGCCGCAGCGCGGCGCGCCACCCCTCGTGGTCCTGAGCTGGTCGAGTGGTCAGGAAGCTCGACGATGCGAGAACCCGATCTCCCGTCGTCTGTGGGACTCAGAGCGGCCGACGGGTGATCGATCGGAGCGCGCGCGATCAGTCGGACGACGGGCGGCCGGAGTCACGGCTGAACGACTCCACGAGACGGATGCGGCCCACGATGTGCTGGTTGAAGCGATCCAGGTCATCGGCCGGGATCCAGTACTCCAGGATGGTCTGACCGCCGACCTGGTGGACGTCGTACCCGTCGAGGAAGGTGGACTCGACGTCGAACTCGGTCGGGAAGCCCGCACCGTCGTGCTGCACGTTCCAGTCGCGGGCGATACGGGTGGCGTAGTCACGGTTCAGCACCGGGTAGAAGATCGGCTGCTCCGGTAGCCGGGGCGGCCAGGCAGTCCAGCCGTTGTCCTCCAGCAGCCGCAGCTCCACGGGACCCACGGGCCGCCACAGTGTCGTCATCCGCACCGGCACAGTGTGACGCCGCAGTCTGGTCCAACGAGTGGACCTGGACGCTCGACCCGCACGGGGCGCTCAGGACCAGGGGTGTCGGCGATGTCCACACCGACCGAACACCTCTCATGAAACTGCCCCGTGCCGCCGGGACACGGCGACACGGGGCAGGTCTGGGGGGTCGTGCACCGCGTCAGCGGCGGCCACCGCTGTAGCGGATGACGCGGCCGGCACCGACGCTGCGGGCGGCGGTGAGGCAGAGGGTGGCGCGGCGGTGGACCTCGCTGGGCGAGGCGTCAGGGGCGAGCCCGGCGATGCCGACGCAGGCGGTGACGCCCTCGACGCCGGCGGCGGCGACGGTGGCGACCAGGCGGTTGGCGGCGGTCTCGGCGTCGTGGGCGGCGCCGTCGAGCAGGACGGCGAACTCGGTGGGGCCGGAGCGGGCCAGCCAGTCGGTGCCGCGCAGGTCGGCTGACAGGGCCGCGCCCACCCGGTCGAGGTGGCTCCCGGGCATCGGCCAGATGCTGTCCCGGCGGAGCAGACCGATGAGCACCAGGCTGGCGGGCGCCTCGGCACTGGTGCCTGCGCGCTCGGCGATCCGGTCGAGCAGGGTGACCCGGCTGGGCAGGAGGGTGACCGCGTCCATCGCCGGGGAGCCGGCGAGCTGGTCCGCGGGGAGGTGGGCGGTGAGCTGCATGAGGTCTTGTCGGCGCCTGCCGCAGTGGAGTTGAGCGCCGTTACCGAATCCTCATCTTCCCGGTGAACCCGACCATCCCGATCACGCGAGACGGCCACGTCGGCTCCGGGGTCCGCGGGGGACCTGGGAGCCGACGTGGCCGTCTCAGGTGGTGCGTGGGCTCAGCGGGTGGGACCACCCAGGTTGGCGAGCTTGCCGGCGATGCCGCCGGCGGCGCGGAGAGCTTCACCGCGGGCGAACACGGTGGGAGCCTCGTTGGAGCTGCGACCGCGCACCGCCTGCTCGAGGGCGTTGGTCAGCAGCGCGGCGGGGGAGTCGTCGGGCCACAGGTACAGCGACATGGCGCCGGGGATGTTGTTGACCTCGTTGACGAACACCTCGGTGCCGTCGCTGAGGAAGTCCAGCCGGGCGAGGCTGCCCAGCCCGACCAGGCCGGCGACCTGCTCGGCCAGCGAGCGGATCCGGGCGGCGAGCTCGTTGGAGATCGGGGCGGGCATCTCCCGGGGTGCCTTGCTGAGCCCGGACGTGTGCAGGTACTTGTCCGAGTAGCTGTAGATCGAGTCGGAGCCGGGGCGGATCGGCTTCTCGATCAGTGAGGCGCGGAACGTCGGGTAGGTGATGACCGCGACGTTGAGGTCGTACAGGTCGGGCCGGTAGGGCTCGAGCACGGCGCCGTCGGCCAGGTGCACGTTCTGCTTGGCCAGCCCCTTGGCGGCCGCGAGGTCTTGGACGACCTCGATGCCGATGCTGGAGCCACCGAAGCGCGGCTTGACGATGTAGGGACCGTCGAAGTCGGGGTCGGCATGACCGTCACCGACGATCAGCCGGGGGAGGGTCGGCAGCCCCGCCTGGGCGATGACCGAGCCGAAGGCGAGCTTGTCGACCGACAGGGCGCCGGCGAACAGCGAGCCGCCGGTGGAGGGCAGGCCCATCCAGTCGAACAGCGCACGGGCGCCGCCGGCTTCGGCGTAGCCACCGTGGAAACAGCTGAGCACGGCCTCGGGGCGGTAGGTCTTGGGACGCAGGCCCTTGACCGGGCGCCAGCCGCCGCTGCGACCGAGCACCGGTTCCACCTGGGTGGCCCGGGCGGGGGCGCCGTCGATGAAGTCGCGGGCCTCGCTGTCGACCGGGACGGTGTGCCAGTTGCCACCGCGGTCCCAGTAGACGGCGAGGACGTCGAGCCCGCTCTGGTTCAGCAGCCGTGCGGCCTGCAGGCCGGTCAGGATGCTGATGTCGTGCTCGGCCGAGGGACCACCGAATGCGACGGCGACCTGCTTCATCGTTCCTCCTGCTGCCTGGGGGGCGTGGCTGACCAGCTGTCGGGGGCGCTACCGGTCACGGGTAGTGATCAGGCAGGTCGTTCTCGAACAGTACGACGTCCCCCGGTTCGGCCTTGCCGGAGATGTGGGCCATCGCCGCCACCCGGCTGTTGACCAGCACGGTGCGGTCGGGCGTCGACCCGGCCACCAGCGGACGGCGGTTGGTGCCGCCGACGATGACCAGCGTGGCGCCCGGGGTGGCCATGACCTGCTCGGCGAACTCACGGTTGCGCTGGTCCTGGGAGGAGCCCAGCTCGACCATGCCCGGCGTGACGACCCAGACCCGGTGGCCCTCGCCGAGCTGACGGGCCAGCGCCAGGGCCTGCGCCGCGCCGTCCGGGTTGGCGTTGTACGTGTCGTCGATGACGTGGATGCCGGCCTCGTTGACCGAGGCCTCGGCACGGTGCGCGACACCGGGGAGCTTGCGGGCCACGGTGGCCTCGATGCTGGCCCACGAGACGCCCAGGACCCGGGCGATGCCCGTGGCGATGGCCAGGTTGACCGGGTGTCCACCGCCCGGGGGCTGCGCGATCCGCGTCGTCCCACGACCCTCGTCGGTCAGCACCCACCCCTCGCCCTCGGGCACCACTCGGACATCGGCGACGGTGTCGGGGCGGGTGGAGACCCGGACGACGGTCTTGGCCGACTGCAGCCGGTCGGCGGCCTCGGCGAGCTCGGGGACGTCGATGTTGAGGACGACGATCTCGGCGCGCTCGGTGATCTCGAGCTTGGCGGTGACGATGTTGGCCCGGCTGCCCATGCGCTCCAGGTGCGCCTCGCCGATGGTGGTGATGGCGGCGATGCGGGGCGGGAAGGTCTCCGTGAGCCGGCGGATCTCGCCGGGGCCATAGGTGCCCATCTCGGCGACGAACACCTCGGTGGAGCCGGACAGCCCGTCGTTGATGCTCCGGGACAGCCCCATCATGTTGTTGAAGCTGGCCGGGCTGGCGAAGACGTTCTTCTCCGGCGCCAGCAGGGCCTCGACGTAGGCCTTCGTGGAGGTCTTGCCGTAGGAGCCGGTGATGGCCACGACGTCGGGGGAGACGGCGGTCAGCCGGGCACGGGCGCTGGTCACGAACTTCTCGCCGAGCTTGGCCTCGACCGGCTTCAGCGCAGCCAGGACGGCGTCGGTGACCGGCGCGGTGAAGAGCACCAGCGCGGCGCTGACGGCGGGGGAGCGGAACGCGACGGCGGCGGCGACCTGGACGGCGACCGTGCCGCCGGCCAGCCGACGCAGCCGCTGGGTGAACGCCGGGCGCGGGAACGGCTTGCGGAACACCAGTCCGACCGGCGCTGCGGCGGCGGCCAGAGCGGCCGGGATGCCCAGCACCGGGTAGCGGAAGGCGCCGGCAGCGCAGACGGCGCCCACGGCATAGGGCAGCACCGACACCGGCGTGCGGGTGGCCCACATGCGCAGCATCGCGGTGTTGCGGCCGGGCTCGTAGTGCTCGCGCTGGGCGACGCGCCACCACGTGAGGTCGGCAGCAGCGGTCCCGGCGGCGACGGCCACCCACTCTGCGGCAGTGAGGCCGGCGCTCACGCGTCGGTCCCGGTGGCCAGCAGCGCGCGCAGCCGCTGGTCGATCGCGGCGTCGAGCGACGGCTGGAGCAGGTGGGCGGCGTCGTCGACGACGGTCAGCGTGCCGCCGGTGCGCTCGGCGATCTGGCGGGCGGTGGACAGCGGCGCGGCCGTGTCACCGGCCCCCCAGACCAGCTCGATCGGGCCGTCGTACCGGGCGAGTGCATCGAGCACGCTGCTGTACTCCTCGTTGACGGTGCGGACCAGGACCTCGCGCATGACGCCCTCGGCGTTGCGGTAGTCGGCGGAGCCGTACTTCCTGCGAGCAGCCTCGACCTGCTTCTCCGGCAGGATGCCGAGCTTGCCGGCCCTGCGGAGGACCCGGTAGGCGAGGGGGGCTCTGGGTGCGGTGCCGGCGCGCAGCAGGGGCGTCCCGGTCAGCAGGAGACCGCCGACGAGCTCGGGGTGCATCGCCGTCAGCTGCGCGACGACCCGACCCCCGAACGAGTGGCCGACCAGCACAGGGCGATCGAGTGACTCGACCAGCGGCAGCAACCAGCGGGCGTAGTCATCGGAGCCCCAGGAGGTTGATGGAGGAGGCGCCGAGCCGAAGCCGGGCTGGTCGAGCGCGAGGCCGCCGACAGCAGTCAGCGCGCCGGTCCAGTCTTGACGGGTGCGGCCCCAGCCGTGTAGAGCGATCACGCGGTCGGGCTCAGCTCCGAATCGTTCAGCCAGGAACTGACCATCCAGGAGGCTCACGAGCACTCGAGAAGCCTAGCCCAGCGCCAGCAGTCAGTCCGTGCGCGCATGGGTGCCGATTCCAACTGAGCGTCGTTCCCGTGTCCTGGTCCCGGGAGCCAGTCGTGGTCCTGACTCAAGGAGCCAGTCGTGCGCCGCATGTGTTGACAAGCGGCAAGCGATTTGCGCCCGCAACGCTCAACGAAGACAGCTCGAGTCAACTCGGTTTTTAGTGGGCTGGCTTTTCCGGTCGTTGCTTCATGTGCTGGCTGGACAGATGTGACTGCTAGCCTTCCGATAAACGCCCAGCCTGGATGAGGGGATAGGTCGTGCGACCCATATCGGTCACCATTGTGACGCTGAATGAGGCGGAGACACTGCCCGACTGTCTCGCCAGCGTCTCTTGGGCTGATGAAGTAATCATCGTTGACTCAGGGTCCACGGACGACACGGTCAGCGTGGCAACCCGGATGGGGGCAACAGTGCACGCCCATCCGTGGATGGGCTTCGCGGCGCAGAAGAATCTGGCAGCCCAGTTGGCCAAAAACGACATGATCTTGAACTTGGATGCGGACGAACGCGTCACGACGGAACTTCGACGTGCTATCCAGGACTGTCAGACCGTGGCGGCTCGGTATGAGATCAGTCGGACATCCCAATTCATGGGCAAGTTTCACCGTCCAGTTCACCGCCCGACGCGGGAGTACCTGGTGCGGCTCTATGACCGGACGCAGGCGCGTTTCGGCGATGTGTTGGTGCATGAAAAGGTCGAAGCTTCCGCGGGGGGGAGTCCTGTAAGACTTGAAGGCGATCTTCAGCACTACGGCTACAGGGGTATGAAAGACTTTGTACGTCGACTCAACGACTACAGCTCGCTGTTAGCTGCAGAGCAGGTCCAGGCGGGTAAGACTAAAGCCCGGCCGGTTCTGCGTCCCACCGCCAGATTCCTGTGGGCTTACGTCCGACACCGCAACATCCTGGACGGTCGACGCGGACTTCTCTTATCGCTGTTGTGGGCGTTTCATGACTTCCTCGTAGAAGCCAAGGTCATTGACGCGCAGATGAATGCTCGCTCGCGCACTCATTGACCGAACGGTTTCCGTCGAGCGCTCTCTCGAACCAGCAGTCGAGACCTCCGCAACTCATTGAGCGCCGGACCGCGCAACGCGGGGACGACTGAGGCGAGGCTCCACGTAGGCACGTTGAGTGTGCTTGCAAGGAGCCATCCGAGACGCAAGCGCAAGATGCCAAGGCGACCTCCGTGCTTCCGGAAATAGCGAACGCGCGCACGCCAGACAGCAAAGAATCGGCGCTCAGTAGCGGCTGTGTATCGTCCCGCACCCTGTGACTCATCATGGACGACAAAGACGTCCGGAACATAGACTCTCTGGACACCCCGAGCCGCCGCGCGCACCTGCCAGTCCACTTCTTCGGAGTACATCCCGTACCCCTCATCCAGTTCTCCAACGAGTGACCAAACGTTCCTGTGGAATGCGAGGAAGGATCCGACCATCCAGTCCTTCCGACTTACACTTGCTACGCCTGCCCGGCGTAGCAGCCGGAACAGCACGTGCAGTTCGAGCGTTTGTCGAAAAGGCGTCGGAAAACGATGCGCGATTTGGATGGGCTCTCCGTTCACGCGATGGGTCGCGGGCGCAAAAATGGCCAGGGGATGTTTTTCCGCCAGCGCGGTGAGCTTCTCGAGAACGTCACCGTCTACCTCGATGTCGCTGTTGCTCAGCAGAACAACATCGCCCGTGCTCGCATTTACACCTGTATTGACAGCGGCTGCAAAGCCCCCGTTTTGGTCATGTCGAATGCCTCGTACTGAGGGAAACTCTCGGAGGAGTGCGTCCAGTCCCGGCTCCGTGCTGGCGTCATCGACAACGACAACATCGAGCGCTGAGAGGGATGTCGTGTCGATGCCCCCCAGGAGTCTGTGGACATAGTGCCAGTTGTTGTAGACAGGTATAACCAGTGACGCGTCCAACAGGTCCAGCCTCCTTGAGTTCTAGTAAGTAGCCGTGCCGACAGGTAACCTCACGTGCCTATGTCCAACTGGTCTGACAGGAGCTTGACCGCATGCAAGGTGAGCAAACGCTGAGTTGGTCGCCTGGTGCTGCGGTTGAGTGGTTGCGACGGTTCTGGCCAACGCTGGTCGCGGGGATTCTACTCGGCTGTGCGCTGGGTTTCGTCCACCACGAGCTCTCATCTGAGAGTTACCGCGCCACTACACAGCTGGTGGTGGGGCCCTCCTCTGTCGACGCTGTCCTGCCGTCCGCAACCAATGCGGGCGGCGATGCACGACTCGCACAAGCGACCCAAGCTGGGGTTCTTCGCAGCGAGCAGGTTCGTCAAGCGGCGGAGCAGACGCTCGGGACCCCCGTCGAGGTGTCTGTCACCGTTGTGAAGGACAGTCAGCTCATCGAGGTGAGTGCCGTGTCGACGACTCCCGAGCGAGCGGTCGCTGTGGCGGACACATATGTCGATGGTTACCTGCAACTTTCGCGACAGCAGGCGGCCGAAGCCTTCAGCCAGCTGGAAGTGCAGCTCAGGGCGTCGGCAGACTCGATAGGTCAACAGCTAGCGACGCTTGACGCTCAGACTTCAAGCGATCAGGTCGCCGGTGGCTCGTCGACGTCAGCTCAATCCGTGGCACGCCTCAACCTCCAGACACGAGCCTTCCAAATAAATGGGGCTCTGGCTAACGTCGAGGTCCTGTCCCAGTCCCCCCCGGCCGCCGCGACCGTTACGACCACGGCAGCTACGCCTGAGACTCCAATCGGGCTGAGCGCATCTGCGGCGACCGTCCTGGGAGGCTTGTTGGGCCTCATGCTGGCGACTGTTCTCTCCGCGGCGTGGAATGTCTTCGCCGCCAAGTTGCAGACGCAGCGCCAAGTCGAGGAGCTCACCGGGCTCTCCTTCGTAGCCGTAGTCGCACAGAACGGCAATCGCTACACGGTTGAAGAAGGTGGACTGTTGGCCGGTCTCCTAGCTCGAACCAGTGGCGCGGTGAACGGTGGACGATTGGCCCTGGTAATGTCGCCTGAGCGTGCAAGTACGCCAGTGGCAGAGGCACTGGCCGCATTCGTGAGCGAGAGAACGGCTGATAATCACCCCCCGGTGCTCAACGACGTTGGTCCTGAACAGCCCGTGGGTTCCTTCGGTCTTGACCACTCCCAGGGGGCCGCCACACCGCAGTGGCGCTTCGACGCCGTTGTAGCACCCGATCGGAGTCCGAGTGCCGCGTCGAGTCTTGTGCGCGACTACGACGCTGCCGTCTTGGTAGTGGATGCCAGACGGTCGACGCGTCGCGGAGTCACCCGTGCCGTCAAGTTGCTGGACGAACTCGACATCCCGACCCTGGGCATGCTGTGGTCGACCAGCGATGAAAAGGCGGCTCGCGGGTCGGAACAGTGACGCACATCCGCCCGCTGGCCGCGGTGAACGATGAGCGGGCCCTCACCGACATCCCTAAGGCAGTACCTGCGGGAGTCATTGCGCTCAGCGTTGCATTGGCATTTCTGATACCAAATATCGCAACCCTAGCGGTCCCGGCACTACACGGCATCGCGGGGATCTACCTGATCCGCCGTCGCGCCCCTGCTCAACTCGTGCAACTGACATTAGCCAGTTACGCGTTTATGCCCCTGGTGCGCCGCGTAGTCGACTGGCAGGACGGTTTCACCGACCCGAGTCCGATATTGATTGCACCGACCATCCCTTGCCTGGCCTGTGCGCTGATTCTCTTGAGACCTTTTCGCATGGATAGAGCTGCCGCCGCGCCAGTATGGACTTTTCTTGTTATCAGCCTATTCGGATGTGCAGTTGGTCTCCTGCTCAATGGTTCAGTGGCAGTCATCACAAGCTTCCTCAAGCTGATCGCTCCCGCATTACTGGCTTTGGTCGTCCTCGCCAATGCGAAGAAGGCCGCCGAATCCGTGCTTGCAGGGTTGGTGCCACTGGCTCGCTGGCTGGCCCTCGGGATGGGTGCTTATGGATTGGTTCAATTTTTGGTCCTCCCGCCCTGGGACGCAGCTTGGATGCGATCGGTTGAGGACATCGTCTATTCAATCGGTGCGGCGGAGCCGCTGAGTGTGCGCGTTTACTCGACGGGCAGCAGCCCTGGGCCAACGGCTGGCCTTATAACTTTTGCTCTTTTGATCCTCATGACGACCGGTGCACCTCTTCGGCGGCCCGTACTCGACGCCGCAGCGATCGGCGCCGGCGTCACGACTCTGGGTTTGACGCAAGTGCGGGCGAGTTGGCTCGTCCTGCTCCTGTGCATCCTGCTTATCGGTTCGAGGCGGCCCAGAGTACTGAGGGGCGTGTTAGTCCTAGCGGCAGTGGTCACCCCGTTGGGCATGTTGGCGGCTGGCCCGGTGATCGATACGATCTCGGGTCGACTGACCGATACGGTTGCTGCTGGTTCCCAAGACACCAGTCTGCAAGCGCGCCTCAGTTTTCAGGCCGCTCAGCTGCCAGTGGCCATTTCACAGCCCCTAGGTCAAGGCGTCGGATCTTCAGGAGCCGCAGCCCGCATCGCTGGAGGAGACGCCGCCTTCACGGATGTCGACTCTGGATACCTAGAGCTGTTCAGAGTGTTCGGGGCTGTAGGCGCAAGTGTTCTCATCGGTGTTTTCGGTCTGATGTCATGGCGCGCTTGGCAGGTCGCCGGGCGGCCGCCCAACCATCTGATTCAGCTTCCCCTTCTAGGCGCAGCCGCCACAGTCGTCATCACGCCGGCGAACTTGCTGTTCGCTGCACCCCAGGACGCCAATGCCGCTCTGCTGTGGGTCCTGTGGGCCAGTCTCGCGGTGGTGCGTTCTAACGACAAGCCTCGGGCGCCGCGACATGCAGTCACGCGGATGGCTCGAACTTCGACGAGGACGAAATGACGGACAGCGAGAAGCATCAACGTCGGAGTCCGAGGCTTGCGGGGCAGGTCATGTGGAGCGGCGGCGCGTTGGCTCTCCCGACGGTCGTCCTCCTAGGTTTGACGCCTTACCTGCTCCAGCAGCTCGGACCCGAACGTTTTGGCCTGTGGTCACTACTGGCTACGCTCCTCCTGTTCGGTGTGAGCTTGGACGGCGGCTTGTCGGCGTCCGTTTTGAGATGGGCAGGGATTTACAAGGGCGTGGATGAGCGTGCCTTTGTAACTCGCATCGTGACAACGGTTCTTCTTACGGTGTCAGCCGTTGCTGGCCTGATAGCCGCCGCAATCTGGCTCTGTATCAAGCCACTGAGCGGGTTGGTTAATGCCTCAGACGACTTGCGCGCCGACACTGAGTTGATTCTTCGCTCAGCACCGGCCCTGGTGTGCCTCGCCATCCTGAGTTCAGTGTTCGCCGCATTCGCGCAGGCACACGGACGGTTCACCGCGCAGTTCATTAGGGCGCTGGTCAGTCAGGCGGCCTTTGTGGTAGCCGCGGTCACGCTCGTTCCGGCGCACGGACTGACCGGTGTAGTCGGGGCGGCGTTCATCCAACAAGGCGTCGGCTTGGTCGTCGCCGCAGCGATCAGCGCTCGCTACCTGCGACTCAGGTCGGTGGCTGTCATGCGGCGATCCGAACTTGGGCCATTTGCTCGACACGCTGGTCAAGTACAGCTAGGCGGACTTTCAACGCTTTTGATCCTAGAGGGTGACCTCCTCGTCGTGACCCTACTTCGGCCGATCGACGAGGTCGGCGTCTACGCATTGGGTGCGGCGGTTGCTGGCGGGCTCCGCAGCATTCCACTCTTCGCCGTCCCCCCTGTCTACAGCCGGCAAGTGGACCGATTTCGCCGCGAGGGGTTGAGAGGCTCCCTCGAGGCGGCGCGGTCACAGCAGATGGCGTGGTCCGCTTTGACTGTCCCTTGGAGCTTCTTCACAGTTGCGGTCAGCTTCGCGGCAGTGACAGCATGGGTAGGGCCGCAAGCCGGGCTGGCTGGCCTGGTCGCCCTGATACTTTCCGTCTCTTATGCGCTCAATACGGCGACGGCGGTCATGAGTACCTTTTGTCGGGCGATTGGCCGACCAGGTCTTGAAACTACCTACAGCGCTATCGCCGCTGTTGTGAACATTGCATTGATCTTTCCCCTGACGCTCTGGTTGGGGGTGGTCGGTGCGTCCATCGCCGGCGCCTTCGCGTATGCGGTAGGGATTGTGACGCTGCTTCGTCTCGTACGCCGAAAGATTGATACCCAGTTTCCAGCGCCCATTCGGGTGCGAGACTTACCGCAGCCAGTTGCGGCGGCTGTCGTAGCAGGAGTCTCGGCGACTTTTGCCGTCACACTGCTGCCTCAGGGGGTCATCGGGCTTGCGATAACCGGGGCCGTGGCAGCCGTGCCGTTCGTCCCGGTGGTCGTTAGGGCCGTGCGGTTGAATACTCACCATATCAAGGCACTGTCTTGAGGAGGTCTGGCGTTGTGAACGTCATGTACGTAGGCCATACTGCGAAATTGTCTGGCGGGGAGATCGCGCTACTGCGCCTTCTCCCGGCGCTGCTCGGAGACGTGCGGCCGCTAGTGGTCTTGGCGGAGGATGGGCCGTTGGTGTCGCGATTGCGAGAGCTGCACATCGACGTCGTCGTACTGCCCATGCCGGGACAGACGAGGGAATTGCGGAAAGAACGCCTTGCCAACCCCCTCGTGGCCTTATCGCGAGTACGGGGAATCTTGCGCTACTCGCTCTCTCTGCGGAAGCTTATCCTGGAGAGGCGTGTAGACATCGTTCATACCAACACCCTCAAAGCAGGCTTCTACGGCTGCTTGGCGGCACGTCTGGCGCATGTTCCCAGCGTATGGCACCTGCGAGACCGCCTGGCGCCCGACTATCTTCCCCGATTTGCGATCTTGGCTACGCGGCTCGCCATATCGGTCCTGCCGGCCAAGGTAATTTGCAATAGTCAGGCAACGCTCAAGACGCTGTCGCACCCTAGGTTGTCTCGTCTGCGACGGCGCTCGGCGGTGGTACTAGCGAGCCCCATGCCTGATGTGCTCGACAGTGGACTTGCAAACGTGCCGAAGGCCCGAGATGTGGCCTCATCGGAATACACGATCGGGATTTTGGGGCGCATCTCCCCGTGGAAGGGTCAGCACGTCGTGATTCGCGCGTTCTCGCAAGCTGACTTACCGGTCACTGCTCGGCTGCGCATCTTGGGTTCTGTCATGTTCGCGGAGGATGCCTATGAGGCGTCGCTTCATGCAGAGGTGGCGGTCCAAGGGTTGGAGGACCGTGTCGAGTTTGTCGGCTTTGTGGACAACGTCTTCGAGGCCCTCGCGACGCTAGACGTGCTTGTTCATGCGTCCGTGGTGCCCGAACCCTTCGGTCAGGTTATCGTCGAAGGATTGGCCGCGGGCCTACCTGTCATTGCTACTCGAGGCGGTGGACCGAGCGAGATCCTGACGGACGGTGTTGACGGGTTGCTGTATGACGCAGGTGACGTCGAGCAGTTGGCTGGCCTCATCGGTCGGCTTTACACCGACTCGAGTCTGGTCCAGCGTTTGCAGACCAATGGTCGAGCCCGTGCGCGAGACTTCTCGCCTGAGGTCATCGGTCCGAGTGTCATCTCGCTGTATCGAGAGATGCTCAGCTCACGCCGGCGCACCGCGTCATGAGAGTTGTCGTCGTTCATGACTACGTAACTCAACGGGGAGGTGCCGAGCGGGTGACCTTAGAACTGCTCCGCGCTTTCCCGGACAGCAGACTGACTACATCGTTTTACCGGCCTTCGTCCACGTTCCCCGAGTTCGCGGATATAGATGTGGAAACCTCGACCTGGAATCACATCCCGTTCTTGGCGTCCGATCCGCGTCGGGCGCTCCCGCTGCTGAGTGGCGTCTTCCGACGCAAACAATTACTTGATGCGGACGTTGTCGTGTGTTCGTCTGCAGGTTTCGCGCACGAGGTCCAGTCGACGGCTCCTAAGGTGGTGTATTGCCACAACCCCCCTCGTTGGCTTCACCAGCCCGAGGACTACGCGATGGGACTCAGCAGTTCGGGGCAATTTGCGCTTCGCCGGATGCGCTCGCACCTTGAGCGGCGTGACCGTGACGGTGCTCTTACGGCAGCTGGGTACATCGCCAACTCGAAGAACGTCGCTGCCCGCATCCGGGCGGTCTATGGCCGGGATGCCACGGTCATCAATCCGCCGCGGGGAATCTCGCCGGACGGTCCGATCGAAGCAGTGCCTGGACTAGAGCCTGGGTTCCTGCTGACTATTGGCCGACCTCGGGGCTACAAGCAGGCAGACATCATTGCAATGGCTGTGGCTGGCATGCCCGAGCAGAGGCTGGTGATGGTAGGCGGGCAGGTCGCCACGAAGATGCCTCCGAACGTCCGGCGGCTGTCAGGCGTGTCCGATGCTCAGCTCCGGTGGCTTTACCGCGAGTCGGCAGCTGTTCTCGCGTGCTCGCGGGAGGACTTCGGGTTGACTCCAGTGGAAGCGTTCGGCTTCGGGACGCCGGTGGGGGCAACGCGCGAGGGCGGCTATCTCGAGACATGTGTAGCTGGGCTCACTGGGCAATGGCTTGATGCAAGCAGCCTTGACGCGCTTCGCGGGTCGATCACACGACTAGTCACCAGCGAGTGGGACCGTGCGGCGATTGTTGCGCATGGTGAGAGATGGGCGCCTGAGACGTTCCACGCCAGCGTGCGTGCGTACGTACGTGGTGTCGTCTGAGCTGACAGGAACTCGACCGTAAGGTGTGCTTGTGAGCCAGTCGATCACTCTAAGCGATCGGCTGGTCGCTCGACTGTTCCTGAGCCGCGGAGGTGGCGAGCGTGGTTGAGCGATCTGAGCTTCCTGAGAGTTCCCTGAGTCGCGGGACGGCGTGCGAGGTGAGCCCGAGCTTCTCGCGTCGGAACTTCCTAGCGGCTGGACTCCTGGTAGGAACCGCGGTAGCACTGCCTCGCTCGTCCAGCGTGCGTGTCAGCACGTTAGACCTCGCAAGTACCTCGTCGGTGCCCGTCATCCCGACTGACGCCACCGCCTTCGTCGACTCAGTCGGTATCAACACGCACTGGGGCTACACGGATACGCCGTATGGTTTCGCATACGACGCGGTCCGAGACAGACTGGTGGAATCCGGCATCAAGCATGTCCGCGGAGACACTATCCGCGCCGACGACCTTTATCGGTACGGTATCAAGAGCACTATTCTCGTCGACAAAGCTGTCTCAGGGCTGGGAGACCCGGGTGCACAGGTGATTGCGCTCCTCCCGGCCGCAGGGAGGGGGGCGGTCGCGGCCATAGAGGGGCCAAACGAAGCTGATCTCTTCTGGACGCGATCGCAGTGGACGTACAAGGGATTGACCTTCCCCGCCGCGCTATTGGCGTGGCAGGCGGATCTATGGGGGGCCGTAAGAGCTCAGGCTTCCTTGAAGAATGTACCCGTCATTGGTCCAGCTATGGGGAACACATACTGGAGCGGAGGGCATCCTTTGCCCGCCGGGTCCCTCCAGGGGACGTCCGACTTTGGGAATATGCATCCATACCCCCGGGACAATCCGTTCTCCATGCCGCGCAGCTACGCTGGCATTCGAGATTACTACCGGGAGAGCAACTTCCCCTCTGGCACACTCGATGAGTATCCGATCAACTTCAAGAGCTCGCGGCTGCCGTATGGAAGTAAGCCGATGATGGCTACGGAGACCGGATACTCCACCTGGAGACTTGGGCAGTCCGAACGCGTACAGGGACTCTATCTGCCGCGAGTCTTGATGGAGAACTACCGGCTAGGAATTTCGCGGACTTACCTGTACGAGCTGCTCGACGAGTTCGAGGACGCCGGTGGTGAGAACAAGGAAGCTCACTTTGGCCTCTTGCGGCGGGATCTCACGCCAAAGCCAGCGTTCACTGCGGTGAAGAACTTGCTGAAGGCTGTTAGTCCGCGAGTCGGAGTGTCGGGTGAGCCGTTGCCGTTGCCGTTGTCTCTGCAGGTCACGCCCCCATTGGGCTATGATGCGCAATTCCTTCATCACATCATGCTCACCCGTTCGACTAGCGAGCATGTACTCGTCTTATGGCACGAGGTCTCGTCTAACGACGTGTCCACACTCGCGCAGAATCCTCCACGGCCGCCCATCGAATTAAGGCACCCAGCCATGCGCGTCACTGTCAACCTGGGCCGGCCTTGTCAAGAGATCTCTGCGCGCCGTTTTGATGACCAGGGTGAGTTGAGGCCGCAGGGCTTAGGCCTGAGGCAACAATCGGTCGACTTGATGGTGGATGAGCGGATGACTCTTGTATTCCTTCGGGTATGAAGCGAGCGCGCGTCTCTTGGGAATGAAGAGAGTTGGCCGTGGAGTAGGCCTAGCTCTATCCGTCGGCGCCTTCATGGTGGCTGCATTGTGGACAGCCTCGCCGTCCTTGGCGGGTCCCTCTGAGGCGGCTACGCCCGTAGGTCATCAGGCGATCATGACAACGCTCGTGCAACCGTGCGCTGGTGTCGACGTCGTTCGCTCGGTCACCTTCAGGGTTTCCTCTTATGTTGGAGCATCAGAAATCAGCGCGACGGTAGACGGTAGCGTGGACGCAGTCACGCCCGTTGGACCCATGGCTGATGCGGTGCTCGAGTACCGCGTGCTTCCGGAGGATGGGCCACTGAGAATCCTAGTCGCCGACTCGGGCGGTGAAGTTCACGACCCGTCGCCCCTAGCTGACGTAACAGTCAGCGGCTGCGCGCATCAGACGGACCATGGCGGCTCTCCCTCGGGTTTGGCCTTGGAGACCTATCAGGAGTGCGTAGACGGGCAGCCGCAAGTGCGCGCGACAGCCGTCAACACGGGATCCTCGCCCCTCAGCCTGACCGTCAGATCGACTGAAGCGTCGGATGTCAGCCCGGGACTGATCGTATTGCCCGGCGCCAGGGTAAAGATGAATCAGGTCCCTGGGCAGGCAACTTACTCGGTCTTGACAGACGGAACGCTAGTCGGTAGCTCATCACTGCAGGACGTAGCGGACTGCGGGACTGAAGGTCAAGGTAAGTCCCTGCCGTCTGGCGAGTCGGATTCCTCGGCACCGGAGGCGCGTGAGTCTCCCTATCTGAGCGCAGCGCCCTCGTCTTCTGCGGTCGGCCAAGAGCAGGCGACCCAAGGACCTCAGGATGGACAGGCCGCCGCGTCGTCCTTGAGCGTAGGGGCGCCACCTGTCGCGCCCCTGGGCGGCGCAGAGCTGGCCGACACCGGCGTGGTTGCTAAAGCGCCTCTTCTGTTGGGCTCGGCATGCCTATTGTCAGGGGTACTGGCCGTTTCGGGGTCTGCAATATGGAAGCGAAAGACTTCGGCTGGGCGCGACTGAGTTGCGGTAAGTCAACAAGGGAATCGGCTCGGAGGAGTACTCGGTCCTCGTCGACGCTTGGTCTCAGTCTTGCTAGGACGAGGAATGGAACGCCTCCTGCGCGGGTCGCCGTTCCCTCCACGCGGCGCGTCACTAGTCAGCGGGTCGGACCACAAGCGGAGTAGTCTCGGAAGTTACGACTGGCGAGGTGAGGCATGATTGAGCATGCCGCCATTGGGACCTTGGTGGGGACTACCGCTTTCGATAGCGCTGCGATGTCGCGGCGATCTCATCCACGCTGCCCGCTAGAACTTTTGCTGTAAGGGTCAGGCCCGTGTCGCAGCATCCGTGAGCGCCATGACGTCCCGTGAACTGGACGCAGGTGCTTCCCGGAAGCTCGTCCAATGACGCGATGGTCATCCTTACGAGTATGCGTTGCGGCTCTGACATTGGTCGCGGGGTGCGAGCAGCGCGGTGGGGCTTGAGAGCCGCAGTGAGTCAATAAGCACCGGAGCCGCTCATGACTGCCTTTACCGTCTTCGCCAGTATCATGAAGTCGAAGCTGAGCGACCAGTTCTCGACATACTGCACGTCCGTACGCACCGACTCATCCCATGAGAGGTCGGAACGTCCGCTCACCTGCCATAGGCCGGTCAGCCCCGGCTTGACCAAGAAGCGGCGCCGCATGTCCACGCCGTAGGCTTCGGTCTCACTGTTCAGGGGTGGGCGCGGGCCAACCAGCGACATCTCTCCACGAACGACGTTGATCAGTTGCGGTAGTTCGTCGAGGGAGTAGCGGCGCAGGACTTTCCCTACTCGGGTCACCCGTGGGTCGTCCCGCTTCTTGAACAGCACGCCGTTGCCGTCGCTGTCGTCTTCGAGTTCGGCGACCATGGTGTGCGCGCCCGGCACCATGCTACGGAATTTGATCATGAAGAAAGGCTTGCCCCGATGTCCGACCCGTTCCTGCCGAAAAAACACCGGGCCAGGACTGCTGGCTCGTACGGCCAGTGCAATCGCCAGCAGTGCGGGGGACAGGAAGACCAAGCCGGCGAGCGCCGCGGTGCGGTCGAAACAAGCTTTTGTGAACTGGCGGAGCCCGGTCAGCTCCGGGCGTTCCATGTGCAGCAACGGCAAGCCGGCCACCGGGCGGATGTGCACCCGGGGCCCTACCACTGCAGTGATGGCGGGGGCTACAAGAAGCTCCGCTGAAGTATTTTCTAGCTCCCAACCCAAGGAGCGCAATGCTGAGCCGTCCAGCTCCTGGCTGGGGAGTACAGCGACAGTGTCGACTTCAAATCGGGCGACCACCGCTGCCACCTCGTCGACGCCACCGAGTACCGGCAGTCCGTGAAAGGCGTCAGCAGCCGATGAGTGCTGATTAGAGGGCAGGCAGCAGCCGATCACTCGGTAGCCCTTGTCGGCGGCCCGTTGTAGCTGCTCGTCGAGGTCGGCTATCGCCCGCTGGTGACCGACCAGCAGCGTCGTCTGCTGATAACGGCCCTGTCGGCGCTGTGCGTACAACCAGTGCCGGTGCGCAAACCGCTGGAACAGTGTGAGCAGCGTTGCGCAGGGCAGGGCCAGGACGATGAAGCCCCGGGCGATCTGCAGATCCAACGCCCAAGAGAGGAAGCCGACGCCGGCGAGGAGGGCTACGGCGGAGTCGAGCACTCGGCGGTACTCCTCGACGCCCACCCAGAGGAAGCGTTTTTCGTACGTGCGTGCAACGAGCATCATCGGCAACCACAGGAGCGGCAGCACGAGGACCTCCCACAAGGGTGCGTCGGCTGCAGCGGGCGGGTTCCACGCCGACCACAGCAGGTGCGCCAGCGCTGCGGCGACTACGGCACAGAGCAGGTCGAACGCAACGGTGCGGTGGACATAGCGCGACTGCCAGGCCCGCCGAGCCGTCGTCCCCTCCCCGCGGATGCCAGGGGCGAAGCGCGACCAACCGTCTTCGACGCGGTTGCGTCCCGGACGAACCGGATCGACGGTCAGGTAGGTCGAGCCCATGCGTACGTTCCCCCGAATCGCCTGACGGTGCGGAGAGGCGGGAGGTTGCTTCGGCGCTGAAGGACCTCGGACTGCCATGCCCCCGCATTGGCACGCAAATATGACCACATCGGGGACGCTTTGATGATGTTCGTTAGGTAAAAGCTGAGCGTCCTCGCCAACCGTGATTGACCAGATTCGTTGCGTCAGATCGCACAGTCGGCAGCAGGACGAGCGGGGGACTAACGCGGGACGTCCGGCAGTGCCTCGTCCTCGAAGTCGGCTGCGTTCTGGCCGAGGGAGTCGGTCTGCAGGTAGCGCCACATCCGCTGACCGGTGTTGGCGTCCAGGTAGACGACGCTGGCCGACCCCTCGGTGCCGGTGCCGAGCACTGGGGCGGTGAAGAACTCGACATCGGCCGGGGTGAGGCCGCGCAGCGAGTACGCCATCTTCAGCAGCTCACCGTTGCCCAGCTCGTCGTCGACCGCGGTGGCGTCGGTGACCGCGCGGAGCGTCGAGTCGAGTCGGCCCGGGGAGGTGAACACGTCCTGGCTGAAGAGCTTGGTGAACATCGACCGCAGGTAGTTCTGCTGGCGCTTCACCCGGTCGAAGTCGCCACCGGGCAGGTCGTACCGCTGCCCGACGTACCAGCGGGCCTGGTCGCCGTCGAGGTGGTTGGGGCCGGCGGTGAACGTGTAGGGGCCGTTGCTGGTCGTGGTCGGCACCACCACGTCGACGCCGCCCAGGTCGTCGGTCACCTGGATGAGCCCGGCGAAGTCGATCGCCGCGTAGTGGTCGATGCGGACGCCGGTCAACTGCTCGACCGTCTGGATGAGCAGCGTCGGCCCACCGAAGGCATAGGCGGCGTTGATCTTGTTCTTCCCGTGGCCGGGGATGTCGACCCAGGAGTCACGCGGGATGGAGACGACCTGGGCGTGCGCCCGGTCGGCGGAGAACCGGGCGATCATGATCGCGTCGGAGCGGGCGTCGGGCAGGTCGCCGGGAGCCACGTCGGCGCGGGTGTCCGAACCCACCAGCAGGAAGGTGATCGGCTCGGCGCCTGCCTGGGCGGCGTCGCCGGTGGGGGAGGCCGGCGCCGGACGCGCCTGCTCGTCGAGGCCGTCGAAGACCTGGCCCACGCGCTCGATGTTGCCGCCGTACCGGCTCGTGACGAACCAGAGTCCACCACCGACGATCACCGCCAGGACCAGAGCGAGGACTCCGACGGTGGTCAGGGTCCGGCGCAGCCACACCCGCTTGTGCGACGTGGTCGTCACCTGCTCGTCGATGCTGTCCGCCCCTGCGTTCTGCCGGTACTGCTCCGGCGCGCCGAGCTCCTCGCGGGAGCCTGCGTCGTCCGGCGTCTGCTCGGTCATGCCGGCCCCCGTGTCTGCCCTGTTCACTTGGCCGGACCCTAGTTCTGAGCGGGGGGTGCGGACAGGTCTCCGGTGGCCGTCCCACCCGTGCGGGGTGGGTCTTCGTTGCCTCGGCGGGCGACCTGCCTCCCAGGGGTGGGGTCGCTGGCGTGGCACCGTGCTGCTCTCCTACCGTGCTCCTGTGCGGTGGGCGCTCGCCCGTCAGCTGAACGGGAGAGAGTGGCGTCCATGAAGATCTCGGTCATCGGTTGCGGCTACCTGGGTGCGGTCCACGCCGCCTCCATGGCCGAGCTCGGGCACGACGTGGTGGGCATCGACGTCGACCGCGCGAAGATCGAGTCGCTGCAGAACGCCAAGGCCCCGTTCTACGAGCCCGGGTTCGAGGAGCTGCTCGGCACCTCGCTGGCCTCGGGCCGGCTGCGCTTCAGTGCCGACATGGCCGACGCGCGCGACGCCGTCGTCCACTTCCTCTGCGTGGGCACCCCGCAGAAGCGCGGCGAGTACGCCGCCGACCTGCGCTACGTGGAGTCGGCCGTGGAGTCGCTGCTCGAGGCGCTCAAGCCCGGCGACCTGGTGGCCGGCAAGTCGACGGTCCCCGTCGGTACTGCGGCGCGGTTGGCGGAGCTGGTCGAGGGCAAGGTGCCGGGCGCGATGCTCGCCTGGAACCCGGAGTTCCTCCGCGAGGGGTTCGCCGTCGAGGACACCCTGCACCCGGACCGGCTGGTCTACGGCATCGCCGCCGGCCCCGACGGCGAGCGGGCCCGCGCGATCCTCGACGAGGTCTACAGCTCCATCGTCAGCGCCGGCACCCCGCAGGTGGTCACCGACTACGCGACCGCGGAGATGGTGAAGACCGCGGCCAACTCCTTCCTGGCCACGAAGATCTCCTTCATCAACGCGATGGCCGAGCTGTGCGAGGCCACCGGCGCCGACGTCAAGCAGCTCGCCGACGCCATCGGCCACGACGACCGGATCGGGCGGAAGTTCCTCAACGCCGGCCTCGGCTTCGGCGGCGGGTGTCTGCCCAAGGACATCCGCGCGTTCATGGCCCGCGCCGGGGAACTCGGTGCCGACCAGGCGCTGACGTTCCTGCGCGAGGTCGACAACATCAACATGCGCCGCCGCATCCGGATGGTCGACCTGGCCCGCGAGGTCTGCGACGGCTCGCTCCTGGGCAAGCGGGTGGCGGTGCTGGGGGCTGCGTTCAAGCCCAACAGCGACGACATCCGCGACTCTCCCGCGCTGAACGTCGCCGCGCAGCTGCAGCTGCAGGGTGCCGTCGTGCGGGTCACCGACCCCGCCGCTGGCGAGAACATCCGGCGCAGCTGGTCCCAGCTCGAGGTCGTGGACACCCCCGAGGAGGCCGCCGAGCGCGCCGACGCCGTCCTGCTGCTCACCGAGTGGAAGCAGTACCGCGAGCTCGACCCGGTCGCCTTCGGCAAGATCGTGTCCCAGAAGCGGGTGCTGGACGGGCGCAACGCCCTGGACATGGACAGCTGGGTCTCCGCCGGCTGGAGCTACCGCGCCCTCGGCCGTCGCGCTGGTTGATCAGGAGCGCCTGCCCCAGCAGTACCCGGCGCGGCGATACGGTCCCGGGATGTTCCGTTGGGCGGGTGCGCTGCTGGCGGTCGGAGCGCTGTCCGTGTTCGCCGTCCTGCTGCTGACCGGCGATTACATCCGCGAGGGGCCGGTGCTGGTGACGCTGAGCGCGACCCACGGCATCCACCGCGGTGACCTGGGCGTCGTCGCGGTCTGGGCGCTCGGTGTGATCGGCGTGCTGGTGGGCGTCCTCAGTCCGCGCCGCGGAGCGCACGACCCGAGCTGACTGATCAGCCGCCGCCGGCCGGTCGAGGAACTGGTCGATCGCAGGGTTGACCGTCCAGTGGCCGGGATATGACCTGCGTCATGTTCCTGCTGCTGATGCTCGCCTGGTTCGTGCTCGGTGCCGCCACCATGGTCGTGGTGGCCGCCCTCGGCCGGGCCGGGCGCCTGCAGGACGAGCGGCGCGCAGCGGCGACCGGTCTCACGACCCAGACCACCGACCGCCGTCCGGTGGTCGCGCGAGCGGCCTGAGGCCGCAGCCCGCCGGGCAGGGTGGCGGGCGGCACACGAACGGGTGAACTACCTCGTTGTGCTCACCAACTGTGCCATGGACTTCCTCACAACTCCGTGGTCTGCTGAGGGCGTCCGGCTGAGGGTCCCCTGACCTGAGCCGGACGAAAGCGCTGGTCGGGCCGGTCGTCTCGCCGGTATCGGCGGTGTGGTCTGCGCTCGGCCGCCGGGCCGGACGAAGATCATCTGCGACGCAGGCGCCGAGATCGGATGTCAGACTGCCTGCTGTGAGGGGCGAGCCGGTCAGCAGCGACCGGGGACCGGAGGTGCAGGTGTCGGCGACCCCCGAGCTGGGCCCGGCCGACGTCATCCCCAAGCCCCGTCGTCGCTTCTTCCCGCACATCCACCGGCTGCGCGGCATCGCGATCATCGGCGTGGTCTCGATCCACGTCATCTCCGTGCTGGGCCTGCCGCTGCCCGTCTGGGCCGAGGTGCCCTACGACGTGGTGTTCGGCGAGGGCAGCCCGATCTTCCTGATGATCAGCGGCTTCCTCTTCCGCGAGGGCCTAGCCAAGTACGCCTACCCGCGGTTCATCGACCGCAAGGTCAGGAACGTCCTGATCCCGTACCTGGTGGTCTCGATCCCGGCACTCGTGATCTACCTCGGCGGCTTCAAGACCAGCCACCCCTGGCTGTCCGAGGACTTCTTCGACCGCAACCCCGTCGTCCAGACGGTCGTGCTGCTGGTCACCGGCGCGCACCTGGGCCCGCTGTGGTTCATCCCGATGATCCTGCTCTTCTTCATCGTCTCGCCGGTCTTCGTCTACATGGACCGGCACCCGCGCACCTACCTGGTGCTGCCGCTGCTGTTCGTCGTCACGGTGCTGGTGCCGCGCCCGTACGAGAACAGCGACCCGATCCAGTCGTTCGTGCACTTCTTGTCGCTGTTCGTGCTCGGCATGTGGCTCGCCCGCAACCACGACCGGCTCATCGACTGGTACCAGCAGCGCCGCGCCACCGTGCTCGGTCTCGGGCTGGTCCTGGTCGTCGTGCTCGCCGTCATCGCCCTCGACGTCCCCTCCGTCGACAGCCTCATGCGCGGGGCCTTCGGCACGCTCCTGGTGTTCGTGCTCTACACCTGGCGCGACCTCGGCCGGCCCGGCATCTGGCTGGACAAGCTGGGCGAGGCGAGCTTCCCGGTCTTCTTCCTGCACGGGTACCCCGTGGCCGTGCTCCGGGCGCTGGTGCCCGAGGACGTGGCGATCGGGCCGTGGACCTGGCTGGCCCTGTGGCTGCCGCTCACCTTCGGCATCGCCGCCGGCACCGCCGCCTTCGCCTTCGCCGTCCGGCGACTGCTGGGCAAGCGCTCGCGCTACCTCGTCGGGCTCTGACCGGCGGCTGAACCGCTGGCAGCGGCGGGGACGAACACCCTCCGACACGACCCGCGGAGTGCCACGACGCACACCCGATCGGGTTACTCAGCGTGGCGTTCGTGACCTACCGTGATGCAGGACGAGGCCAGGTCACCGCCGTCCGAGCTCCACCGTCCACCTGTGCACCGCGGGTGTTGCACCGCACGCCCCCACCGATGTGCAGGAGGACCCGCATGAGCACGCGCCTGGCCGTAGAGCCCCGCGTCGCCGCGTCCCGTCCCGGACGCGAGGCCACCGTGGTCGGCGCCGTCGTCGGCGTGCTCTACCTGCTCACCCTGTCGGGCAACCACATCGAGGCCGAGGACGGGCTCCGCTACGTCAACGACGTGATCAGCGGCGACCCGGCGCGCATCTCCTTCCCGTACCACATCGCCTACGGCTGGGTCGCCCACACGGTGCTCTGGCTGCTGGGCCTCGTCGGCCTGGACGGCGACCCGCTCGTGGTCATGGAGGTGCTCAACAGCATCGCCGGCGCGGTGGGCGTCGCCCTGCTCTGGCTGCTCGTCCGCCGGGTGGTCCCCGGCCCCGGCAGCCGGCTGGCCGCCGCCGCGGCCTGCGGGCTGACCGCCTTCGCCTACGGCTACTGGTGGTACAGCGTCGAGGTCGAGGTCTACCTTCTCTCCACGCTCGTGCTCATCGCGTCGCTGATGCTCGCCCAGCGGGCCGCCCGCACCGGCACGGCCGGCGCCTTCGCCCTGCTCGGCGCCGCCCACGGGCTGGCGGTCCTCGGGCACATCACCAACGTGCTCGTGGCCTTCGTCGCCCTGGCCGCGCTGCTGGTCGTCCGCCGGCTGGTGCCCGGACGCGCCGTCGTCCGGGCCGCGCTGGCCTACGCCGCGGCCGCGCTCGCCGTCGTGGTGCCCGCCTACGCCTGGGCGATGCTCGGCGCCGGGCTCACCGGCCGGCAGGAGATCGTCGCCTGGTTCGACGACTACCCGTCGATGGGGGAGTGGGGCAACGCCACCGCCGAGTCGCTGCCCAAGGCCGCCTTCGGCGCCGGGCGCGCCCTGGTCGGCGGCCACTTCGGCTTCTCCTTCTCCGCCGTCCAGGACCTGCTGGTCAAGGCGCTGCCCGACTCCGACCTCCGCGAGGAGGTCTACCTCGTCCGCGGTCTGTCGCCGGTGGTCGCCGTCCTGCTCTCGCTGCTGGCGCTCGTCGCCTTCGCCGGGGTCGCGGTGCTCGCGCTCCGCTGGCTGCGCCGCCCCGACCTGCCGGCCGACGCCCGCCTGCTGGCCCGGCTCTGCCTGGCCTGGTTCGTGCCGTTCGCGCTGTTCTTCACCTGGTGGGAGCCGGAGAACTCCGAGTTCTGGATCGCGACCTGGGTCCCGGTCGCGATCCTGCTGGCCCTCCCGCTCGCCGCCGCGCGCACGGCCGCGCCGGCCACGGACGAGGGGACGGACGAGGGGACGACGCCGACGCGCCGAACCGGCCGGGTCACCCTCGCCGTCACGCTGACCGCGCTGTTCGCCACCAACCTGCTCGGCAGCGTGCTGCCCCAGCACGACGACGGCGACGACTACTGGCGCGCCCGCTACACCTGGTACGAGCAGAACGCCGGGCCCCAGGACCTGATCCTGGCCGGGGACTACATCGGGGCGAACTACCTCGACTACTACACCCCGGCCCAGGTGCTGCGCACCGGCGCGGTGTTCGACGGGGCCACCGACGAGCAGGCGGTGCTCCGCCAGCTCGACCAGCTGATCCGGGACTCCGGGGCCACCCGGGTGCTGATCAGCTCCACGGTGTTCGAGCTGCCACCGGGTGCACCACAGGGCTGCCGGCCCGGGGGCGCCGAGGTCTGCCCGGTGCCGGTGCTCATGCAGGACCTGCTGCGGTCGGACACCGAGGTGGTCACCACGGCCGACCTCGGCGAGGTCGTCCGGCAGCTGGTCGGCCCGACCGCCCCCTGAGCCCTCCCCACCGCGGACCGGACCACCCCGGGACGGGCCGCGGGAGGGGTGCCAGGACGCACGACGCAGGGGCACACCGTGCCCATGCACACACACCCGACCGGGTGAGCGCAGGCCTTTCGGACGCCTCTGCTCACCTACCATCCAACATGTCTCATGCGGGCTCAGCCCCGCTCACGAGCGAGGAGGACGCACACGCATGGACGTCAGGACGTTCGAGGACGAGGGCGTGACCGCGCCGGCCACCGGCCGCCGCAACCGCCCCACGGTGGCCGACCGGGCCGAGACGTGGCCGGGGCCGGCCGCTCCGCTGCCCTGGCTGGGCACGCTCGCCCTCACCGGTGCCGTGATCGGCGCCGTCCTGGGGTCCGTGCTGGGTGCTGGTGGTGACAAGTCCGTCGCCGTCTCCGCCTCCGTCGAGGTCGTGCCGGACGCGCAGGCCCTCAGCGGCCCGCTCACCACGGCCGCCCCGGGCACCGACAACGACGCGTTCGTCGCCCGCGAGCTCTCCTGGCTCACCTCCCAGGTCAACCGCCAGGACGACGCCACCGACTCCCCGGCCGTGCTCGCGGTCACCCGGGTCGGCACCTCCGACGTGCTGCAGCTGAGCGCCACCGCACCGGAGGAGGCCGACGCCACCGCCGCCGTGCAGACGCTGCTCGACAGCTACGTCACCCGCCGCCAGGACGACGCCCGCAACGCCGTCGAGGGCGAGCTCACCGCCGTGCAGCAGCGCATCGAGGACACCGGCGTGCCGGTGGTCGCCGCGAGCGCACAGTCCCAGGAGCTCACCCGCCTGCTCGGGCAGCAGAGCGACCTGCAGGTCGCCGCCGCCCGCGTGCCCGGCGTCGTGCCGGTGCTCCAGGCACCGGCCGTCGACGAGCCCACCGGCGGCTCGAGCACCCTGCTCTACGGCATCCTCGGTGCGGTCGTCGGCGCCGTCCTCGCGCTCGCCGCCGGTGCCATCTGGCGTGCCCTGTCCCCCCGCATGTTCGACTCCCGGCTGCTGCTGGCCGCCGGCGTCCGCGTGCTGCTGCCCCGGCTGCCCGCCGGCCGCATCCGCGCCCGCCGCGCCACGCTGCCCACCGGCCGCCCCTCCGACGACGCGCTGACCGCCGCCCGGCTGCTCCTGCCGCAGGTGGTCGACGTGAGCGCCGGCCCGCAGTCGCTGCTCGTCGTCGGCGCCGACGACCGCGCCGGTGCCCCCCAGGTCGCCGCCCAGCTCGCCTGGGCCCTCGCCGAGGACGGCGTCCCGGTCACGCTGGTCGCCTCCGCCACCGCCGGCATCCCCGAGGGGGAGGCCACCGTCAGCCCGGCCTTCGCCACCCTCGGCGTCCCGGCCGGCACCGACCCCGCCGAGCTCGTCGCGGCCGTGGGCCGGGAGCTCGGCCAGGGCCGGCACGTGCTGCTGCACGCCCCGACCTTCGGCGCCGGGCTCGCCTCCTCCGCGCTCGCCCTGCACCCCGGCGGCGTCCTCGTCGTCGTCGGTGAGGGCATCTCCACCCTGGAGCGGGCGCTGGGCGCCGTGCGCACCGTCGAGGCAGCGACCTCGACCCGGCTGGCCGGCGTAGCCGTCACCTCCACCGGCCGGGCCGGTGGCACGGGCAAGCCCGACGCCGCCCCGCAGCTCACCCCGGCCCAGGAGCGGTCGGCCAGCCGCCACGCCGCCGTCCACAGCGAGGTCTGATCTTGGGGGCCCACACGGCGGCGACGGACAAGGTGCAGCCGGAGGAGACCCAGGAGGTCCGGCGCAGCTTCGGCCTGCGGATGGTCGTCGCCGTGCTGGGCCTGGTGGCCACGCTGCTCACCTCGGTGCTCGCCGTCCGGGTGCTCGACGTCCGGTCGGCCGCCGCCTTCCTCGGCGTGCTCGCCGCGCTGATGCTCGGCCCGGCCATCGGCCGGCTCGGCCTGGGGCAGAACGCCATCCGCGCGGTCGCCGCCGCGACCTCGCCCGCCGAGGTCGCCACCCAGGTGGTCGCCCACCTGCGCGCGGTCACCATCCTGTCGGTGCTCACCTCGCCGCTGGTGGCCTGGCTGGCCACCGCCGTGGTCACCGAGCAGCGCGTCCTGGTGGTCGCCCTGGTCTCGGCGATGATCGTGCTGGAGACCATCCGGCTCACCGTCAGCGACGTCTACGCCGCCACCGGGCACATCCGCTGGTCGGTCGCCGGCACGCACCACAGCCGGTCGATCATCGCGCTGCTGGTGCTCGCCGTCGTCGTCCTCGTGCAGGACACCACCACGCTGGTCACCCTGCTCACCGTCTACGCGGCCGTCTCCCTCGGCCTGCTGCTGGTCGTCGCCGTGCGGCTGCCGGTGCGCGGGCAGGCCGCCCGCACCGGCCGCTGGTGGGTGCCGATGCTGGCCGCCGTCATCGCCGGCGCCCAGCTGTTCGCCGTCGAGCTCGGCGCCTTCCTGGTCGGCCGCGCCAACGTCTGGCTCGCCGGCTGGGCCTTCACCGACCAGGACGCGCTGCTCTACTCCACCGCCAGCGTGCTGGCGATGCAGGTGACCGTGCTCGAGGGCCTGGCCAACATCGCCCTCACCCCCGTCGCCGCCCGGCTGTGGGCCGAGGGGCGCCGCGACCGCGTGTTCGCCCTGCTGCGGGCCAGCGCCACCGTCAGCACCCTGGTCACCCTCGCGCTCGTCGCCGGGGTCTGGCTGCTCGCGCCGGAGGTGCTGTCGATCTACGGCGACGGCCTCGACGGCGCCGCCGTCTACCTCTCGGTGCTGGCCACCGGCGGCCTGGGCATGTCGGTGTTCGGCTCCTGCGCCGTGCTGCTCGTGGTCACCGGCAAGGGCCGCGCCGCCGCCGCCGCGGTGGGCGTCTCCGTGCTCATCGCCACCCCGGTCGCCGTCCTGGCCGCCCTGTTCGGCGGCCCGATGCAGCTGGCGCTGGCCGGCGCCGCGGGCACGATGCTGCTCTTCGCCTCCTACGCCGTGGCCTGCCACCTCGCGCTGGGCCGCGCCCCGCTGCCGACGCTGCGCATCAAGCAGAGCCTGCTGGTGCTGGCCGGCCGTGGCCCCGCCGAGGACGACGCCCCGGTCGAGGTGCCCGACGCCGCCCTCGCCGCGGCCGAGAGCCCCGGGGTCACCGCCGCCGGCACGATCGCCGGGGGTGCCGCCTGATGAGCAGCGGCATCAAGGCCCCCGAGATCACCTCCGTGACGCTGCGCCGCCCCACCCGGCAGGGCGCGTCCGGCGTCTGGTGGCTGTCGCCGATCGCGCTCATCGGCCTGGTGGCGCTGCCCACCACCTGGCTGGCGCTGGCCATCACCGACGACCGCTACCGCTTCCTGTGGGGCACCCCGAAGTCGGTCACCGCCGAGTGGACCGTGAAGTTCACCATCGGGCTGCTGCTCTTCATCGCCGGTGCGGCCGTGCCCCTCGCGATGTCCCGCACCCGGGCGCCGGCCGCCTGGCCGGGGCTCTCGCGGCCGGACCTGGCGCTGATGTCCCGCGCGGCCACCGTGCTGTTCTGGCTGACCGTCGTCGGGTACGTGGGCTACGCCGTCAACGCCGCCCGCGTCGGCCTGACGCTCAACGTCTTCTACACCGCGCTCACCACGCTGAACTTCTACGACGCCAACATCCGCGGCCGGCTGGGCACGGTGCCGGGCGTCACCACCTTCACGCAGTTCGGCGTCGCGTTCACGATCCTCGCCGGCCTCCTGCTCGCCGCCGGGGAGCCCCGCGCGAAGCACGTCCGCCGGCTGTCCATCGTGCTGTTCCTGGCGCTGCTGCGCGCGTTCTTCGTCTCCGAGCGGCTCGCGCTGCTGGAGCTGCTGGTGCCGCTGCTGGTCGTCGGGGTCTCGAGCATGAGCCGCGACTCCACCGGCGCCCGCCGCGCGTCGTTCCTGCCGGCGGTCATCCTGCCGCTGGTCGTCGCCTTCTTCGGGGCGTTCGAGTACTCGCGCAGCTGGGTGTTCTACAAGGCGCAGGGCGGCAACAGCTTCCCGGCCTTCATCATCGAGCGCTTCGCCGGCTACTACGTCACCGCCTACAACAACGGCGTCATCCGGCTGGAGCACCAGCCGAACGCCGCGCTGCCCTACGACCTCGTGCAGGCCTTCTGGACCGCGCCCGGCATCGGCAGCGCCAACCTGTTCCGCACGCTCACCGGGCTGGACCAGGACGTGTCCTACACCGACGCGCTCACCAACTTCGGCAACCCGGAGTTCAACAACCAGGGCGGCGTGGTCAGCCCGTTCGTCGACCTGGGCACCGCCGGCGCGCTGGTGTTCTTCCTGCTCCTCGGCCTGGCCTGCGGCCTGCTCTACCGGTCGCTGCAGCAGGGCCGCATCTGGGGCCTGGTGCTCTACCCGCTGATGGTGCTCACCCTGCTCGAGATGCCCCGCTACATCTACCTGCCCCAGGGCCGCGCCGCGCCGGGCGTGATCGCCCTGGTGGTGGTCGCCCTGCTGGTGCACCGAGGACGACGACGACGGCTGGGAGCCACCCTGTGACACCACTGCGCTACCTGCTGGTCGCCACCCACGTGCCGGCCTCCGGCGCCGGCGGCGGGATGGTGCGCTACACGATGGAGATGGCCCGCGGCCTCGCCGCCCGGGACGACGTCGAGCTGCACGTGCTCGCCGCGCCCGGCGCCGACCCGGCCTTCGCCGAGCTGGTCGAGCCCGGCCGGGTGCACACGCTGCCCGGCCGCGGCCCCGCCGCCTCCGCCGTCGAGTGGCTGGCCGGTGCCCGGGGCGACCGTGCCGGCATGGACGTCGTGCACGGCACCAAGCAGATCCTGCCCCGCGGGCTGCCCGGCACCGGCGTGCTCACCGTCCACGACATGCTCGCGCTGGACCGGCCCTGGGACTTCGGCACGGCCAAGCGCTGGCTGCTGCGCACGCCCTACCTGGCCTCGCTGCGCCAGGCCGACGTGCTGCTGTGCGTCAGCGAGGCCACCCGCGCCCGGCTGACCAGCTACCTGCCCTCGGTCGCCGAGCGCATCCAGGTCGTGCCGCACCCCGACGCCTCCCCGCTCACCGGCGCCCCGGCCCAGCCGGTGCCCGAGCTGGCCGGCCGCACCTTCGCCCTCGTCGTCGGCGACCCCTCGCCGCGCAAGAACGTCGGCCTGGTCGTCGACGCCTGGGAGCAGGTGCACGCCCAGGACCCCGACGCCGTGCTGGCCGTCGTGGGCCCCGACAGCTGGGGCCCCACCGACCGCGGCCAGGCCTTCGCCCGGCTGGTCGACGCCGGTGCCGTCGCCGCGCTCGGGCACGTGCCCGACCCGCAGCTGCGCTGGCTGTACGAGAACGCCCGCGTGGTGCTCTGCCCCAGCCTCGCCGAGGGCTTCGGCCTCCCGGCCGCCGAGGCGCTGGCGGTGGGCGCCACCGTGCTGACCTCGGAGGACCCGGCGCTGGCCGAGGCCTCCGCCGGGCGTGCCGAGCGGCTGCCCGCCCGCCGCCCCGAGGTGTGGGCCGAGGCCGTGCTGCGGCACCTCGGCGCCCCACCCGCGCCCCGCACCCCACCGGAGCCCCGCCGTACCTGGGCCGATGTCGTCGACGAGTCACTGGAGGCGGTGCGCGGTGCCAGGCGCTGAGGGAACGCAGGACGGTCGGCTGACCGACGTCCTGTCCACGCCGGTCTACGGCGAGACGCTGACCGTGCTGCACGTGGCACCGGCCGGCGGTGCCGACCAGGTGGCCGCGGTCGCGGCCACGCAGTCCGCGGCCGGCTGGTCGAGCACCGTGGTCGACGCCGCCGCGCTGGCCGCCTCCCCGCTCGAGGGCGTCGACGTCGTCGTGCTGTGGGGGCTGACCGCCGCCGAGAGCCGGGACGCCGTGGCCGGGCGGACGCCGACCGTCGTGGTGTTCGACGAGGACGACGTCCGCCGCGTGCTGCGCCGTCCCGACCGCTGGGTGCGCGAGTTCCGCCGCACCCCGCACACCAACCTGCTGCTGGTGCCGGCCGGGCTGGCCGAGCGGTACACCCGCACCGGCCCGCCCGTGCCGCTGGCGCACCGCCCGGCGGACCTGCCGGCCGCGGCAGCGGTGGAGCTGCTGTCGGGCTGGCTGGCCCGCGCCTACGCCTACGGGAGGCGCTGACTCACCAGCCGCGCTGGTCGGGCACCGGGACGCCGTCGCGCAGGGTGCTCAGCAGCCGGACGGCCGGGCGGGCGTTGGTCCAGGAGGTGCTCCGCGCGCCGTTGCGCACGTCGAGGCCCTGCAGGGTCACCCGCTGCACCCCGGCGCCCGTCTCGGCCAGCACGCCGGCGTCCCAGGGTGCGGTGCCCCGGGTGCCGGAGACGGCCAGGCCGCGCACCGTGATGTCGCTGGTCATCGTGCCGGCGTTGCCGCCGTAGACCAGCACCGCGCCGTGGTCCTTGGTGGTGTTGCGGTTCGCCCCGGTCACGGTGCCGCCGTCGACGAGCACGTTGCGCGAGGGGAAGGTCCAGTACGGGTCGCCCTCGCTGCCCAGGTAGATGCCGGCCGCGTCGGTGTCCCGCACGGTCACGTTCGTGTACGTGACGTCGTTGCCGCCGACCACCGAGATGCCGCGGCCCCAGGTCGTGCCGTTGACCGTGGGGGACTCGATGCGGATCCGCGCGCAGGGCACCCCGTCCTTCATGTAGGACACCACCGCGACGCCGTCGTCCCCGGTGTTCGTGGTGACCGGGGAGACCACCCGGCCGTCGTGCGAGCCGCCGGTGATGTGGATGCCGTCGGCCCGGCTGTCGGCCACGGTCACCCGGTCGAGCAGGAACTGCCCGGAGCCGTGCGTGACGGCCACGCCCGCGCCGCCGGTGCTCTTCACGCTGATGCCGCGCAGGGTGACCCGGTCGGCGGCGTGCACCCAGACCTTGGTGGTCTCCCACTCGTCCCAGCGCCGGGTGGTGTTGGGCGAGGTGAGCGTCAGGCCGGTCACCGTGACGTCGTCGGCGTCGATGCGCAGGGTCGACAGCCGCTCGTTGGTGGCCCGCAGCACGGCGCCGGTGCCGTCGATCAGCGTGCCGTTGCGGCGCACGAGCAGCACGTTGGAGTGCAGGTAGGTGGCGCCCGCACGGAAGGTCAACGTGGTGCCCGCCGGGACGGAGTCCAGCGCCCGCTGCAGTGCTGCGGTGTCGTCGGTGGTCGCGTTGCCCGTCGCGCCGAAGCTCTCCACGGGGACCCGCGCGCCGGCGGGGCTGACGACGGCGGCCGGGGCGACCACGGCCAGCGGGGCGGGGGCCACCGCGACCGTCGTGCCGGTGCCGGCCGGGGCGGCGGCCCGCGCCGTCGAGCCGGCCCGCGCGGCGGCGGTGGCGGAGGCCGTCGCCGGAGCGGCGGTGGTGCCGGTCGTCGTCCGAGCGGTCGTCACCGGGGCGGCCGGGGCCACCGCCGTGGGCGCGGCGGCCGGGACGGCGGAGGTCGGGGCGGGGGTGGGGGTCGCCACCGGGGTGCCGGCCGGGACGGGCACCGACGCGGTCGGCACCGGTGCCGTGGTCGGCGCACCGGCCAGCGGCACGAACGCCGTGGTGTCCTCGGCGACGGCCGCGGTGGGCTGCCCGGTGAACAGCGAGGCGGCGGTGACGCCGGCGACGCAGACCGCGACGGCGGCGCTGACCCCGGCGAGCCGGCGACGGGCGCGGCGGGGCTGCGGCTCGCTCGTGGCGACGTCGTCGGCGAAGAAGTCGCTGCGGACGTCGTCGCGCAGGGACGGCGAGGACGGGGTCATCGGGGCCTCCAGGAGGCTGTTCGCCGCACCGGGCACGGAGCAGGCGGGCAGGTCGGAGTGGTCGCGGTGCAGGGCACCGCGGACCGGCTGGCTCCGGGGACGCCCACGACGGTGTGCGTCATCCCCACGGGACCCACTATGTGGTCACCCGCGGCCGGATCCGGTGAACGGCGCGACAACGTCACCGCACACTGCACACTCGTCCCATGTGACACAGGGGTGTCACGGGGACGGTGGACGGTCCGGGTATCGGCAGCCACCGCGCCGACCGTGACCACCCGTGGCCGGACGCTGCCGAGGAGCGCACGACGCGGCGGAGAACGGACCGGACCGGCCGGTTCTCCCTCGTGCGAGGCAGATCATGGACCGATCACCGCCCCGACGTGGGAAGATCGTCATCCCAGGCCGGGCGCGGGTGAGCTCCTCACGACCCGTCGCGGCCCGGTGACCCACGACCGACCGTGCAGGCGGGCCAGATCCGGCGCCTCATCAGCGAGCGGAGACGACTCTGACAGCGGCAACCGGCCAGGCACCCGCGCACAGCCGCGGCCTGGACGTCCTGCGGGGCGTCGCGGCCCTGCTGGTCGTGTTCGGCCACGCGCGCGGCGACGTCTTCACCGTCCGTGGTCTGGACCCCGCCGGGTCGGGCCTGCTGCGGCTGCTCCTCCTGCCGGCGTCCTTCGCCCAGGAGGCCGTCGCGGTCTTCTTCGTGCTCAGCGGCTACCTCGTCGGCGGGCAGGTGCTGCGTCAGGCGCGGGCCGACCGCTTCGACTGGCGGGTGTACCTGGCCAAGAGGCTCTCCCGGCTGTGGACGGTCCTGCTGCCCGGCCTGGTGCTCACCGCTCTCGTCGACGCCGTCAGCCGGCAGATCGACGCCGGCCGGCTCGCCTCGCTGCAGGCCGTGCACGGCGACGGCGTCGGGCAGGGCCTGTGCAACGCCGCGTTCCTGATGCCCACGCGGTGCCTGGAGTTCGGGTCCAACGAGTCGCTGTGGTCGCTGGCCTACGAGTTCTGGTTCTACGTCCTGTTCGCCGGCCTGACCATCGGCTGGTACGCCGCCCGCCGCGGCCGCCGGCTGATCGCGCTGGTCAACCTCGCCGTCGCCGTCGGCTCGGTCGCCCTGTTCGGTGTCCAGCTGCTCGTGCTCTTCCCCGCCTGGCTGATCGGCGTGGTGGTCGCCGAGGTGCAGTCGCGGTCGCCGCGCCGCGACGCCCCGGTGGCACCCGTCTGGCGGCAGCGGGCCGGCTGGGCGGGCGCCCTCGCCCTGCTGGGTGCGGCGTTCCTCGCCTCGAACCTGCTGAAGCTGGGCGACGGCGTCCGCGAGCTGGTGATCGGTCTGGCCACGGTGCCGCTGGTGTGGCTCTGCCTGCGCACGTCCAGCGTCCCCGACCGCGGCTGGTTCCGTGCCGGTGAGTGGCTGGGCAGCTGGTCGTACTCGCTGTACGTGTTCCACCGGCCGCTGGTCGTGCTGGTGGTGGTGGCCTCCAGCGGGTGGTGGGGCGACGACCCGCGGGCGTCCACGCTGGCGCTCTACGTGATCGCCGCGGTGGTGGCCGTGGCCGTCTACCCGCTGTACCGGCTCACCGAGCACCACACCGACCGCATGCGGGCCCTCGCCCTGCGGCTCGTCGGGCGCGCCCCGGGTTCCGGGCCCCGGCACGCCGCCCCCCGGCACGCCGCGGGCGCACCGCCGGCGGGCAGCACGTCGGTCCGGGCGCCCTCCCCGGCCGACCCGGCCTGACCGGGCGGTCGGTCACCAGCCCGACTGGTCCGGCACCGCCGCGTCGTCGTCGGTCAGCCCGGACGTGCGCACCTGCGCGGGCTCGTTGGTCCAGAACGGCTCCTTCGCGCCGGCGCTGATCGCCAGGTCGCTGAGGTCGATCCGCTCCAGCTGCGCACCGGGGTCGGCCAGCACGCCGGCGTCCCAGGGCGAGCTGGTGCGGGTGCCGCTGATGGTCAGGCCGCGCACGGTGACGTCGCTGGTGGTCGTGCCGGAGCTGCCGGCGTAGACCAGCACGGCGCCGTGGTCCTTCTCGGCGTTGGTGTTCGCCCCGGTCACGGTGCCGCCGTCGACGAGCACGCCCACCGAGGCGTAGGTGAAGTACGGGTCGCCCTCGCTGCCCACGTAGACGCCCGCGGCGTCGGTGTCGTGCACGGCGACGTCCGTGTAGGTGATGTCGTTGCCGCCCACCACCGACACGCCCCGGCCCCACGTGGTGCCGTTCACGGTCGGGGACTCGACGGTCACCCGCTCGCACGGGCCGCCGTCCTTCATGTAGGACACCACCGCGACGCCGTCGTCGCCGGTGCCGGTCGTGACGGGGGAGACCACCCGGCCGTCGTGGGCCCGGCCGGTGATGTGGATGCCGTCGGCCCGGCTGTCGGTGACGGTGACGTGGTCGAGCAGGAAGCCGCCGGCGCCGTCGTTGATGCCGATGCCGGCCGCGGCGGAGCCGTTGACGTGCACGTCGCGCAGGACGGCGTCGTCGGCGGAGATCCACACCTTGGTCTGCTCGAAGCCGTCCCAGCGCTTGGTGGTGGTGGGCGTGGTGAGCGTCAGCCCGGTGACCGTGACGCCCGGGGCGGCCACGTGCAGGGCGGAGGCCTCCTCGCGGGTGGCCACCAGCGTGGCGCCGGTGCCCTCGATGGAGAGGTCGCGCGTGCCGACGGTGAGGATCGCCGAGTGCAGGTAGGTGCCCCCGTCGCGCAGCTGGAGGGTGCTGCCGGCCGGCAGGGTGTCCAGTGCCCGCTGCAGCCCGGCGGTGTCGTCGTGCACCCCGTCGCCCACGGCGCCGAACAGGGACGCCGGCACCTGCCACGCGGAGCCGCCGGCGACGGCGGCACCCACGGCGAGGGCGGCGCCGCCCACGGTCGGGGCGATCCAGCCGCGCCCCGACGGGGTGCCCGGGTCACCGGGCGCCCCGGCGACCTCCGCGCCGGCTGCCGGGCCGCTGACGGGGGAGACACCGGTGGCGCTGACGCCGGTGGCGGCCATCGCGGCCAGGGCCAGCGCGAGGGAGCCCAGGCGCAGCCGGGTGGCGGTCGAGGGGCTGGCCGGCCAGGTGAGGACGAGCGGGCCGGCGGCGGTCGATGAGGTCATCCGGCCTCCAGAAGGCTCAGCAGCTGTGTGGCAGTGGTCTCGTAGGACGTCGCCGCGGCGAACCGGGTGGAGGCAACGGTACGGCCGATCGCGGCCTCGTGGGCGGCGAGCGCGGGGTCGAGCAGCCGCGCGGTGAGCTCCCGGGCGAGCACCGGGACGTCGAAGGGGGCCACCGCGGTGCCCGAACCGCCCAGGTAGGTGCCGATGCCGGCCACGTCGAAGGCGACGACGCTGCGCTCGCTGGCCATCGCCTCCATGGCCACCAGCGGCAGCCCCGCCTCCCACCGGGACGGCACGGCGACGACGTCGGCGGCGGCGTACCACTCGGCGAGCCGCTCACCGGGCACGAAGGACACCGACCCGTCGGCCCGGGCGCGCAGCTCCGCCTCGTCCGGGCCGCCGCCGACCAGCACCAGCCGGGCGTCCGGCACCTCCCGGCGCACCGCCGGCCACGCCTCCAGCAGCAGGTCCTGCCCCTTCTGCCGCGCCAGCCGCCCGACGCAGACGACGGTCGGTGCCCCGTCGGCCTCCAGGCCGAGCGCCGCGCGGGTGGCCGCCCGGTCCCGCGGCGTCCAGGCCTGCGGGTCGACGCCGTTGGGGATGACCACGGCCCGGCCGGTGATGCCCGCGGCCGCACCGGTGGCCCGCTCGGCCTCGCTCACGTTGATCGTGAGGTCGGTCCAGCGCTGCGCCGTCCGCTCCCACAGCCGGGTGGCCGTCTGCACCGGACCGGTCACGGCCTCGAAGGACCACGCGTGCGGCTGGAACACCGTCGGCAGGCTGCCGCGCACCGCCAGCCGGCCGGCCAGCCCGGCCTTGGCGCTGTGCAGGTGCAGCACGTGCGGCTCGGCCGCAGCCACCAGGCGCCGCAGGGCGAGCGTCTCGCCGGGCACCGAGGGCCCGGGGGAGCGGGTCGCCCGCCACGGGAGCAGCTGCGCGCCGGCGTCCCGCACGGTGGCGGCCAGCCAGCCCTCGTCGGGGCAGGCGACCTGCACGTCCCAGCCCCGCGCGACCTGGTCGCGCACGAGGCCGCCGACGACCTTGGCCACCCCGGCCTCCACCGGTTGGCTCACGTGCAGTACCCGCGGTGCTCTCCGCTCTCCGTCCACGGCCCCAGCATGTACGCCGTTCGGGGGAACCTGGAATCGGTTCTGGTTCCGAGACCCCGGTGACTCATCTCACCGGTGCCCGACGTGTCGCTGCGACGCCTTGCTGAGGGGCTCCTGTGCTGCGCGAGCCGTGACGCTCCGTGTGCAGGCACACCCGAAGAGGTGTAGTGAACCTCGCGGAGGGTGAGCTCCGAAGACGGGGGGACAGCCGAGGGGCGTGCGATCGACCAGGCGCGGACAGCGGGTTCTCCGCTACGTTCGTGCAGGTCGGCCGAACAACGGCGTTCCCGGCGATGCAGGACCGCGGTCCCACCGCGGTCTCCGCCGAGTTCACCGGGGGCTTACACAGTGTCACTGCTCGACTCCGAACGTGAGGTCGTCACACGTCTGGCTGACGTGTCGACCCGACGTCGTTTCTGGTCCACCGCGCGGCTCCGTGGCGAGGGCACCGTCGCCCGCCGGGCCTGGCGCCGCACCTACGTGCGCCACATCGTGCTCGGCGACGCGCTCGTCGCCGTCGTCGCGGCCCTCATCGGCCGGCTGCTGCCCGACTACGGCCCGCTGGCCGTGAACGGCAGCCCGTGGCCGGTCGTCGTCATGCCGGTGGTCTGGATCGCCACCATGGCCGTCGCCCGCACCTACGAGCAGCGCTTCCTCTGGGTCGGCCCCGAGGAGTTCCGCCGGGTGTTCACCGCCTCGGTGCTGCTGCTCGCCGCGGTCGGCACCTTCTCCTGGGCCTTCAAGCTCGAGGTCGCCCGCAGCTTCGTCGTCGTCGCGCTGCCGCTGGCCGCCCTGCTGACCCTGGCCCAGCGCTACGCCCAGCGGGTGTGGCTGCACCGCCAGCGGGCGCACGGCCGCTTCCAGCAGACCGCGATCCTGGTCGGGCACCGCAACGGCACCGCCGAGCTGCACGCCCAGCTGGACCGCCAGGCCCGGCACGGCCTGCGCGTCATCGGCGTCTGCCTCCCGGCCCACGAGCCCGCCGGCACCGTCTTCGACGGCCTGCCCGTGCTCGGCGACTTCAGCGACATCGCCGAGGTCGTCCGCCGCTACGAGGTCGACACCGTCGCCGTGCTCCCCTCCCCGGAGCTCGACGGTGCCGCCCTCCGCCGCCTCGGCTGGGACCTGGAGACCACCGAGGCCGAGCTGCTGCTCGCCCCGGCCGTCACCGAGTTCGCCGGCCCCCGCGTCGCCATCCGCCCGGTCAACGGCCTGCCGCTGCTGCACTTGGAGCGCCCCGAGTTCCGCGGCCTGCGCCGCGTGACCAAGGACGTCTTCGACCGCACCACCGCGCTCCTCGCCGTGATCGTCCTGGCGCCGGTCCTGCTGGGCCTGGCCCTCGCGGTCAAGACCACCAGCCGTGGCCCGGTCTTCTTCATGCACGAGCGCATCGGCAAGGCCGGCGTCCCGTTCAAGGTCTTCAAGTTCCGCAGCATGAAGCCGGACTCGGACAAGCTCATCGCCGAGCTCATGGCCCAGAACGAGGGCAACGCCGTCCAGTTCAAGATGAAGCGCGACCCCCGGGTCACCCGCGTGGGCGCCGTGATGCGCCGCTTCTCCCTCGACGAGCTGCCCCAGCTGTTCAACGTCCTCAACGGCACGATGTCGCTCGTGGGCCCCCGCCCGCACGTCACCCGTGAGGTCGAGCAGTACGGCTTCGACATGCGCCGCCGCCTGCTCGTCAAGCCGGGCATCACCGGTCTGTGGCAGGTCAGCGGCCGGTCGAACCTCTCCTGGGACGACTCGGTGCGCATCGACGTCCGGTACGTGGAGAACTGGTCGCTCGCCTTCGACCTGATGATCCTGGGCAAGACGCTGGGCGCGGTCGTCCGCGGTTCCGGCGCCTACTGACCGGTCAGCAGGTCATGCGCTCGACCGGCACCTAGCACGGGGAGCTCGGCACTACCGTGGCCGTCGGCCACGCACCCGAGGTGGCCACGACCGGCCGCCGGCACGACATGCACGACCCCGGTGGTCCGGTGAGGACCGGACCACCGGGGGTACACACCGGCGCACCTGCCCGTGAGCGGGCGGGTGGGCCGGTGGGCGCGCTGCGCTGCACGCCGCTCTCCCGCTCCGGGTCGGCATCGCTGGTCCGCACAGGGAGAACGGCATGAGCTGGTGGGCGTGGCTGGGGCTGGTGCTCCTGGCCTGGACGCTGTTGGGCGTCGGGCTCTCGCTGTTCCTCGGCCTGGGCATCGGTGAGGCCGACCGCCGCCGTCCCCGGGTCACCGACCCCACGCCGGAGGACATCACCGGTCCGGGCACCTCCCCGGGGCTCCCCGTGCCCCGCCAGCCGTCCCGCCGCCGCGGCCGACGGGCTCGGGTCGGCGGGCACGGCGGCAGCGGGCAGGACGGCCGGTCCGCGCCCCCGACCGGGGACCGGCCGTGACCTCTCCCGACCACGACACCGCGGCCGCGCTGGCCACCGCCGCCGGTGAGCTGCTGCTGCAGGTGCGCGCCCGGCCCTTCCCCGACGCGGACGCACGGAAGGCCGCCGGGGACGCCGAGGCCCACCGCTTCCTCGTCGACCGGCTCGCCCAGCTGCAGCCCGACGACGCCGTGCTCTCCGAGGAGGGCACCGACGACCCCGTCCGGCTGGTCAGCGACCGCGTCTGGATCGTCGACCCACTCGACGGCACCCGCGAGTTCGCCGAACCAGGCCGCGACGACTGGGCCGTGCACGTGGCGCTGTGGGAGCGCGGCGAGCTGGCCGCCGGCGCGGTGGCGCTGCCGGCCGTGGGCCTGACGCTCGGCACGGCCGGGCCGCACCGGGTGCCGGCGGGCGACGGTGGGCCGCTGCGCCTGGCGGGCAGCCGCAGCCGGCCGCCGGCCCTCGTGCAGACCCTCGCCGGCCGGCTCGGCGCCCGGCTGGTGCCGATGGGGTCGGCCGGGGTCAAGGCGATGTCGGTGGTGCGCGGGGAGACCGACGCCTACGTGCACGGCGGCGGCCAGTACGAGTGGGACTCCGCCGCGCCCGTCGCCGTCGCCCGCGCGGCCGGCCTGCACACCAGCCGGCTCGACGGCTCACCGCTGCGCTACAACCGGCCCGACCCCTATCTGCCCGACCTGCTCGTCTGTCGCCCGGAGCTGGCCGACGAGCTGCTGTCAGCCCTGGCCGAGCAGCCGGGCGAGCACCAGCCGGGCTGACTCCTCCACGCTGCTGGTGCGGGTGTCGAGGACGATCTCGGCGTCGGTGGGCTCCTCGTAGGGGTCGCTGATGCCGGTGAACTCGGGGATCTCACCTGCCCGGGCCCGGGCGTAGAGCCCCTTGCGGTCGCGGGCCTCGCACTCGGCCAGCGGCGTGGCCACGTGCACCAGCAGGAACGACCCCGGGCCGGCCTGCTCCTCCACCAGGCGGCGGGCGTCGGCGCGGGTGGCGGCGTAGGGGGCGATCGGCGCGCAGACCGCCAGCCCGCCGTGCTTGGCGATCTGGGCGGCGACCCAGCCGATCCGCCGCACGTTGGTGTCCCGGTCGGCCCGGGAGAACCCCAGCCCGGCCGAGAGGTGGGTGCGCACGTCGTCGCCGTCGAGCAGGGTCACCGTGCGCCCGGCCTCCAGCAGCAGCTCCACGAGCCGGCCCGCGATCGTCGACTTCCCCGCGCCGGACAGCCCGGTGAACATCACCGCTCGGCCGCCGGTCGCCGGCGCCGCCGGCTCGACCCGGCTGGCCACCGGCCCGGCGCCGTAGGCCGCGGCCAGCTCGGTCCAGCTCACCTCGGGGTCGGCGGCGCTCACCGGCACCGGGACGACGAACAGCTCCACCTCGGGCGCGCGGGTGGCCCACGCGGCCGCGGCGAGGGAGATGACCGCCGAGTCCGGGGCGGTGCCGGCCGCCGGGAGCAGCACCAGCAGCTGGGCGGGCAGGCCGGCGGCGTCCTCCGGCGGGGCGCCCACCCAGGCGGCGGGGGTGGCCCAGCCGCGTGCGTCGAGCTCGGCCCGGACGGCGGCCGGTGAGCGCCAGCGGGGGATCTCCCGCACCGTCAGCCCGCCGTCGTCCGCGGTCGCGACGAGTACGCCCTCGGCGTCCTCGAGGTCGGTCTGCGGCAGGTCCGGCGCGGTCGCGGACAACCCGAACGCGTGCCGGGCCAGGTCGGCGAGCTGGGTGTGCGTCAGCCGGGTGCGGTGCGGCGCCATGTCAGCAGTCTGGCAAGCCCGTCCACCGCGCGGGAGGAGAGGTCAGGGGGCAGGGCGGACGACGCCGCAGCGGCAGGCGTAGAGGGTGGCGCCGCTGAACGGGTCGTCACCGGTGTGGCGGAGGCGGTGGAGGTGGACCACCGGCAGCCGGCGGCGGAGGGCCGGGGCCGTCGTCGGGTTCGGCACGGGACGAGCGTGCGCGCCGTCCCCACCCGGCGGGGTGACGACGAGGGGCGCCGGGATGAACACCCGGTGACGGCTCGTCCCGGGGCGCTCGGCAGATGCGGCCGGTCAGATGCCCGGGCGGACGACCCCGCAGCGGCAGCGGTACAGCGACGAGCTGCTGAACGGGTCGTCGCCCGACCAGGTCCAGCGGTGCAGGTGCAGGCGGCGCCCGAGGGCGACGGCCGCACCGGTGCCGGTCGGACGCTGCGCGGTGGCTCGGGTCACGGGCCGATTGTGCAGGTCCGGCGGCAGGCGTGGGAGGGCCAGGACGCCCGGGACGCCCCATGTGCCGCATCACTCACCTGGGTGACGCGACCCGCTCCGAGGTCCCCTCACCCCAGGTCTACCGGTTAGACACTGTGCGTGATGAACAGTCAGGACCGCCGCAGCGCCCGGCGCCGGGTGCCCGTACCGACGGCGGCCGTCGTCCTCGCCGGTGTCGCGGTGACCCTCGAGTTCGTCGGGTACGTGCTGCGGGTCAGCGGCGCGCCGCGGTCGATCGCCCACCCGCTGTCGATGGACGCGCCGTTCTCCGTGGCCCGGATGTTCGTCGCCACCCTCTTCGCCGCCGCCGCGGTCGCCGCCCTCCTCGGGAGCCGGGGCATCCCCGGACGCCGCACCTGGTGGACGGCGGTCGCCGTGCTGGCCGCCGGCATCGCCTCGGTCAAGGCCGGTGGGGACGTGCACGTGCGCTTCATGCACGCCGTCGCCGGCACCGACCCGGTCCGCGGGCTGATGATCTCCGCGCCGATCGCGCTCGCCGCCGTCGCCTGGCTCTGGTGGCTGAGCCGGAACGAGCGCCGCGACCGGCGGCGCATCCTCACCGCGCTGAGCGCCTACGGTGCCGCCTCGGTGGGCCTGTCCTTCGTCTCGTCCGTGGTCGCCGCGACCTGGGGCTCCTCCGCCGGGGCCACCGCCACCTTCTTCGAGGAGAGCGGCGAGGCGCTGACCGGCGTCGCCTTCCTCTTCGCCGTCCTGCTCGGCGTCGCCCCGCGGCTGGTGCTGCGCGGGGAGCTGCCGCTGCGCCGCGAGGCCGACGCGCACACCCTCGACGTCCCGGTCGTGCTGCCGGTGCGCACCGAGCCCGGTCACTGACCTCCCGCGGGGGTCAGTGCTGCGGGCTCACCAGCCGGCCGCCCGCCGCGGCCAGCCAGGCGTCCGTGCGGCGGTCCCAGGTGCGCGCCGACGCCCAGGCCACGCGGTCCTCGGCCCAGTCCGCGGGTTCGTCGGCGGCCGCCTGCAGGGCCTCGACCATCTCCGCGGCGCCGTCCACCACGTAGGTGTGCGGCGGCACGTCGCTGGAGTGCTCCAGGTGCCCGGCGGTCGCGACCACCGGGACGCCGCGGGAGCAGTAGTCGTAGGTCTTCATCGACGACTGGCCCAGCGCCCGGCTCGCCACGTCGGGGATCAGCCCGACGGCGGCGGCGTCCAGCACCTCGGGCAGCCGGTCGCGCGACAGCAGCCCGGCGTAGCAGAACCGGCCGGGGAACTCGCGCTCCAGACCGAGGAACTCCTCGGCCGCGGCCTGCGCGCGCAGCGGGAACACCAGCTGCCCGTGCACGGTGAGCGTCCAGTCCGGCAGGGCGGTGAGCACCGCGCGCACCAGGTCGACGTCGAACCGCTCGGCGACGCTGCCCACGTAGACCGCCGACCGCGGCACCCGCTCGACCGTGCGCGGCGCGGCCAGCAGCGCGGCGTCGGTGCCGTTGGGCACGACGACCGGCGTCCGGCCGGGGAAGAGGTCGGCCAGCACCTGGTTGACCACCACGACCTCGTCGGCCTCGTCGGCGATCCGGCGCAGCTGCTCGCGCAGCCCGCGGGCCTGCGGCAGCAGCCGCGCCCAGTCGTCGGTGCAGTCGAAGACCACCCGGCCGCCGACCCCGCGGGTGGCCCGCCACTCCCACGGGAACATGACCACGGTGAGCTCCTGCTCCCAGCCCGAGCGGCGCAGGAACCGGTTGTAGAGGGCTGCGTCGACCCGCTCGGCGACCGGCCCGCGCAGCCCGGGCAGCAGGGTGGAGCGCTCGGAGACCTCGATGCCGGGTGCCACCGGCAGGAACTGGCCGCGCCCGACGTGCCGGGTCCAGTTGCCCGGGTCGGTGGTCAGCCGGCGCCAGTCGCTGGGCGCCTGCACGAAACGCACCGGGACGCCGCGGCGCACCAGCTCACCGGCGATCATGTGCTCGCGCCGGATGGCCGGGTTCCACGGGTCCTTGGCGAGGAAGCCGACGCCGGGACGGGGGTCTGACGAGGTGTTCAGCGCAGGCCTCCGGTGGTCACGGCTGCACCCTAGAAGGCGCCCGCTCCGCACGTCCCGGCAGACTGGTCGTGTGCGTCCGATCGCCGCGTCGTTGCCGGACGCCGTCGTCTCGCGGCTGCCGCTCCGGGTGAAGCGGGCCGTGCTCTTCCGGCGTGCGCACGGCCGCTGGCCGGCCCGCTGTCCGCGGACGTTCACCGAGAAGGTCAACTGGCGGGTGGTGCACGACCGGCGGCCGTTGATCGGGCAGCTGGGCGACAAGCTGGCGATGAAGGCCTACGCGGCCGAGGCGTTCCCGGCGGTGCAGGTGCCGCGGGTGCTGTGGACCGGCACCGACGTCGCCGACCTGCCCGGCGCCGGGCTGCCGGAGCGCTGGGTGCTGAAGTCCAACCACGGCACCATGCGCGTGCACATCGGCACCGGGGTGCCCGACGTGGCGGAGCTGCGCCGGGTCACCGCCGGCTGGCTGGACGAGCCGCTGTTCCGATCGCGTGGTGAGTGGGTCTACAGCCAGGCCCGGCGGCTGCTGCTGGTCGAGGAGTTCATCGGCGCCGACGGTGCCGTGCCCGCCGACCACAAGTTCCTCGTCTTCGGTGGCCGGGTGCGGCTGGTGCAGGTCGACACCGGGCGGTTCGGCGCGCACCGGCGGCGCCTCTACGACCCGGACTGGACGCCGGTGACGGTCGCCGAGGCGGTCGCGCCCGGCCCGGTCACCCCGCCACCGGCCGGGCTCGCGGAGATGACGAAGGTGGCCGAGGCGCTGGGCGCGGCCTTCGACTTCGTCCGGGTCGACCTGTTCGACGTCGACGGCGAGGTGTGGTTCGGCGAGCTCACGCCCTACCCCGGCGGCGGGCTGGACGCCTTCGACCCGGTGCTGGACGAGCAGCTGGGGGAGTGGTGGCAGCTGCCGGCGCGGTCAGCCGTGCGTGCGGGCCAGCAGGTCCGCCGCTGACATCGTGTTGATGACCCGCTCGGCCGGGACCCCGCACTCGACGGCGCGGGTGCAGCCGTTGTCCTGCCAGTCCAGCTGGCCGGGGGCGTGCGCGTCGGTGTCGATGGCGAAGTCGCAGCCCAGCTCGACGGCCAGCGTCAGCAGCCGCCGGGGCGGGTCCAGCCGCTCGGGGCGGGAGTTGATCTCCACCGCCGTCCCGTGCTCGACGCAGGCGCGGAAGACGGCGTCGGCGTCGAACTGGCTCTCCGGCCGGGGCTTCTGACTGCCGTTGCGCTGCCGGCGGCCGATGACCAGCCGGCCGGTGCAGTGCCCGAGGACGTCGGTGTGCGGGTTCTCGACCGCGGCGAGCATGCGCTCGGTCATCGCGGCGCTGGCGGCCCGCAGGTCGGAGTGCACGCTGGCCACGACGACGTCGAGGCGGCCGAGCAGCTCGTCGACCTGGTCGAGGGTGCCGTCGACGTTGATGTCGCACTCGATGCCGGTGAGGATCCGGAACGGCGCGAGCTCGGCGTTGAGTGCGGCGACCACGTCGAGCTGCTGCTCCAGCCGCTGCGGGGTCAGGCCGTTGGCGACGGTGAGCCGGGGGGAGTGATCGGTGAGGGCGAGGTACTCGTGCCCGATGGAGAGCGCCGCCTCGGCCATCTCGCGGATCGGGCTGCCGCCGTCGGACCAGTCGGAGTGGGCGTGCAGGTCGCCCTTGAGGGCGGCCCGCAGCGCCGCGGCGTCGTCGGCCAGCGGGGCGAGCTCGGCGTGGGACTCCTCGAGCCCGCGGAGGTAGGCCGGCACCTCACCGCGGTGCGCCTCGACGACGACGGCGGCCGTCTTGTCGCCGATGCCCTTGAGCTCGGTGAGCGACTTCGTGCGGACGCGCCGGTCGAGCTCCGCGTCGTCCAGGCCGGCGACCACGGCTGCCGCGGTGCGGAAGGCGTTCACCCGGTACGACGGCTCGCGGGCGCGCTCCAGGAGGAAGGCGATCCTCCGGAGCGCGCCCGCGGGCGGCAGTGGTGCAGTGCTCAGCGGCCGACCTTCTTGACCTGCTTGCTGGCCTTCTTCTGTGCCTTGGCGGCCTTCTTGGAGGCCTTGGTGTAGCTGGCCTCGGCGGCAGCGGCGGCGGCGCTGGCGCTGCGGCGGGCCCACCAGCCGACCGACGGCTTGCCCTCGGTGTCGACGGCGGCGAGCAGCAGGCCACCGAGCATCGAGGTGTTCTTCAGGAAGTTGCTGGTCTGCCCGAAGCGCTCCTTGGGGTCCGTGTGCTCCCAGAAGCGGTGACCGGCCAGCGTGGTGGGGACCAGCGAGGTGGCCAGCACGAGGGCGGAGAAGCGCGGGAAGCGGCCCAGCGCGAACAGGGAGCCGGCGCCGACCTGGGCGGCGGCGTTGATCTTCACCCACTGCTCGACATCGTGGGAGACCTGGACGGGAAGCTGCTTGTCGGCGATCTCGGTGAGCTGCTCGACGATCGGGGCAGCACCCGGCACCCGGCTCTGCGGGTGACGGAGGGTGTCGATGCCCCCGTAGAGGAACGTGCCGGCGATCAAGGGCCGGGCGATCCGGCGGACCAACATGGAGGTACCTCTTCCCATCGGTGACGTCAGCAGTGCGGTGCCCTGGTGAGAGCCGGGGCAACCTCTGCTCAGTGACCGTAGTGAGAAGTGACGATCACCGCCGGGCGAGCCTCACGCGGTGCGGCGGTCGTCGATGTCGGGCCCTGTCCGCTGGGCGTCGCGGTCGAGGTCGAGCTGTCGTTCCCGTGCCAGTCGGCGTTGCTCGCCCTGGTCGGCACGGCGCATGGCAGCACCGATCACGAGGGCGGCGGCCAGGGCGGCAGCGAGCCAGACCCCGGCGATGACCAGCAGGACCGTCACGTGGACCTCATCGACTCCCGGCGGGAGTTCCTTGAGCCCCTCGGACGGCCCATCTGGTCAGTGGCTGACGCGGGCGCTGCTCGCGCCGAGCACGTCGGCGACCGTGAGCTCGGCCGGGAGGCCGACCAGGTGGTCGGTGTAGGGCGCGTGCTCGTCGGCCTGGCGGATGCCCCGGCCGACCACCAACGCGAGCCCAGCGGAGGCGGTGACCCAGACAGCGGAGATGACGGCGATGACCACGTGTCATGTGTAGTGGTCCAGGGTTGCGCCCAGCTGGACGATCCACCGGCAAGTCCTGCCAAAGTGATGGTCATCAGCTTGGACCTGGCCGTGGTCACCTCACGGGCCGATCGTCCAGTCGCGACAGTTGTTGCTGGTGTGGCGTCCCGCTCAGTCGTAGGGGTTCGTGAGCACGGACCGCGCCTGGCGGACGGCGAACGTCGTGGGGGCGCCGACCGTCGTGGTCGTGCCCGGGACGTCGACCGCGGCGCCGCCGTCGACGGAGAACGTGCCGCCCCAGGTGGTGGTGAGGGAGGCGGTGTACGTGCCGGACGCGTAGTCGTGCGTGACCGTCTGGTCCGGGTAGGGCGCCCCGGGGTCGGTGGTGGTCAGCGTCGTGCCGTCGCCGGTGGTCCAGGTGAAGGACGTCGCCCGGGCGTCGATGGTCACGGCGAAGCCGCGGATGTCGACGGTGAACGTCTGGGTGGTGGGGCTGTCGGTGAAGAAGATGACCGGCAGACCGACCAGTGCCTCACCGGGCGGCTGCTGACGGGTGGTCAGCTGCGGGAGGGGGAGGGTCTGGAAGTAGCGGAACACCTCGTCGGGCGACGGCGGCGGGTTGAGATCGGTGATGTCGACACATGAACCTCCCTCATTCATGACCGGTCCGTACGTCTCGCCCACCGGGTCGCTGGCCAAAGGGGCAAGGTTGACTACCGGTCGCCTGTCCGGCTGTGCGATTCGTTCGCTGATCACAAAGTAGTAGGCAATTAGCCTGTCGGGGACTTGCTCGCATTCGTAGTCGCCAGGCTCGCAGGCGCCCTGTCGTGGATCGGTGTATTCGCAAGGGGTGACGAGGTTGTAAAGCAATTCGGGGGCGGGGTTGGCGCTTGCTGCGCGGACGGGGTCGCCCGCTGCACCGCTGAGCGCGCTAACTCGAAGGGCGCCTGGCTGGATGGTCACTGTCGGTGTCGGGTCTTCGCAGACGATGCCCTCGCACGCGAGGCCGTTAGCTTGGGGCCATAACACGAGTGCGCTGATAGTCAGAGCAGCTGCTGCTGCCCCTTGGGACGCCTTCACTCAAACGTCAACTGAGTCATAAGCCAGGCTTGGGTCGTGTCGTCCCACTGCATGGCCGCCGCCGCGCGCAGTCCAGAGACGGCGGCCTGCCCACGTCCTTCGACCGGCTGGCCGTCGGGGCCTACTACCTCAACTGCGCTTTGGGCAGCCGAGAAAACAAATTCTGCCGTAGCTGCACGGAGGGCCGGTTGACTGAGTTCGCTGACGGTAATGTCGCCACCGCGGTAGTCAAGGCCAGCTGACGCATTCTCATCCGCCCGGGCGGCCAGAAATTCACAGAATGTGCATCCTGTGCTGAGCTGGCGCAATGATTCACCACCTGTTGAGCTTTGCCGCGGAATCAGCTCAAGGTAATATGTGAGAGCGGCTGTCGCCGCTTCAGGCGTGCGCTGACGGGCTTCCTTCGGTAATGGAAAATCAGGCGGACCCAGTGGCTGCAGCGTTTCGCTGGTCGGGGCTGCCGAGGACGTGATCGGCGGCAGGGTCTCGTTCGCCGTCCCGGCGTCGGAGCAGCCTGCGAGGACCGCCATCCCCACGACCGCAGCAGCAGTCGTCCGCCCCAACCGCATCCGTCGTCTCCCCGCGCGCGTCCAGAAAGTCCACAGGACCTTACGCAGTTGATCAGCTCACCGCGTCGCCCGAAAGCCTGACTGTGGACGGTCGAGCCCTGCCCTCGACACGGGGCAGAGCTCGACCGTCAGCGCTCGCAGTAGACGGTCAGCCGCTCGCGCTTGCGGAACAGGAACTCGGTCGCCAGGTCGCCCGTCTCGCCGTCGTAGGCCACCTGCTGCGGCCCGGACAGCGACCGGACCCGGAGCTCGGGCGTCTGGAAGTGCGCATAGGAGCGGCTGTGCTCGCTCACCCCGAGCAGCGTCGCCAGCACCGCGCGGGTGCGGCCGAAGCGGAGGTCGGCGCGCAGGTACTGCACGTCCAGCAGTCCGTCCTCCAGGCGCGGTCGCCAGGCCGGGGACAGTCCGCGCGGCACGTAGCAGCCGTTGCCGATGAACAGGATCCACGCCGAGATCCGCCGTCCGTCGACCTCCAGCTCCACCGGCGACCCGTGACGCAGCACCTGCGCGGCTGCCACGGTGAGCGCTGCCCACTTGCCCATCCGCCCGGACAGCGCGTCCCGGCGCTCGACCATCTCCGGGTACGACCCGATCGACGCGGTGTTGAGGAACGGCACCCCGTTGACCTCGGCGACGTCGACCTGCACCGCCGAGCCGTGCACCACCGCAGCCGCCGCCTCCCGGGGCGTCGCCACCCCGAGGTCGCGGGCGAAGTGGTTGAGCGTCCCGGCCGGCACGACGGCCAGCGGCAGACCGTGCTCCAGCGCCACCGCGGCGGCGGCCGCCACGCTGCCGTCACCTCCGGCCACGCCCAGCGCCCGCGCCCGGCCCGACCGCGCCGCCTCGCCCAGCAGCTCGCTCACCCCGGCGTCCTCGGTCAGCTCGAGCACCTCGGCCTTGGGCAGCAGCTCGGCGATGTCCTCGGCGGGGGAGTAGTCGTCCCGGCCCGACCGCGGGTTCACCGCGATCACCAGCCCCTCGCCTTCGGACAGCGCCGGTGCGTCCCACGCCTGCCACACCCGGGCCGGGTCGGTGGGTCGCACCCGCCACCAGTGCTGCGTGGCCGCGGCCACCGCGCCGCCGACGGCCATCCCGGCCAGCACGTCACCGGGGTAGTGCACGCCCACGTGCACCCGGGAGTACCCGACGCCCAGCGCCACGGGCGCGATCAGCGCACCCGCGAGCGGGCTCTCCAGGGCGACCCCGGTGGCGAACGCCGCCGCCGACGCCGAGTGCCCGCTGGGGAAGGACAGCGTGTGTGGTGCCCGCCGCAGCGAACGGTCGGACGCCACGTTCGCCAGGTCCGGCCGCACGCGGCGGAAGACCCGCTTGAGGACGACGTTGACCAGCGCGCTGGAGAACGCCAGCGACCCCAGGCCGCGGACGGCGCCCCGCCGCTGCTGGCCGCGCCGCAGGCCCAGCAGCACCCCGAGGACAAGCCAGAGCTTGCCGTGGTCGGCGAAGGTCGACAGTCGGCGCAGCCACCGGTCGACCCGCGTCGTGGGCAGCCGGCCGACGCGGGCGAGCAGGGCGGCGTCCCAGCGGCGGGGTGAGGGCATGTGCGGACGCTAGTGGAGTCCCAGCGCCACGGAATCCGAGCGCTGGGACTCCATGACCCCGAGGGGCTATGAGCGCTGGCGGGCCCGGTAGGCCGCGACGGTCGAGCGGCTGGAGCAGGTGTTGGAGCAGTAGCGGCGGCTGGCGTTGCGCGAGGTGTCGACGTAGACGTTGCCGCAGCCCTCGGCGGAGCAGACGCCGAGCCGCTGCCAGCCGTGCTGCACGACGACCTGGGAGAGCCCCATCGCCACCGTGGTGGTCAGCTGCTCGACCGCGCCGGCGTCGGGCCGGGCGTAGTGCAGGTGCAGCTCGCCGTCGTGGTCGGTCGCGTACGGCTTGGGCGAGGCCTGGGCCAGCAGCGCGTTGAGCCGGGTCATCACCTCGGGCTGGCTGGCGGCCAGGGCGACGTCGCGCACCAGGGACGACGCCTGCTCGACCGCCTCGGCCTCGGGCCCGGTGAGGTCGGTCGCGGTCCCCTCGGTCCACCACTCGTGGTGGGCGTCGAGGAACGTGCGCACCCAGGCCGGATCGGCGCGGTCGACGTTGGCAAGGTCGATGGCGAGCTCGACGGCGTTCGACCCGTAGGTGTCGTAGTCCATTTGACTCCCTACCTCCGTGCTACCGTCGGGAAGCTGTAGGGGGTCAACGGCTGTTGAGCCCCTACGATTCCCCGTCTCGACCGTGCTGAAGTGAGTCTGTCCATGCGTTCCTACCTCGCCGTGTGGCGGCTGCCGTCCGCCCCGGTGCTGCTGCTGTCCGCGTTCGCCGGCCGGCTGCCCTCGGCCATGGTGCCCCTGGCGCTGCTGCTCATGGTGCAGGAACAGACCGGCTCCTACGCGATCGCCGGCGGGATCTCCGCCACCTTCGGCATCGCCACCGCGATGGTCGCCCCGGTGCTCGGCCGGCTCGCCGACCGGCGCAGCCCGCGCCCAGTGCTCCTGCTGCAGGCGCTGGCCTACCCGCTGCTGCTGGCCACCGTCGCGGTCGTCGTCCTCCGCGGTGCCCCGGTCCCGGCGATGTTCGCCGCGGCCGCCGCCGTGGGCGCGAGCACCCCGCTGGTGTCGGGCACCGTGCGCGCGCTCTGGTCGCGGGTCGACCCGCAGGTGCGGCCCACCGCCTACGCCCTCGACGCCACGCTCACCGAGCTGGTCTTCGTCGCCGGCCCGACCCTCGTGGCCACGCTGACCTTCCTGATCAGCCCGGCCGTCGCGCTGGCCGTCGCCGGCGTGCTCGGCATCGCCGGTGCACTCGGCATCGCGACCAGTGCGCCGATGCGGGCCTGGCGACCGGTGGTCGCCCCCCGCCGCCGGCTCTTCGAGACCGTCACCACGCCCGGCATGCCGCGCGTCCTGCTCAGCGGGACGGCGCTGATGCTCGCCGTCGGTGGCCTCGAGGTCGCCGTCCCGGCGTTCGCCGACGAGGCCGGGTCGCCGGGCATCTCCGGGCTGCTGCTGGCCGTCTGGGCGCTGGGGTCGACCTTCGGTGGCCTGTGGTTCGGTGCCCGCGTGCTCAGCGCCTCGCTCCCGCGCCAGTACCGCTGGGGCCTGCTCGGCGTCACCATCGGTCTCGCGCCGCTGGCCGCGGTCTCCAGCCCGTGGGTGCTGGGCGCGCTGCTGTTCCTCGGCGGCACGGCGATCGCCCCGACGCTGACCGTGCAGAGCTCGCTGGTCGGCTCCATCGCGCCGGCGTCGGCGGTCACCGAGGCGTTCACCTGGCTGTCGACGGTCGCCTTCGGCGCCTCGGCGGTGGGTGCCGCGGTGGGTGGCTCGCTCATCGAGGGCCGGGCCGGCGTCGGCGGTGCGCTGGTGATGGCCACCGGTGCCGCGGCCCTCGCCGTCGCGGTGACGCTGCTGCCCGGGCGCCGTCCGGCCGTGTCGACCGCACCCCGCCGGGACGTCGTCCACGCCTGATCCGGCGCTCCGGCGCCCGGGTGGACCCCCCCGTGGAACCCGGGCGCTGGGCGCTGGTAGTCTTTCTCCTCGGTGGTTCCGGGGAGACTCGGGCCCCGGGAGGCTTCGCCTAGTGGCCTATGGCGCCGCACTGCTAATGCGGTTTGGGTAAAACCATCCCGGGTTCAAATCCCGGAGCCTCCGCGCAACAACTGAACACGCACCCGTAGCTCAACGGATAGAGCATCTGACTACGGATCAGAAGGTTAGGGGTTCGAGTCCCTTCGGGTGCACGTCTGGTTGAGACAGCGAACGGCCCCGTTCCTCTTCGTGAGGAGCGGGGCCGTTCGTGTTGTCAGCGGCGGAAGCCGGCCACCTGGACGTCGCCGGCCGGGAATCGGGCCGCGGTGGTCTCGATCGAGGCCAGCGTCGCGGCGGCGCGGGAGCACGGGAAGCCCCAGCGCTCCTGCACCCGGCGGCTGGCCTCGCCCATCGCCTCGCGGGTGAGGGCCACGAACTCGCCCACCGGGTAGACGCCGCCGGCGGCGAACACGTCCTCGACCACGGTCGAGGGGGAGTAGACCCACTGCTGCGAGCCGTCGGGCCACCGGACGTCGAACTCCACCTCGGGCATGCGCCCAGTGTGCGACAGGCGGACGGCCCCGCTCCCCAGGACAGGGGAGCGGGGCCGCCGGTGGTGCGTGCGCCCAGGTCAGGTCAGGTCACGGGAAGCTGACCAGGAAGCTGGGCACGGTCGCGGTCCCCGTGGCCGGGCCCCCGGTGTTGTTGATGACCCGGTTGATCGTCCCGTTGCCGCCCAGGGAGACGGTGAGCAGGTCGTGGAACCTCACGCCCGGGGTCACCGGCACCTCGAAGGCCCGGTCGGCGCTGATCGTGGGGTCGATGTTGAAGAAGCAGTAGCTGCCCACGCCCCACGCCTCGTGCGTGGTCACGGAGTCCGCGACCTTGTACGCGGCCCACCCCTTCGACGTCCCGTTCATGAAGGCCGCCTGGTTCGGCGGGTCGTAGGGCATCTCGTTCTGGAAGAAGATCGTCCGACCGTTCTGGCCGTTCCAGAGCACCTCGTACTTCTGGTAGTGCTCCACGAACAGGCCGGTGGCCAGCACGTTGTTGCCGTTGACGGTCAGCCCGTTGTCGGCGGTGTTCACCGTCCACCCGTAGGTCCCGGCGTTGCCGTGGTCGGCCCGCCACGCCCAGATGTGGTCGATGATCGTGTCGTTGCTGTTGACGGTGAGGCTGGTGGTCGCCTTGCCGGCGATGTCACCACCGATCCGGAAGAAGACGTCCTGGATGGTGGTCGGGTCGGCCGCGTGGCTCGCGGTCGAACCGGCCGTGCCCACGGTCAGCAGCGTCGGGGAGTTCGTCGTCCCGGCGTCGAAGAGCAGGCCCTTCAGGCGCACTCCGTCGACGTCGGCCACCGTCATGGCGGTCACGCCGCCGTCGGGGATGAAGGTCGGCATGCCGATCCCCAGCGCCACGGTGCCCGGCTTGGTGACCCGCAGCGTCTGGTCCAGGTGGTAGACGCCGGGGGTGACGAAGAGGTTGCAGCCGGCGTCCAGGGCGCGGTTGATCGTCGTGGACGTGTCACCGGCCTTGACCACGTAGAACTGGCTCATCGGCAGCGAGGTGCCCGGCGTGCTGCCCGACGCCCAGCTCGGGCCGGTGGCGTTGGTGCGCAGGGAGGGCAGGAACACCCGGTACTTGCCGGTGCCGTCGACGTAGAGGTACGGGACGTCGCGGGACACCGGGGTGGTGGCCAGCGTCGTCATCGGCGGGTTCGGGAAGCTCTGCGCCGGCGCCCCGATCACGCCGGAGAAGACCATGTTCCAGTTCGACCCGCTCCAGCTGCCCAGCGAGCTGTCCCGGGTGTACCACTGCTGCTGCGAGGCGGACTCGGTCCGGCCGGACACCTTGCTGTCGGCGATGTACCCGCCGCTGGCCCAGCCGTAGCTGGCCGGGAACAGGTCCAGGTTGCCGCGGACGTCCATCCGGCGGAACGGCGCGGCCTGCGCAACGGCCCAGCGGTCGGAGCCCGACGGGTTGACGGCCAGGTTCTCCGTCGACCGCCAGAAGTTCTGCGTGGCGTTGCCGGTGCCGTCGAAGGCGTCGACGGTGACGTGGCCGTTGATCGTCACGTCACCGGGGTTCTGGCCCAGCCCCGCGATCGAGGTGTAGTAGCCGATGTTGGCCTCGACGCCGTAGGTGCCGGGCTTGAACAGCAGCGCGTCGCGCCGGGTGCCGAACTGGTTGAGCTTCTGGGCCTCGAACACGGAGTCCAGCCGCGCCTGGATCGTCGCGGCGGGCATCGAGGGGTCGAAGACGGCGACGTTCGGGCCGAGGTCGGGGGTGTCGGACTGCACCGGGCACCCGGCGGGCACCGTCGTCCCGCCGCCGGTGGTGCCGACGCCGAGCTCCCACAGCGAGTAGCCGTAGGGCGTGGCCCGGGTCGTGCCGAGCACCCGCACGTAGCGGCCGGTGCCGCTGACGGCCAGCGTCTGGGTGCCGCCGGTGCCGGTGGTGGTCGAGTACACCGAGGTCCACGTCGTCCCGTCGGTGGAGACCTGCACCGAGAAGGCGGTGGCGTACGCGGCCTCCCAGGTCAGGTCGACCCGGCAGACCGACTGCACCGAGCCCAGGTCGACCCGCAGCCAGGAGGGGTCGACGCCCGGGGCGCTGGCCCAGCGGGTGGTCGCGACACCGTCGACGGCCGCGGACGCCGGGGTGCCGGCGTTCTCCGTGCTCGAGGCGGTGGCGGTGCGGCCCTGTGCGGCGTTCGCCGTCCCGCACGAGGTCGTCGGGGTCCCGGCGGTGCCCTGCACCTGGAACTCGTAGAGCGAGTAGCCGTAGCCGGTGGCCCGGGTCGTGCCGAGCACCCGGACGTAGCGCCCGCTGCCGGTCACGGCCAGCGTCTGGGTGCCGCCGGTCCCTGTGGTCGTGCTGTAGACCGACGTCCAGGTGGTGCCGTCGGGTGAGGTCTGCACGGAGAAGGCGCGGGCGTAGGCGGCCTCCCAGTTCAGCGTCACCGAGCTGATCGAGGCGGTGGTGCCGAGGTCCACCTGCAGCCACTGCGGGTCGACGCCCTGGGCGCTGGCCCAGCGGGTGGTGGCGACGCCGTCGACCGCCGCGGACGCCGGGGTGCCGGCGTTCTCGGTCGAGGACGCGGTGACCGGCCTGCCCTGCGACAGCAGGACCGGCGCGGCCGACGCCGGGGTGGCGGTCGCGGCGAGGCCCCAGGAGGCGAGCAGGGCCAGCACGAGCAGGACGACGAACGAGGTGGGGCGGGATCGACGACGGGACAGGACAGCAGTGCCCATGGGACTGCCTCTCTGGAGGACGACGGGTGCCGGGAGCTGGAGGTCAGCGGCGGGCGCACGGCTCGGTGTGCGCGGTCCAGCGCTTCTTTCGCGCCGTGGAGGAAGTGCGCACGCACTGTATGACCGTCGTCACAGGAAAGGGAAGAGCTGGGCGCCGACGACTTCACCTTCCGTGCGGCGCCACGCGCAGACCGTGATCCCCGCAGCTCGTGCGGGGGTCGGAACGACGAGCGGCCCACCGGAGGTGAGGTCACCTCGGGTGGGCCGCTGCGTGTCACGAGTGGCGGGCGGGGGGCCGGCCCTGACGGTCTGGCCGCGTTGGTCGGTCCATCCCCAGGAGCTGGATGGCCATGTGTACCGGCGTCCCCCACCCGCACCTCACTGTGACCCCGGACACATGCTGGCGTCAAGGGGTCGTCGGCGTGCCGCGCGGGACGACCAGCAGCGGCACCGTCGCCGCCCGCAGGATCTTCGTCGCCGTCGACCCCACGAACACCTGCCCCGGCGGGCCCGGTCGCGCGGACCCGACCACCAGCACGTCGCCCGGTGCCCACGGTGCCTCGGCCAGCGCCCCGGCCCAGCCCGCGCCCCGGGCCTGCAGCGTCGCCGGTGCCGGGCCCGGCCCCGGCCAGTTCGCCACCGCCTCGTCCAGCGCGCCCTGCACCTGCCCGGCCCACTCCTCGCTGACCACCTGCTCCGTCGGCCGGCCCGTCCCCGAGGGCAGCAGCGCCGCCCGCTCGGGCACGAACGTGGCCAGCCGGACCGGCACGCCCCAGCGGTCGGCGAACCGGCGGGTGGCGGCCAGGGCCTCGGCCGACCGCTCGGCACCGGCCCACGCGCAGGTCAGCCGGGTGGGGGCGGCGTCGGCCGCCCACGCCCGCGGTGCCAGCGCCAGCGCCACCGGGGAGCTGTGCAGCAGCCGCTCGGCCACCGACCCGGCGGCGAAGCGCCCGGCCGGCGCCTCCGCGGCCGCCCCCAGCACCAGCAGTCGCGCCCGGTAGGTGGCCGCCGCCTCGACCAGCCCCGCCGGCACCGAGGACGCCGGCACCACGGCCGTGCGCACGTCGTCCACCCCGGCGGCCCGCAGTGCGGTGAGCGCCTCCGCCTGCCGGGTGGCGGTGAGCGCCGCCCGCCACTGCAGGTACTCGCGGTCCAGTCGGGAGGCGACCGGGGTCACCGGGTCCGGCGGCACCACCGTGGTCACCACGACCGGCGACTGCTCGGCGCGCGCCAGCCGCACGGCCAGCCGCAGCGCGGCGTCGTCCCCACCGCCGTGCTCGGCGGCCTCCCAGCCCAGCAGGACGGTCATCGCAGCAGCCTCCTCGGGGGCGGGGTCACGTCAGCCTCTCCTGCCGATCGGCGCGGCGCTCACGGACGACGCCGCAGGACCTCGCGGGAGAGCTGGTCGACCGAGGTGTGCCCGGTCAGGCCCAGGGTGAGGTCGAACTCGGCGAGCACGTCCTCCACCACCTGCCGGACGCCGTCCTCGCCGCCCAGGCCCAGGCCCCAGGCGAACGGCCGGCCCAGCAGCACCGCGCGGGCGCCGAGCGCCACGGCGACCAGCACGTCGGCGCCGCTGCGCACCCCGCTGTCGAACAGCACCGGTACCCGGTCGTCGACGGCGTCCACCACGTCGGGCAGGGCGTCGAGTGCGGCGATCGAGCGGTCGACCTGGCGCCCGCCGTGGGTGCTGACCACCAGGCCGTCGACGCCCTCGTCGACCGCGCGCCGGGCGTCGTCGGGGTGCAGGACGCCCTTGAGCACGATCGGCAGGCGGGTGTGCTCCCGCAGGAAGGCCAGGTCGTCCCAGGTGATCGAGGGCCGGGAGTAGATGGCCAGGAACGTCTCCACCGCCGCCCGGGGGAGTGGTGAGCGCAGGTTCTCCACCAGCGGGCCCGGCCAGGCGCGGGCCATCCCCACCAGCGCGCGCACCGCCGCCGGGGTGGGCCGGGGCTGCGGGTCCCGCGGGGCGCCGTCGGCGGCCGCGGCCCGCTCGGCCACCAGCCGGCGGAACACCGGGTCGGAGGTGTACTGCGCGATCCCCTTGCCCAGGGCGAAGGGCAGGTGGCCCAGGTCCAGGTCGCGCGGCCGCCAGCCGAGCATCGTGGTGTCGAGGGTGACGACGACGGCCTCGCAGCCGCTGGCCTCCGCCCGGCCCAGCAGGCTGGCGACCAGCTCGTCGGAGCTGGACCAGTACAGCTGCATCCAGCGCGGTGCGTCGCCCATCGCCGCGGCCGTGGTCTCCATCGGCACCGACGCCTGGTTGGAGAACACCATCGGCACGCCCACCGCCGCCGCGGCCCGGGCCACGGCCAGGTCGGCCTCGGGGTGCAGCAGCTCCAGGGCGCCGACCGGGCCCAGCAGCACCGGCGCGGGCAGCCGCCGTCCGAACAGCTCGACCGAGGTGTCCCGGACGCTCACGTCGCGCAGCACCCGCGGCACCACCGACCAGCGGTCGAAGGCGGCCAGGTCGGCACGCTGGGTGTCCTCGCCGCCGGCGCCCCCGGCCACGTAGCCGTACGCGCGGGCGCCCAGTCGCGCCCGCGCCTGGCGGGCCAGTGCCCGGTAGGCGGTCGGGACGCGCGGCGTGTGCCCGTAGGCCCCGGCCCGGTACACCGCGTCCTGCCGCCGCCGCCCGGTGCCCGCCGCTGAGCTCATCGGTCCACCGTAGTGACGCGCGTCTCGCCGGCCGCCAGCACCCGTCCATCCGACACGCCCGTCGGGACACGCCGATGACACGGAAGTGACTGGAGTGACTGAGCGGCCACGCACTGCATGCTCCGGCGATGATCAGGGCAGTGCAGCCAGCGTGCCGGGGAGGTCGCCCTCCGGCTGGGCAGATCGGGGGAGCTCCACCGTGCCGTCGTCCTGCCCGCCCGTCCGCCTGTCCCTCGTCCTCCTGACCCTGGCCGCCGCCGGGGTCGCCCTCGCCGCCCCGGCCGCCGCGATGGAGGACACCCGCCGGCCCAGCGCCACGGTCACCCACGGGCCCAGCTGCGGGCCCGACGTCGTGCGCACCCTGGTGACCAACGGCAGCGAGCCGCACCGCGTGGCGCTGGTCCTCGACGGCGCGGGCGAGCAGGACGCCGCGCAGCTCGCCCCCGGTGAGCGGGCCGAGCTGGTCAGCGCCGGCATCGGCTGGGGCGTGACCGTCGACGTCTCGGTCAGCGTCACCGCCGCCGACGGCACCGTGGAGGCCCCGCTGGAGCTGGAGACCTACACCCGGCCCAGCGCCGAGGACTGCGCCGCGGTGACCCCGCCGCCCACCGGGACCGCCCCGCCGGTCACCCCGACCGTGCCCCCGGCCACCTCCGTGCCGCCCACCGGCCCGCTGCCGGAGACCGCTCCGCCCCCCTCGCTCGAGCCGACCCCCTCGGCGCCCGGCGTGCCCACCCCCTCGGTGCCCGGGACGACGCAGCCGGTCCCGCCGGCGACGTCCGCACCCGGGACGACGACCACGACGACGACCCCGGGGACGACGACCCCGGGGACGACGACCCCGGAGACGACCACGCCGGGGACCACGTCCGCCGGGACGCCGGACGCCGGCAGCCCGCCGCGCACCACCGGCCCCGGGACGCCGTCCGGAACGGCCGGGCGCAGCGGCGGCGCGGCGGCGTCCAGCTCCTCGGCCGCGGTCTCCCCGGGTGGGGTGGTGACCGTGCGGGCCACCGGCTTCAGCGCCGGGGAGCCGGTCACGGTCACCCTCCCGGGCACCGACGAGCCGCTGACCACGGTCACCGCCGCGCCCGACGGGAGCGTCGAGACCGTCGTCCAGATCCCGCGCGGTGCGGCCCTGGGGTCGACCACCGTGCAGTTCACCGGCACCGACTCCGCCACCACCGCCGGGCTCGACCTCGACGTGGCCGCCCGCGACGGGGTGGTGCCGGAGAGCACCGGCTCACCGGCCACGGTCGCCGCCGGGCTGGCGTTGGTCGGGGCGGCGGGGACGCTCGGGGTGATGGGCACGCGGCGCTCCCGCGGGCGGCACGCCGACGGGGGCCGCTGACCCGGCCGACCGGCCCGGCGCGCGGTGCCGCCGGTGCACCGGCGATCCTGGACACACACCTCGACGACAGACGTGGACCCGCTCATGGACCAGCACATGGACCGCCTGCACGACGGCGCGCCGCCCCGCGGCGTGCCCCGTGACGTGCGCGGCCTGGCTGCCGCGGGCCCCAGCGCCACCGAGACCTGGCTGCGCATCGTCCAGGTGCACGACCGGATCACCCACCGCGTCGACTCGGCGCTGCACCGCCAGCACGGGCTGTCGCTGACCGGCTTCGAGGTGCTGCGCCGGGTCGCGGAGGCACCCGAGGAGTGGGCCTCGATGGGCGACCTCGCCGAGGCGGTCGGGCTCTCCCGCCCGGGCATCACCAGCACGGTGAACCGGCTGGTGGACGACGGACTGGTCACCCGCGAGCGGCTGGGCGAGGACCGCCGTCTGCTGCACGCCCGGCTCACCGACTCCGGCCGGGAGCGGGTGCGCGCGGCCACCGCCACCCACGACGACCTGGTCGCGCACCTGCTCACGATGCTCGGCGACGACGCCCCCGTGGTCACCGACGCCCTGGCCCGCGTCTCCGCCGCCACCCGCCGCCCCCGCGCCTGACCGCCCTGCGCCCGCGGCCGCTCCGCCGTCCGCCGCTGTGCGCCGGGCTCAGGCGCCGCGGTGCTGCGGTTGAGGCGCCGCGGTGCTCCGGGCTGAGGCATAGGAACCAATACGTGCGTCCCAGCGCCCAGGACGCCGGTATTGGTTCCTACGCCTGCCTGACTGGCGGACGGTGGCGGTTGTGGGAATCCGTGCGTGGGCGTCCCTCGAACGGGGTAGTTCTCGGCCTGCCCGGGGAAAACTTAAAGCCCGTAGTGTTTCCGGAGTGGATCTCCAGGGGATCGTGAGGGCATGACGGGTGACCTGAGCGGCTGCACGGTGGTCGTGCCGACCATCGGACGCCCGTCCCTCGACGTGCTGCTCGACGCGCTCGCGACCAGCACCGGGCCGCGGCCGGCCGAACTGGTGCTCGTCGACGACCGGCCCACCGGCGAGCCGCTGCACCCCGACCGCCCGGGTCTGCCCCCGGTGCGGGTGGTGCGCACCGGCGGCGGCGGCCCCGCCCGCGCCCGCAACCTGGGCTGGCGCACCGCGCGCACCGAGTGGATCGCCTTCCTCGACGACGACGTCGTCCCCGACCCCGACTGGTACGACCAGCTCGCCGCCGACCTCGCCGCACTGCCGGACGACGTCGCCGGCACCCAGGGCCGCGTGCGCGTGCCGCTGCCGGAGGACCGCAGGCCCACCGACTGGGAGCGCGGCACCGCGGGCCTGGCCACCAGCAGCTGGATCACCGCCGACCTCGCCTACCGCCGCTCCGCCCTGGCCGCGGTCGGCGGGTTCGACGAGCGCTTCCCGCGCGCCTTCCGCGAGGACTCCGACCTCGCGCTGCGGGTGCTGGACACCGGCTCCTCGCTGACCCGCGGGCAGCGCTGGATCACCCACCCGGTGCGCCCGGTCGACCGCTGGGTCTCCGCCCGCGTGCAGGCCGGCAACGCCGACGACGTGCTGATGCGCCGCCTCCACGGCCCCACCTGGCGCGACCGCGCCGAGGCCGCCCTCGGCCGCCGCCCCCGCCACCTCGCCGTCACCGGTGCCGCGCTCGCCGCCGTCGGCCTGCTCGCCGCCGGGAAGCCGAAGGCCGCCGGGCTGGCCGCGCTGGGCTGGCTGGCCGGGACGGCGGAGTTCGCCTGGGCCCGCATCGCCCCCGGCCCGCGCGACCGCGCCGAGGTCACCACCATGGCCCTGACCAGTGCGGTCATCCCGCCGCTGGCCACCTGGCACTTCCTGCGCGGCGCCGTCGTGCACCGCGACGTCCCGGCCTGGCGCGGGCTGCCCGACCTGGTGCTCTTCGACCGCGACGGCACGCTCGTGCACGACGTCCCCTACAACGGCGACCCCGCGCTCGTCGCCCCGGTCGACGGCGCGCGCGAGTCGCTGGACGCGCTGCGCGCCCGCGGCGTGCGGATCGGGCTGGTCACCAACCAGTCCGGCGTCGGCCGTGGCCTGATCACCTGCGCGCAGGCCGACGCCGTCAACGCCCGGGTCGCCGAGCTGCTGGGTCCCTTCGACACCGTGCAGGTCTGCCCGCACGCCCCCGAGGACGGCTGCGACTGCCGCAAGCCCGCGCCCGGCATGGTGCTGGCGGCCTGCGCCGAGCTGGGCGTCGAGCCGGCCCGCTGCGTGGTCATCGGCGACATCGCCGCCGACGTCGGCGCCGCGGCCGCGGCCGGTGCGCGGGGCATCCTCGTGCCCACGCCGGTCACCCTTCCCGCTGAGGTCACCGCTGCCCGCCACCGCGCGCCCACGCTCACCGAGGCGGTCGAGGACGTGCTGGCGGGAGCCTGGTGAGCCGCACCGTCCTCGTCGCCCGGCTGGACAACGCCGGCGACGTCCTGCTGCAGGGCCCGCTGGTGCGCGCGGTCGCGCACGGCGCCGACCGCGTGGTGTTCCTGGCCAGCCCGCAGGGCACCGCCGCCGCCGAGCTGCTGCCCGGCGTGGACGAGGTGCTCACCTGGCACTGCCCGTGGATCGACGGTCACCCGCAGCCGGTCGACGCCGCCGACCTGGCGGCGCTGGCCGACCGCGTGCGAGCCGCCGGCGTCACCGAGGCGGTCATCAGCACGAGCTTCCACCAGTCGCCGCTGCCGCTCGCGCTGGTGCTGCGCACCGCGGGGGTGGGCCGGATCAGTGCGATCAGCGTCGACTACCCCGGCTCCCTGCTCGACGTCCGGCACCGTGTGGACGACGACCAGCCCGAGCCCGAGCGCGCCCTGTCCCTGGCCCGCGCGGCCGGCTTCGAGCTGCCGGACGGCGACGACGGCCGGCTCGCCGTCCGTCGTCCGCTGCCCGCCGTGGACCGGGAGCCGGGCTACGTCGTCCTGCACCCCGGCGCGAGCGTGCCGGCGCGGGCGTGGCCGGCCGAGCGCTGCGGCGAGGCCGTCGAGGCGCTCGCCGATGCCGGGTACCGCGTCGTCGTCACCGGTGGGCCGGGGGAGCGGGAGCTCACCGCCACCGTCGCCGGCACCCGCGGTACCGACCTCGGCGGGGCCACCACGCTGGCGGAGATGGCGGCGCTGCTCGACGGCGCCGCCGCGGTCGTGGTCGGCAACACCGGCCCCGCGCACCTGGCCGCCGCCGTCGGCACGCCGGTCGTCTCGCTGTTCTCCCCGGTCGTGCCGGCCGTGCGGTGGGCGCCCTACGGCGTCCCGACCGTGCTGCTCGGCGACCAGTCCGCCCCCTGCCGTGACTCCCGGGCCCGCGAGTGCCCGGTGCCGGGGCACCCCTGTCTGTCCTCCGTCACCGCGGCCGACGTCGTCGCCGCCGTCGAGAAGCTGGTGGCCGCGTGAAGGTCCTGCTCTGGCACGTGCACGGCTCGTGGACGACGTCCTTCGTCCAGGGCGCCCACGAGTACCTTCTGCCGATCGTCCCGGGCCGCGGGCCCGACGGCCTGGGCCGCGCCCGCACCTGGGACTGGCCCGCCTCGGTGCGCGAGGTGACGCCGGAGCAGCTGCGCGAGGAGCAGCCCGACGTCGTCGTCCTGCAGCGCACCCGCGACCTGGAGCTCGTGCGCGAGTGGCTGGGGCGCGAGCCCGGCCGCGACCTGCCGGCGGTGTTCCTGGAGCACAACGCCCCCGACGGCTCGGTGCCCAACACCCGGCACCCGCTGGCCGACCAGGCCGAGATCCCGATCGCGCACGTCACCTACTTCAACCAGCTCTTCTACGACAACGGCTCGGCGCCCACCACGGTGATCGAGCACGGCATCGTCGACCCCGGCGAGCGCTACACCGGCGAGCTCGCCCGGGCCGGCGTCGTGGTCAACGAGCCGGTCCGCCGCGGCCGGTACACCGGCGGCGACCTGCTGCCGCTGCTGAGCTCGGCCGCCCCGCTCGACGTCTTCGGCATGGGCCTGACCGGCCTGCATGAGCGCTACGGCCTGGACCCCGAGCGGGTCGGGCTGTTCGACGACCCGCCGCAGCACGCGATGCACGGCGAGCTGGCCCGCCGCCGGGTCTACGTCCACCCGGTGCGCTGGACGTCGCTGGGCCTGTCGCTGCTGGAGGCCATGCACCTGGGCATGCCGGTCGTCGGCCTGGCCACCACCGAGGCCGTCGAGGCGGTGCCTGCCGAGGCCGGCGTGCTGTCGACGAACCCCGCGGTCCTGGCCCGGGCGCTCAAGCACTTCGTCGACGAGCCGGACGCCGCCCGGCTGGCCGGCAAGGCCGCCCGCGCCGCCGCGCTCGGGCGCTACGGCCTGGACCGCTTCCTCGCCGACTGGGACGCGCTGCTGGCGGAGGTGACCCGGTGACCGCCGACGTCCTGGACGCCTACCGGCTGCGGATCTCGCTGGTCAGCGAGCACGCCAGCCCGCTGGCCGCCATCGGCGGGGTCGACGCCGGCGGGCAGAACGTGCACGTCGCCGCGCTGGCCGCCGGCCTGGCCACCCGCGGTCACGAGGTCACCGTCCACACCCGCCGGGACGACGCCGCGCTCCCCGAGCGGGTGCGCACCGCCGACGGCTACGACGTCGTGCACGTGACCGCGGGCCCGGCCACCGTGTTGCCCAAGGACGACCTGCTGCAGCACATGGGCACCTTCGCCGACGTGCTGCGCGCCGCCTGGGTGCTGCAGCCGCCGGACCTGGTGCACGCCCACTTCTGGATGAGCGGCCTGGCCTCGGTGCAGGCCGCCGCGGGTCTCGGCATCCCGGTGCTGCAGACCTTCCACGCGCTCGGCTCGGTCAAGCGCCGGCACCAGGGCGACGCCGACACCTCGCCCGAGCAGCGCCTGGACCTCGAGCGCGGCCTGTGCGCCGACGTCGAGCACGTCATCGCCACCTGCACCGACGAGGTCCTCGAGCTGTCCCGGATGGGCCTGACCGGCGACCGCGTCTCGATCGTGCCGTGCGGCGTCGACACTGCCGAGTTCACCCCGCGCGGCCCGGTCGCCGAGCGCTCCGGGCGCCCGCGGCTGCTCGTGCTGGGCCGGCTCGTCGAGCGCAAGGGCCAGGAGGACGCCGTCCGTGCCCTGCCCGCCGTCCCCGGCGCCGAGCTGGTCGTCGTCGGCGGGCCGCAGACCCACCTGCTGGACGCCGACCCCGAGGTCCAGCGGCTGCGTGCGATCGCCGCCGAGCTCGGGGTGGCCGACCGGCTGGTGTTCACCGGTGCCGTCTCGCGGGCCGACGTCCCGGGCTGGATCCGCTCGGCCGACGTCGTCCTCGCCGTGCCCTGGTACGAGCCCTTCGGCATCACCCCGCTGGAGGCGATGGCCTGCGGCCGCCCGGTCGTGGCCACCGCCGTCGGCGGGCTGGCCGACTCCGTCGCCGACGGCGTCACCGGCGACCTCGTGCCCCCGCGCGACCCAGCCGCCCTCGGCGCCGCGCTGGCATCCCTGCTCGCGGACGACGAGCGCCGGGCCGGCTACGGCGCCGCCGGCGTCAAGCGCGCCCGCACCCGTTACCGCTGGTCCCGCGTCGTGGCCGACACCGACGCCGTCTACCGCCAGGTCCTGGCCGCCCGATCCACCATGGAGGTCGCTCGATGACGCAGTCCACCGACCGTGAGGTGGTCTCGCCCGACGCCTGCACGCACCTGACCGGGCACGACCACGTCGCCTCGCTGAGCGCGGCACTGGGCAGTCTCAGCGCGCAGGTCGACGTCCTGGACCGCTGGGGCCGGCAGCTCGCCGACGTGCTCACCGGCGAGTCCCGTGGCCGGCTGCTCGCCGCCGGCAACGGCGGCAGTGCCGCGCAGGCCCAGCACCTCACCGCCGAGCTGGTGGGCCGCTACCGCGCCGACCGCCCGCCGTTCTCCGCGATCTGCCTGACCGCGGAGACCTCCTCGCTGACCGCGATCGCCAACGACTACCCGGCCGACGAGCTGTTCGCCCGCCAGGTCGAGGCGCACGGCCGCCCCGGCGACGTGCTGGTGCTGCTGTCGACGTCGGGCCGCAGTCCCAACGCCGTCGCCGCCGCCCGCCGCGCCCGCGACTGCGGCATCACCGTGCTGGCGATGACCGGGCCGGCGCCGAACCCGCTGGCCGCGATCGCCGACGAGGCGGTGTGCATCGACTCGGAGTGGACCGCCACCGTGCAGGAGTGCCACCTGGTCGCGCTGCACCTGCTGTGCGCCGCCTTCGACGCCGCGGTGCTCGCCGAGTCGCCGCGGGTGTCCACCACCAACCACGTGGAGGTCGTGCAGTGATCGTCGTCGTCGGTGACGCCCTGCTCGACGTCGACCTGGTCGGCACCGCCTCCCGGCTCACCCCGGACGCGCCGGTGCCCGTCATCGACGACGCCGTGACCCACGAGCGCCCTGGCGGTGCCGCGCTGGCCGCCGTCCTGGCCGCGTCCTCGGGCGAGGAGGTCACGCTCGTGGCCCCGGTCGGCGATGACGAGGGTGCCGACCGGCTGCGGGCGCTGCTCGCCGGCCGGGTGCAGCTCATCGAGATCCCGGCGACCAGCCCCACCGCGGTCAAACAGCGCATCCGGGTCGGCGACCACTCCGTCGCCCGGCTCGACACCGGGGGAGCGACGACGACCTTCGGCGCCCTGCCCGCCGCGGCGGCCGAGGCCATCGCGACCGCGTCCGCCGTGCTCGTGGCCGACTACGGCCGCGGGACGACGTCGGCTCCCGACGTGCGCGCCGCGCTGTCCGCCGCCCGCGGCCCGGTCGTCTGGGACCCGCACCCGCGCGGCGCGGACCCCGTGCCGTCGGTCCGGCTGGTCACGCCCAACGGGTCCGAGGCCGCCCGGGTGGCGCCCGAGGTCACCGGCGACGGTCTGGCCGCGGTCGGCGCGCGCGCCGAGGCGCTGATCCGGGCCTGGGGCGTCGGCGCGGTCGCCGTCACCCTCGGCGCCCGTGGCGCGCTGCTGTCCTACGGCGAGGGCGCGCCCATGGTCGTGCCGGCCACCCCGGTCACCGGCGGCGACCCGTGCGGTGCCGGTGACTCCTTCGCCGCCGCGGTCACCGTCGCGCTCGCCGGTGGTGCCGTGACCGGCGAGGCCGTCACCGCCGCCGTCGCGGCCGCCGGCGCCTTCGTCGGTCGCGGCGGGGCCACCGCGTGGGACGCCGCACCGGCCGCCGCCGAGCCCACCGCCCCCGACGTCGACGCGCTGCTCGCCCGGGTGCGCGCCGCCGGTGGAACGGTCGTGGCCACCGGTGGCTGCTTCGACCTGCTGCACGCCGGGCACGTCGCCACGCTGCGGGCCGCGCGCGGGCTGGGCGACTGCCTGGTCGTCTGCATCAACTCCGACGACTCGGTGCGCCGGCTCAAGGGCCCGACGCGCCCGCTGGTCGCCGCCGAGGACCGGGCCCGGGTGCTCGAGGCGCTGGAGTTCGTCGACGCCGTCGTCGTCTTCGGTGAGGACACCCCGTCGGCGGTCCTGGAGCGGCTGCGGCCGGACGTGTGGGCCAAGGGCGGCGACTACGCCGGCGCCGACCTGCCCGAGTCCGCCGTGCTGCGCACCTGGGGCGGCCAGGCCGTCGTCCTGCCCTACCTGGACGGCCACTCGACCACCGCCCTGGTCGAGCGCTCCCGAGTGTGACGGCCGCACCAGGAGGCCATGTTCGCGAGCATGGCCCCGACGGGCGGCCGACCGCGGTCGTCCTGCGGCCGCTGGGGCTCGGGGACCTGCTGACCGGGGTGCCGGCGATCCGGGGCATCCGGGCCGCCGTCCCCGGTCATCGGCTGGTGCTGGCGACGACGCGGGCGCTGGAGCCGCTGGCCGCGCTGATCGACGCCGTCGACGAGGTGCTGCCCGCCGTCGAGCTCGAGCCGCTGGACTGGGCCGGCCCGCCGCCGGAGCTGGCCGTCGACCTGCACGGCAAGGGCCCGGCCTCGCACGTGGTCGTCGCCGGCCTGCACCCGCAGCGGCTGCTCACCTTCGACAGCCCCGGCTACCCGGGCCCCACCTGGTACGCCGACGAGCACGAGGTGCGGCGCTGGTGCCGGCTGGTCGACGAGGGCCTGGACGTCCGCTGCGCCCCCGACGCGCTCGACCTGCGGGTCCCCGACGTCGAGCCGCCGGTGCGCGGCGTCGCCGTCGTCCACCCCGGCGCGGCGTTCCCCGGACGGCGCTGGCCGGCCGAGCGGTTCGCCGCCGTCGCCCGGCACCTGCGGGCGCAGGGCCACGACGTGCGCGTCACCGGCGGCCCGGCCGAGGTCGAGCTGGCCCGCTCGGTGGCCGCCGCTGCCGGGCTCCCCGACGACGCGGTGCTCGCCGGGCGCACCAGCTCCCTCGGGCTGGCCGCGGTGGTCGCCGCCGCGGCCGTCGTCGTCTGCGGTGACACCGGGGTCGCCCACCTCGCCACGGCCTACCGGCGTCCCTCGGTGGTGCTGTTCGGCCCGGTGTCCCCGGCGCTGTGGGGCCCGCCGTCACGCCCGCAGCACGTCGTCCTCTGGCACGGCGACGGCACCGGCGACCCGCACGGCACCGCGCTCGACCCCGCGCTCGCCCGCATCACCGTCGACGAGGTCACCGCCGCCCTCGACGCACTGCTCTGACGGAGTCCCAGGGCGCCAGATGTGCACCCTGGGGACTCCATCAGCTGCGGCGGCGGATGGCGTCGAAGAGCACGCCCTGCAGGTCCTCGGGGTCCAGGCACGGGTAGGCCGCACCGCCGGTGGCGTCGCCGATCCGCTGCAGCGCCCCCAGGTCGGCGTCCGGGCCCAGCGCGATGCCGACGACCTTCACCGGACGCGCCGGGTCGGCCTCCGAGCGCAGCGTGTCCAGCAGCGCCGGGAGGTCGATGGCGGCCTCGTCGTCGTCGTCCTCGCCGTCGGTGATCAGGACGACGGTGTTCACCGCGTTCGGGTCGTAGGCGTCCCGGGCGGCGCGCACCGCGGCCAGGGTCGTGTCGTAGAGGCCCGTGCCGCCGGGGGAGAGCCGGTCCGGGAGGGTGTCGAACTGCTCGTCGATCAGCTGCCGCTGCGTCTTCCCGTCGCCGGCGTCGGCGCCGAAGGTGCGCAGCGGCGCGAGCTCGACCCAGTCGCGGTCGCCGTCGAGCCGGTGGGCGAAGGCCCAGACGCCGCCGGAGTGGGAGTCGGGCAGCAGGCTCAGCGCGCTCTTGCCGGCGTCGCGCTCCAGCGTGGCCCGGGTGCCGTCGCCGGCCGGGGCCTCCATCGAGGTGGAGACGTCCATGACGGTGAGCAGCCGGGACGGCGTCGCCAGGCTGGACAGCCGGCCGAGCAGCGCCTGCACCGCAGCGGCGTCCAGTTCGACCGGCTGCGGGGCGGCCTCCTGGACGCCGGTGCCGGTGCCCGCCCCGAGCGGGGAGCCGCCCTGCTGGTCGCGGAAGCCCGCGGCGCGCGCCTGCTCGCCGACCGTGTCCGCGGTCAGTGCCTGCACCACGGCGTCCACCGCGCGGCGCTGCAGGTCGTCGTCGACGGGCAGCCGCAGCACCGGGTAGTCCAGCGACGGGGAGCCCTCGCGCGGGTAGACGGCCACCAGGGCGTCGGAGCCGGCCGCCTGGTTGGCCGCGAGCACCTCCTGCTCGCTGACCGGCACCAGCGGGGCGTCCGCGCCGCCGGCGGTGCCGGCGGCCAGCGCGTCGGCGACGGTCGGGACGTCGCCGCGCCCGGCGGCCAGCACGGCCTCGACGACGGCGTTGTCGGCGTCGTCACCGCCACCGAGGGACTGCCGGACGGCGGCCAGCACCGACACGCCCTCGGCGCTGGCGGCGAGGTCGGGCACGGCCAGCGGGCGGTCGGTGGTGAGCGCCTCGCCCCAGCTCGGCGGGGTCGCGGTCCAGCCGAGCTGCTCGGCGGCGGCGCGGCTGGTGGCCAGCACGAGCGGGGAGGTGGCCATCGAGCCCGCGGCCTGCAGGCGGCTGTCACCGGCGCGCGCCGCCCAGAGCGAGGAGTCGGGCACCCACACCTCGGGCTGCGCGTCCGCCCCCAGCGCGCCCAGGTCGGCCAGGGTCTGCAGCGGCTCGGTGGCGGTCACCTCGGCGACCGCGCAGGCGCCACCACCCAGGTCGAGCGGCTGGTCGAGCAGCTGCCCGGCCAGCTGCTCCAGCTCGGGGGCGACGGTGACCGGCACGGTGCGCCGGTCGGTGCAGGCAGCGGCGTCCGCGGCGGGGGGAGCGGACCGGTCACCGCTGGTCCACCAGACCAGCCCGGCCACGACCACGGCGGCCACGATCGCGGCCAGCCCGGCCAGCAGGGCGGGGCGGCGGCGGTCGGAACGGGCACGGGTGTGGGCGTGGCGCCCCATCTGGGATCTCCGTCGTGTCCCCAGGCCCCTCACGGGTGCCCGGCGCCCCCTGGGCGAGCGGCCGTCGTCGGTGGGCAACTGTACCCATCCGGACAGGCCACGTCAGGGGCCGCTGACCACCGCCCGGTGGTCAGCCGACCTGTGTCAGCGCCGCCTCGCGCTGGGCGGCGAACCACGCCACGGTGCGGCGCAGGCCCTCCTCGGAGGTGACCGTCGGCGCCCAGCCGAGGGCCTCGGTGGCCAGCGTGGTGTCGGGGCGGCGCACCTTCGGGTCGTCGACGGGCAGGTCGATGAAGCCGATCTCGGACTCCGAGCCGGTGAGCTCGACGATCCAGCGGGCCAGCTCCAGCATCGACAGCTCGTCGGGGTTGCCGACGTTCATCGGGCCGGTCTCGGTGGACAGCGCCAGCGCCAGGATGCCGCGCACGGTGTCGTCGACGTAGCAGATGGAGCGGGTCTGCGACCCGTCGCCGGCCACCGTCAGCGGCCGTCCGGAGAGCGCCTGACCGACGAAGGCGGGGATGGCGCGACCGTCGTCGGCGCGCATCCGCGGGCCGTAGGTGTTGAAGATGCGCACGATCGCGGTGTCGATGCCCTGCGAGGTGCGGTAGGCGGTGGTCAGCGCCTCGCTGAACCGCTTGGCCTCGTCGTAGACGCCGCGCGGGCCGACCGGGTTGACGTTGCCCCAGTAGTCCTCGCGCTGCGGGTGCTGCAGCGGGTCGCCGTACACCTCGGAGGTGGAGGCCAGCAAGAAGCGGGCGCCCTTCTCCTTGGCCAGGCCCAGCGCGTGCAGGGTGCCCAGGCTGCCGACCTTGAGGGTCTCGATCGGCATCTTCAGGTAGTCCAGCGGGCTGGCGGGGGAGGCGAAGTGCAGCACCAGGTCGACCGGTCCGGGCACGTGCACGTAGTCGGTGACGTCGCAGCGCACCAGCCGGAAGCCGGGGTGCTCCATCAGGTGCAGCACGTTCTCCGGCGACCCGGTGAGGAAGTTGTCCAGGCAGACGACCTCGACGCCCCGGTCGAGCAGCTGCTCGCACAGGTGGGAACCGAGGAACCCGGCCCCGCCGGTCACCACCGCGCGGCGGACCTCCCGCGGAGTGACTGCACCCTGGACTGCCATCGACGAGCTCCTGTCTGCCGCACCCGCGCGCCGGACCGCGCGGCCTGCGTCGTCCTGTCTACCCGGAGATCAACTTCGCACACACTTCGGCCTTGAAGTGTTCCGGGGGCAGCAGGTCCCACCGATCGGGGGACGGCGGCCGGTGCGCGGCCGCCGTCCGGTCCGGCTACTGCAGGTAGTTCTCGACCTGCGGCTCGGGGCGGGCCTGCGCCTCGGCCGGGTCCTCGCCGTACTGGCGCTTGGCGTCGCGCTGGCGGACCAGGTCCCAGAGCTGGTCGCGCTCCTCCTCGATCTGGTGGAGGCGGGCGCGCTGCTCCGCGGTGTGCTCGGTCGCGTTGCGGAGGGCGTGCTCCTCCTCGACCAGCGCCTCGATCTGGGCGTGGATGTCCTTGTCGTCGTCTGCCATGCGCCCAGCTTGCCCTCTCGGCGCCGAGGTCATGCCTACGGCTCAGGCAGGCTCGGGGACCCAGCCCTCGACGAAGGCGGCCAGCCGCCCGGTCACCGCACCCCCGGAGCGGCCCAGCGACAGCAGTGCGGCGCGCTCCAGCGGCACCCGGACCGGACGGCGGCCGGTGGCGGCGGTGCGCACCGCGTGGCCCTCGGCGACCAGCTCGGGCCACGGCCGGTCCAGCTGGGCGCGCACCCGGTCCAGCGCGGCGGTGGTCGGTGCGGCGTTGCCCTCGACCAGCGCGGTGACGAAGGCCGGGTCGCTGCCCATCACCCGGGTCGCGTCCCGGAAGCTCCCGGCCGCCAGCGACAGCGCGAGCGGCCCGGCCTGCCCCGCGGCGGCGGCCAGCGCGGCGGCGAGCAGGTGCGGGACGGCGCTGATCGCGGCCACCGCGTCGTCGTGCTCGGCCGCGGTGACCGGCACGACCTCCGCGCCCACGGCCAGCGCGATCTCCGCCACCCGCAGCCAGCGGCGCAGGTCGGTGCCCGGCTCCAGGCACAGCGCCCAGCGGGCGCCGGTCAACAGCGCCGGGTCGACGGCGTCCGGGCCGGACCGCTCCGTGCCGCACATCGGGTGCCCGCCGACGAACCGGTCACCGAGCGCGGCGCCCAACCCGGCCAGCACCGGCACCTTGACCGAACCGAGGTCGGTGACCGTGGCGCCCGGGTCGACCCGCAGCCCCTCGAGCGCGGTGGACACCACCGGCAGCGGGACCGCCAGGACGACGACGCCGGTGAGCTCCTGGGTGACCTGCACGCCGTGGTCCTCGGCGGCGGCGCGGGCCACGGGGTCCACGTCCCAGCCGGACACCGGCCGGCCGGCCGCGACCAGCGCCGCGGCGAGGGACCCGCCCAGCTGCCCGAGCCCGACCACCGACACCGGCGGGACCGGCATCGTCGGCACGGGGAAGGCCGGTGGCCTGCTGTCGCCAGGGGACGGGTCGGCCATGATCTACAGGCTATGACCACCCCGCCGGACCCCGGCACCACGCTGCCGCAGAGCTTCGCCGTCCGGGTCGCCCGCATCGACGGGCGCTGGCAGTGCGAGCTGCTGGCACCCGACGCCGACAGCGAGCTCCCGGCGCTGGAGCGGGCGCTCGGCGAGCCGGGGGCGCCCGGCTGGCCCGGCCCGTTCGTGGTCGTCGTCGACAGCCGGCTCTACTTCGTCGTGCTGCGGCACGGCCCCGGCGGGATGGTCCGCGCGCTGATCAGCGACGCGACGCTGCAGGAGTGGCTGCTGGCCGCCGAGGCGGTCGAGCGGTACGGCATCGACGTCGAGGCCGCCAGCACCGTCGAGGACGCCTTCGACCACGACGAGCAGGGCATCCCGGGCGGTGACCTCGACGTCCTCGCCGACGCCGGCCTGCCCGCCGAGGAGCTCTCCGTGCTGCTGGACTCCGACGACCTGTGGGCCGACGAGGTCGTGCTGGCCATCGCCGCCCGGATCGGCTTCGCCGACGAGCTGGTGGCCGCGCTCGCCGGCTGAGGGTCCGTGCGGGGGCCCGTCCGGGTGCCGGGCCCGGCGGTGCGGAGGATGTCCCCGTGACCGACGACGAGGCGATGCTGCGGGCGCTCGAGCTGGCCACCGCCGCGCAGGGGTGGGGCGACACGCCGATCGGCGCCGTCGTCCTGGGCCCCGACGGCGCGGTGCTGGCCGAGGCCGCCAACGAGCGGGAGCGGCGCGGTGACCCCACCGCGCACGCCGAGGTGCTGGCACTGCGCGAGGCGGCCCGGGTGCACGGTGACGGCTGGCGGCTGACCGGCGCGACGCTGGTGGTGACCCTGGAGCCGTGCACCATGTGCGCCGGCGCGAGCGTGCTGGCCCGCGTGGCCCGGGTCGTCTACGCCGCCGACGACCCCAAGGCCGGTGCCGCCGGGTCGCTGTGGGACGTCGTCCGGGACCGCCGGCTCAACCACCGCCCCGAGGTCGTGGCCGGTGTGCGGGCCGGGGAGTCCGGCGCGCTGCTACGTGCCTTCTTCGCTGCCAAGCGGGGCCTGTAGTCTCTCCGGCGGTGGCGTGTCCGAGCGGCCGAAGGAGCACGCCTCGAAAGCGTGTGAGGTTCATAGCCTCCGTGGGTTCAAATCCCACCGCCACCGCACCTGACGGCGGCGCCCGATCCACACCGGATCAGGCGCCGCCGTCGTCGCGTCCGGGGTCGTCAGCAGTTGGCCTTGCCGTAGTCGTCGATCGCCGTGCCGGACTCGGTCAGCTCGGTCTGCAGCCGCTGCAGCTCCGGCGCCAGGCCGACGTTCGCCGAGGGGTTGGTGAGGTCCGCCCGGCCGACCAGGTCGCGCATGTCGCTGGTGGCGGTCACCAGGCGCTGCCACTGAGGGGCGGCCTCCGCCGGGGGCTCGACGGCCGACAGCTGGTCGACCACCTCGGCGAGCTTCTGCGGCGCCGTCTCCGGCGCGCCGGCGACGCTCTGCAGGTCGGTGCTGACGTCGCCCAGCAGCCCCGGCGCGTCGCGGCAGAAGGTCTCCTTGCGCTCGGCGTCCAGGTCGGCCGCGGAGGAGGCGGCTGCGGCCGCGGACGAGGCGGCCGCGGCGGACGACGCGGCCGCGGAGGAGGAGGCGGCTGCGGACGGGTCGGCCGCCGGGGCCGACCCGGCGGCCGAGGGCGTCGTCCCGGACGACGAACAGCCGACGAGCAGCAGCGCCGCGGCGAGCGTCGAACAGACGATCGGGAGTCTCTGGACGATCATCAGCGCACCGTAGCGGCTGTCAGACCGGGACGTCGGAGTCGACCAGCAGTCGGCCGTCGTCCCCGCGGACGAGGGTGAAGCGGTGCTGCTCGGGCGACCGGCTGCCGTCCTCCACGAACGTCACCGGCGCGGTGGCCGTCAGCGACCCGTCGGAGGCCGAGACGGGACCCAGGCTGACGGAGCTGAAGCGGTCCCAGAAGCGGATGTAGTCCGGGCGGGGCTCCGCGGCGCGCAGCGTCGGGCCCGTGCGCTCCCAGGCCGTCTCCGGGTCGCCGGGCAGCAGCGCGTAGTAGCTGGTCAGCGCCTGCCGGACCTCCTCCGCCGAGCCCTGTTCGGGCCCGGCGGGCGAGCTCGGCGCCGCGGAGGTGGTCTCCGCCGGGGTCGAGCTGGGCGCCGCCGACGACGTCTCGGGTGCCTGGGTCGTCTCCTCCGCCTCCGAGGACGACGCCTCCGACGAGCTCGGCGAGGACGACGTGCTGGTCTCCGACGGCGTGGCGGATGCCGTCGGCGTGGGCAGCCCCGTCTGGGCGGACGCCTCGGAGCCGTCGCCGTTCTGGCTGACCAGGAACAGCCCGATGCCGGCGAGCAGCAGGACGACGACGAGTGCCCCCAGCAGCACGGCGCCCCGGCGGCGGCCGGCAGGTCGGGCCGGCACCGGGGAGCGGCCGGCGGACGGCGGGTCGGCCGGCGGCTGCGCCGGGGGAGCCGCGGCCGGCTCGACGGCGGTCGCCGCCCGCTCGACGGGCTCGGCGGTGGGGGGCTCGTCGGGCGTCGCGACCAGCGGCGGCGGGGGCGTCGGGACCGGGGCGACGACCGACTGCTCGGCCCTCGGCGGCACCGCGGGCATCGCCCGGCCGCCCACCGGCCGGACGTCGGTGAGCGTCGTCGCGATGGGCGTGCGCGCGGCGAGCACGTCGGTGACGTCGCGGTCCCGGCCCGCGGCGAGCCCGGCGAGCTGGTCGCGCACCTCGGTCATCGTCGGGCGCTTCGTGGGGTCGGAGTTGAGCATCCGCATCAGCGGCCGGGTCAGCGCGCCGGCGTGCCGCGGCCGGGTGAAGTCGCCGCCGGCGACCCGGTAGAGCATCTCCAGCGGGTTCTCGGTCATGCCGAAGGGCGGGGTGCCCTCCAGGCAGGCGAAGATCGTCGCGCCCAGCGAGTACACGTCGCTGGCCTCGTCGGGGTCCTGGCCCCGGGCGACCTCGGGGGCCAGGTAGGCCGGCGTCCCCTTGACCACGCCGGTCTGGGTGAGCGAGACGTCGCCACGGGCCCGGGAGATGCCGAAGTCGGTGATCTTCACCAGGCCCTCGGCCCGGCCGCCCTCGCCGATGAGGATGTTGCCCGGCTTCACGTCGCGGTGGACGACGCCCGCGGCGTGCGTGGCCACGAGGGCGTCGGCGACCTGGGCACCGATCTGGGCGACCTGCTGCACCGCCAGCGTGCCCTGCTCGGTCAGCACCTGGGCCAGGCTCCGGGAGGGCAGGTACTCCATGACCAGCCACGGCGTCCCGCCGTCGTCGACCATGTCGTAGACCGACACCGCGTGCGGGTGGGTCAGGCGGGCGGCGATCCGGCCCTCGCGCATGGCCGCCTCGCGGTGCCCGGCGGTGGCCTCGGGGTCGCTGCCGACCGGGACGATCACCTGCTTGACCGCCACGTCGCGGCCCAGCAGCTCGTCGCGGGCCAGCCAGACCGCGCCCATCGCCCCGCCACCGAGCCGGGAGCGCACGACGTAGCGCCCGGCCACCCGGGAACCCGGCGCTGTCACCCCTGTCCTGCCCGCACGCCCACCGGTCCGCGGGTCAGGCGGAGACCGGGGCGCCGTAACGGCGCACGTACTCCGTCTGTGCTCCCTCGGGCAGGGCGTCGTAGAGCTCGGCCAGCTCGGCCAGCGAGCTCTCCGGCAGCTCGTCGAACAGCGACTGCCAGCTCGGCGGCTCGTCGTGCCCGCGGGTCATCAGCAGCTCCCACGCGCGGGTCTGCCGGTCGCGCTGGGCCCGCTCGGCCAGCATGCCGGCGAAGTACTCGTCCCGGGCGGCGTCCTTCTCCGCGCGGGTGGCGTCGGCCGGGAGGTCGCTGGGGTCGGTGTTCTGCAGGGCCGTGACGATCGCGGCGACCACCTCGGGCCGCACCTGCTCGGTACTGCTCATGTCCAGTCCCTCCGGTTGTCGCGGGTACACGCTGTAGGCGATCACTCAACCACCCCGGCGGTCCGTGGGCGCTCCGGACGAGGGGGAGCGGCGCGCGCCGCGGGAGCGGCCCGGTACAGTTGCCGTCGCACGTGGAGGATTCGCCTAGTGGCCTATGGCGCTCGCTTGGAAAGCGGGTTGGGTGCAAGCCCTCGGGAGTTCGAATCTCCCATCCTCCGCAACTGGCCGCCCCCGGCGGCCGCACACCTGGCGCACCGTTCGTCCGGCGCGTCCTCTACAGTGGTCCACGACCCCTCGTGCGGCGTCACCCTGTGAACCTCCCCAGGGCCGGAAGGCAGCAAGGATAAGCGGGCTCTGACGGGTGTGCGAGGGGTCCCTTGCGTCCTCCCACAGGCTCCTCCCAGGTTCGTGCGGTTCGATCCATGAACCTTCAACCTCGGGAGTGGACATGGCCGGTCGTCGCGTCTGGTGGATCACGGGTGGAGTGGTGGCGGTGGTCGCCGCGGGCGCCATCGGCGGGCCGCTCGTCTACGCAGCCCTCGAGGACGACGCGCCGCCCGCGCGCACCGTGCAGGTCCAGCCCGACGCCGCGGCGTCCACCACGAGCGGGTCGGCCGGTGGCTCGGCCCCGGCCAGCAGTGCGCCCGCCGCCGACCCCGCCGCGCTCGACGGCAGCTGGACCATCGCCGCGGACTCGTCGGCCGGTTACCGCGTCGACGAGGTGCTCAACGGCGCCGACGTCACCGTGGCCGGCACGACCGACCAGGTGACGGGTGGCGTGGTCATCAACGGGGGCGACCTGGCCGACGCCGACGTGACCGTCGACGTCGCCTCCATCACCACCGACACCGCCCGGCGGGACGGCTACTTCCGGGACAACGTCATGGACGTCGCCACGCACCCGACGGCCACCTTCTCGGTGACCCAGACCGCCGACCTGCCCGAGCTCACCGGCACCCCGGTGACCGTGCCCGTGACCGGCGAGCTGACGCTGGCCGGGGTGACCAAGCCGGTGCAGACCGAGATCTCCGTGGTCCGGACCGCCACGGGCGTCGACGTCTCCGGCGCCGTGCCGGTCACCTTCGGCGACTACGGCATCGACGCGCCGAACCTGGGGTTCGTCCGGGTGGACGACCAGGGCCAGGTCGAGTTCTTCCTGCACCTGGCGAAGTAGGCCGGCTGCCGTCGGTGCCGGGGCGGTGACGCACCGGCACCGACGGCGACGCGCACCGGAACCGTCGGTGCGGCCACGTAGATTCGCAGGCGTGGCTCTGGCGCTCTACCGCAAGTACCGCCCGGCGACCTTTGCCGAGGTGGTCGGTCAGGAGCACGTCACCACGCCCCTGATGAACGCCATCGACAGCGGGCGCATCAACCACGCCTATCTCTTCAGCGGCCCCCGCGGCTGCGGCAAGACGTCCTCGGCGCGGATCCTGGCCCGCTCGCTCAACTGCGAGCAGGGCCCGACGTCCACCCCGTGCGGCGTGTGCGGCTCGTGCATCGCGCTGGCTCCCGACGGCCCCGGCTCCATCGACGTCATGGAGATCGACGCTGCCAGCCACGGTGGTGTCGACGACGCCCGCGACCTGCGCGAGAAGGCGTTCTTCGCCCCCGTGCACAGCCGCTACAAGATCTACATCGTCGACGAGGCGCACATGGTGAGCTCGCAGGGCTTCAACGCCCTGCTGAAGGTCGTCGAGGAGCCGCCGGAGTTCCTGGTCTTCGTCTTCGCCACCACCGAGCCGGAGAAGGTCCTCCCGACCATCCGCTCGCGCACCCACCACTACCCGTTCCGGCTGGTGCCCCCGAGCACCCTGCGCGGGCTGCTGGAGCGCACCTGCGAGGCCGAGGGCGTCACCGTCGAGCCGACGGTGTTCCCGCTGGTGGTGCGCGCCGGCGGCGGCTCGGTGCGCGACTCCCTGTCGATCCTCGACCAGCTGCTGGCAGGCGCCGGGCCCGAGGGCGTCACCTACCGCTCGGCGGTCGGGCTGCTCGGCGTCACCGACGAGGCGCTGCTCGACGAGGCCGTCGACGCGCTCGCCGCCTCCGACGCCCCCGGGGTCTTCCAGGCCGTCGACCGGGTCGTCGAGGCCGGGCACGACCCGCGCCGCTTCGCCACCGACCTGCTCGACCGGCTGCGCGACCTGATCGTGCTGGAGGCCGTGCCCGAGGCCAGCGGCAACGGGCTGCTCGACTGCCCGCCCGACCGCCTGGACCTGATGACCCGCCAGGCGCAGGCGCTGGGCGCGGCCACGCTGTCCCGGCTCGCCGACACCGTGCACGAAGGCCTGACCGAGATGCGCGGGACGACGGCGCCCCGGTTGCTGCTCGAGCTCGTCTGCGCCCGGATGCTGCTGCCGGCCACCGACGGCTCGGCCGTGGCGACCCTCCAGCGCCTCGAGCGGCTGGAGCGGCGGATGTCGATCGCCGGCGAGCACGCGGGCCGTCCTGAGGCCGCCGCGCAGGCCCCGGCGCCGGTGCGCGAGCCGGTGCGGGAGGCCCCCCGGCCGGCTCCGGCCGCCGCCCGCGTCGCCGAGGCGGCCCCCGCAGCTCCCGCGCCCGCGGCCCCGGCCGCCCCTGCTCCCGCGGCACCGGCAGCCTCGGCGCCGGCCCGGCCCGCCTACGTCCGGCCCTCCCAGGCGCGGACGGCCGAGGCCGCCCCGGCTGCATCCACCCGGGCACCGGCCGCGCCGGCCCCGGAGGGGGACGACGGCTGGCCGGTCACCGCGCGTCCCGGCGCGATGGCGACCTCCGCCCCCGCGGCACCGGCCGCCGCCTCCCCGCCTGCCGCCTCCCCGCCCGCCGCCTCGTCGCCCGCCGCACCTGCGCCTGCCGCCCCGCAGAGCGGGCCGCCGGCTGCCGACGCCCGCACTCGACCGGCGGCGACGGACGACGAGCCCGACGTCCCGCTGCCGCCTGAGCCCACCGACGACGAGGACTGGCCGCAGCCCACCCGCGCCGCGGCGCCCCGGCCCACGCCCGCCCCGGTGGCCCCGGCGCCCCGCGAGCCCGCCCGCCCGGCCGCCGATCCTGCCCCGGCGCCCCGGGCCGCCGCAGAGTCCGCGCCGTCACCGCGAGGCGGGGAGCCCACCCCGCTGGTGTCGGCGACCCCGCCCGAGCCGGCTGGTGGTGACACCGCGCTCACCACCGCCGACGTGCGGCGGATCTGGCCGGAGCTGCAGGCGGTGGTCAAGCGGCACAAGCGCACGACCGAGGGCCTGATGAAGAGCGCCCAGGTCCACGACCTCGCCAACGGCACGCTCACGCTGTCCTTCACCTCGCCGGCGCTGGCCAAGATGATGGGGGAGGACCTCAACCGCGAGGTCCTGCGGCAGTCGGTCGAGGAGCTGCTCGGCGTCCGCTGGAAGGTGGCGACCGTCGTCGACGTGCCCGGGCAGGCCACGGCCGGCCCGCCGGCGACCCCCGAGGCGGCCCGTGCGGCCGTCCAGGCGGCCGAGAGCGCTGAGGCCGACGAGCTGATGGCCGAGCGGGCGGCCGACTCCGAGCCCGGGAGCGCCGACACCCCGGAGCAGGACCCGCACGCCGCCGCCCTGCTCCTGCTCCGCACCCAGCTCGGCGCCCGCCCGATCGAGGACTGACGAAGGACCCCCTCGCCCCCCACCACCCGCTCCGCGCGCGCCGGGGCCCGGCGAGGGGGCCTGGCCTCGCCCCCCATCACCCGCTCCGCGCGCGGCGGGGCCCTGCGAGGGGCCTGACCTCGATCCGGGCGCGGCGGGACCCGGCGGGAGGGCCGGCAGCGGTGTGGGCCGCTCCTGTCGGAGGGACCACCTACTCTCGGAGCATGGGACCCGGAGGACAGCCCGACATGTCGGCCCTGCTCGCGCAGGCGCAGCAGATGCAGCAGGCGCTCGCCGCCGCGCAGGAGGAGCTGGCCGCCACCGAGGTGACCGGTTCGGCCGGCGGTGAGCTGGTCACGGTCACCATGACCGGCGACGGCGACATCACCGCGTTGACGATCGCCCCGGCCGCCGTCGACCCCGACGACGTCGAGACGCTGCAGGACCTCGTCATCGCCGCCGTCCGTGACGCCCAGCGCGCCGTCAACGAGCTCGCCGCCAGCACCATGGGCCCGCTCGCCGGCGGCCTGGGTGGCGGCGGGCTGGGTCTGCCCGGCTTCTGACCCACCGGGGTGCGCGGCAGCGCCGCTGCCCGCACCCCACCAGACGAGGAGAACCGTGTACGAGGGCGCTGTCCAGGACCTGATCGACGAGCTCGGGCGGCTGCCCGGGGTCGGTCCCAAGAGCGCGCAGCGCATCGCCTTCCACCTGCTCGCCGCCGAGTCCGCCGACGTCGTCCGGCTGGTCGCGGCGCTGCAGCGGGTGCAGGCCGAGGTCCGCTTCTGCGTGACCTGCTTCAACGTCGCCGAGGGCGAGCAGTGCCGCATCTGCCGCGACCCCCGCCGCACCCTCGACGTCATCTGCGTCGTCGAGGAGCCCAAGGACGTCGTGGCCATCGAGCGCACCCGCGAGTTCAAGGGCCGCTACCACGTGCTCGGTGGCGCGATCAGCCCGATCGAGGGCATCGGCCCCGACGACCTCAAGGTCAAGGAGCTGATGACCCGGCTCATGGACGGCCAGGTCACCGAGCTGATCATCGCCACCGACCCGAACCTCGAGGGCGAGGCCACCGCCGCCTACCTGGCCCGGCTGGTCGGCCCGCTGGGGCTGGCGGTCTCCCGCCTGGCCAGCGGCCTGCCGGTCGGCGGCGACCTCGAGTACGCCGACGAGGTCACCCTCGGCCGGGCCTTCGAGGGCCGCCGCCGCATCGACGCCTGAGCGGCGTCCCCGCAGGTGGTCGAGGCCACCCGCGGGGCAGGTGAACGCCCGGCGAGCGGCCCACGTCACACCGGCGAACGGGTCGTGGTCACAAGACGATCACAGCCTCCGCGACCGTTCCGTCACGCCGCAGAACCTGTGTTACTCATGGCCCACCAACGGCCACAGGCGGCCCCGGCGGCGCGCCTGCGTGCGCCTCGCGGGCCGCCTCCCCATGTAGAACGAGGTGGCGGATTGAACTCCGTGTCCAGGACTGGCCGGCGCACGCTGGCCATGACGGCGGGCATCACGGCGGCGGCGCTCGTGCTGTCGGCGTGCGGCGGCAGCAACAGCGATGACAGCGGCGACAGTGGCTCGTCCGGCGGCGGCGGTGGCGAGGCCCTGACGCTCGGCACCAGCGACAAGGTCACCACGATCGACCCGGCCGGCTCGTACGACAACGGCTCGTTCGCCGTCATGAACCAGATCTACCCGTTCCTGATGAACACCCCGCTGGGCAGCCCCGACGTCGAGCCCGACATCGCGGAGTCCGCGGAGTTCACCGCGCCCACCGAGTACACGGTGAAGCTGAAGAGCGGCCTGACGTTCGCCAACGGCCACCAGCTGACCTCCTCGGACGTCAAGTTCACGTTCGACCGCATGGTCGCGATCAACGACGAGAACGGCCCGGCGTCGCTGCTCTACAACCTCGACAGCGTCGCGGCCCCCGACGACAGCACCGTCGTGTTCACGCTGAAGAGCCCCGACGACCAGGTCTTCCCGCAGATCCTGTCGAGCCCCGCCGGTCCGATCGTCGACGAGGAGGTCTTCTCGGCCGACGCGCTGACCCCGGACCAGACGATCGTCGACGGCAAGGCCTTCGCCGGCCCGTACTCGCTCACCGGGTACAAGCTCAACGACCTGCTCTCCTACGAGGCCAACCCCGACTACAAGGGCCTGCTGGGCGCGCCGAAGACCTCCGAGGTCAACGTCAAGTACTACAGCGACTCCTCGAACCTCAAGCTCGACGTGCAGGAGGGCAACATCGACGTCGCCTTCCGCAGCCTGACGGCGACCGACATCGAGGACCTCCGCGGCAACAGCGACGTCAAGGTCGTCGACGGCCCCGGCGGCGAGATCCGCTACATCACGTTCAACTTCGACACCCAGCCCTTCGGTGCGAAGACCCCCGAGGCCGACCCGGCCAAGGCCCTCGCGGTGCGCCAGTCGGTGGCCGACCTGATCAACCGCAAGGAGATCGCCGACCAGGTCTACAAGGGCACCTACACGCCCCTGTACTCCTTCGTCCCCGACGGCCTGACCGGCGCGACCACGCCGCTGAAGGACAAGTACGGCGACGGCGCCGGCGCCCCCGACGCGGACAAGGCGGCCCAGCGGCTGCAGGCGGCCGGCGTGCAGACGCCGGTCACGCTGAACCTGCAGTACTCGAACGACCACTACGGCCCGTCCTCGGGTGACGAGTACGCGCTGATCAAGGACCAGCTGGAGGCCACCGGCCTGTTCACGGTGAACCTGCAGACCACCGAGTGGGTGCAGTACTCCAAGGACCGGACCACCGACGTGTATCCGGCCTACCAGCTCGGCTGGTTCCCGGACTACTCCGACGCCGACAACTACCTGACGCCGTTCTTCCTCACGGAGAACTTCCTCAGCAACCACTACAGCAACCAGCAGGTCAACGACCTGATCCTGAAGCAGGCCAGCACCCCCGACCCCGCCGCCCGCCAGGCCCTGATCGAGCAGATCCAGGACCTCGTGGCCGACGACCTGTCGACGGTGCCCTACCTGCAGGGGGCCCAGGTCGCCGTCACCGGCACCGACGTCTCCGGTGTCGAGGACACCCTCGACGCCTCGTTCAAGTTCCGGTACGGCGCCCTCACCAAGGGCTGATCAGCTCCCGCTGATCGAACAGACACACAGCACACGGCCCCGGGCGACCCGCGACAGCGGGCCGCCCGGGGCTCCGCACGTCCGGCCCCGCCCACCTCGGGCAGGGGCGGTACTGATGGACTGGGAGAGATGACCACCACCACGACGGAACCGGCCACCGAGGCCGGTGACCCCGCGGCCCCTGCGGCCCGCCGGAAGCGCGGCGGAGGTGGCGGCCTCGGCAGCTACCTGCTGGTCCGCTTCCTGCTGATCTTCCCGACGATCTTCATCCTCGTGACGACCGTCTTCTTCCTGATGCGGTCCACCGGCGACCCGATCACCGCCGCCCTCGGCGGCCGGCTGCCGGCCGACCAGCTCGCCGAGCGCATCCGCGAGGCCGGCTACGACCGCCCGCTGCTGAGCCAGTACTGGGACTACCTCACCGGCATCGCGCACGGGGACTTCGGCACCACGATCAGCGACCGGACCCCGGTCATCGACGTCCTCAAGACCTTCGGCGCCGCCACCCTCGAGCTCAGCGTCTACGCGTTGATCGTCGCCTTCATCGTCGGCATCCCGCTGGGCATGGTCGCCGCCTACTTCCGTGACCGCGCCCCCGACGCGGTGCTGCGGGTCTTCGCGATCCTCTGCTACGCCACCCCGGTCTTCTTCGCCGGTCTGCTGCTGAAGCTGGTCTTCTCCGTCTGGCTCGACTGGCTGCCGGTCGCCGGCCGTTCCTCCACCGGCTCGGAGATCAAGATGCAGCGGCTGGACAACCCCACGAACATCGCGATCATCGACGCGCTCCGCACCGGCGACGGCAAGGTCATCTCCGACGTCCTGCAGCACGCCGTCCTGCCCGCCGTCGCGCTGGGCCTGCTCACCGCGGGTGTCTTCCTGCGGCTGGTGCGCACCAACGTCATCGGCACCCTGGGCACCGGGTACGTCGAGGCGGCCCGGTCCCGCGGGGTCAGCGAGTCGCGGCTGCTGCGCAAGCACGCCTACCGGCCCGCGCTCATCCCGATCATCACCGTCATCGGCCTGCAGATCGCGCTCCTGCTGGTCGGCGCCGTCCTCACCGAGACGACCTTCGAGTGGAAGGGCCTGGGCTTCCAGCTGGCCGAGTACCTGCAGGCGCGCGACTTCGTCGCGGTGCAGGGGATCGTCGCCCTGCTCGCCGTCATCGTCGCCGTCACGAACTTCATCGTCGACGTCATCGCCGCGCTCATCGACCCCCGGGTGAGGTACTGAGATGGCCACCGCCACCAACCCCACCACCCACCGGGCCGGACGCCGCCGCACCTGGCGCCAGCTGCCCGTCGTCAGCCAGCTCCGGCAGAGCGTGGGCCTGCAGCGCGGCATGCTCGTCGCCGGCCTGGTGCTGATGGGCGTCTTCGTGTTCACCGCGGTGTTCGCGCCGCTGCTCGCGCCCTACGAGTACGGCCAGCTGCGCGACGCCGACGGCCCGTTCGGCGCCCAGACCGCCCCCTCGGGTGACCACCTGCTCGGCACCACCGTGGGCGGTTACGACGTGCTGTCCCGGGTGATCTGGGGCTCGCGCACCGCCCTCTACGTCATCGTCGTGGCGGTGCTGCTCTCGATCGTCCTGGGCGTGCTGCTCGGGCTGGTGTCCGGCTACTTCGGTGGCTGGCTGGACCGCGTGCTGGTGGTCATCGCCGACGCCGTCTACGCCTTCCCGACCCTGCTGCTCGCCATCGTCGTGGCCATCGTGATCAGCAAGGGGCAGTCCAGCCTGTGGGGCGGCATCCTCGCCGCGGCCATCTCGATCACCGTGGTGTTCATCCCGCAGTACTTCCGGGTCGTGCGGGCCGAGACGGTGCGGGTCAAGTCCGAGGCGTTCGTCGAGTCCGCCCGGGTCATCGGTGCCAGCAACTGGCGGATCATGACCCGGCACGTGCTGCGCAACGCCACCCGCACGCTGCCGCTGATCCTCACCCTCAACGCCTCCGAGGCGATCCTCACCCTCGCCGGGCTGGGCTTCCTCGGGTTCGGCATCGAGCCGACCAAGGCCGCCGAGTGGGGCTTCGACCTCAACCGGTCGCTGTCCGACGTCACCAGCGGCATCTGGTGGACCTCGATGTTCCCCGGTGCGGCGATCGTGCTCACCGTGCTCGGCCTGACCCTGGTCGGCGAGAGCCTCAACGACCTCGCCGACCCCCGGCTGCGCAGCCGCCGCAAGGCCGCCGACACCACACCCCCGCCGGCCGGCATCGTCGAGCCCGGCGGCGCCGTCGTCGCCACGGAAGGACAGCTCCAGTGAGCACCGTCGTCGACATCGCCGACCTGAGGATCTCCTTCGCCACCGACTCCGGCACGGTGGACGCCGTCACCGGCGTCACCCTGCAGGTGCAGTCCGGCGAGGTGCTGGCCATCGTGGGGGAGAGCGGCAGCGGCAAGACCGTCACCGCGCGCAGCATCCTCGGGCTGCTCCCCGAGACCGCGCGCGTCCGCGGTGCGGTGGTGCTGTCCAGCAAGGACGGCGCCAGCTCGCAGGACGTCGTCCCGCTGCGGGGCGCGAAGCTGCGGGAGGTGCGCGGTGAGGACGCCGCGATGGTGTTCCAGGAGCCCTCGACCTCGCTGAACCCGGTCTACCCCGTGGGCTGGCAGATCATCGAGGGGCTCCGCGCGCACGGGAAGCTCAGCAAGAAGGAGGCGCGGACCAAGGCGATCGACGTGCTGCGCCGGGTCGGCATCCCCAACCCCGAGGAGCGCATCGACCACTACCCGCACCAGTTCTCCGGCGGGCAGAAGCAGCGCATCGTCATCGCCCAGGCGCTGGTGCTCGACCCCGGCGTGATCATCGCCGACGAGCCCACCACCGCCCTCGACGTCACGGTCCAGGCCGAGATCCTCGAGCTGCTGCGCCGCTGCCGCGACGACTTCGGCGCCGCGATCGTGCTGATCACGCACAACATGGGCGTCGTCGCCGACCTCGCCGACCGGGTGGCGGTCATGTACCAGGGGGAGATCGTCGAGCAGGCCGACGTCCGCACGCTGTTCAGTGCGCCGAAGGACCCCTACACGCAGCGGCTGCTGGCCGCCGTCCCGCGGCTGGGTCAGGGCGTCGAGCTCACCCGGCAGCGTGCCGCGCGCCGGGCGCCGGGCTGGGCCGAGGCCGCACCCGTGGTCGAGGCGCGCGACCTGAAGATCGTCTACCCGGGCCGGTTCCGGCGTCCGGACTTCACCGCGGTGGACGGCGTCAGCTTCAGCATCCGGCCCGGTGAGGTGCTCGGCCTGGTCGGCGAGAGCGGCAGCGGGAAGACCACCATCGGCCGCGCCATGGCCGGCCTGACCAAGGTCACCGGCGGCTCGCTGCAGGTGCTGGGCGCGGAGATGAACGGGTTCAAGGAGCGCACGTTCCGCCCCGTCCGCGAGCGGATCGGGTTCGTGTTCCAGGACCCCGCGTCCAGCTTCAACCCGCTGCTCACCATCGCCGACGCGGTCGCCGAGCCACTGGTGGTGCACAAGCGGGCAGGTGACGCCCGCGACGCCCGCCCGCGGGTCGACGAGCTGCTGGAGGCCGTGCAGCTCCCGCGCGCGTTCGGCGACCGGTTCCCGCACGAGCTCTCCGGTGGGCAGCGCCAGCGGGCCAGCCTGGCCCGCGCGCTGGCGCTGCAGCCGGAACTGCTGATCGCCGACGAGCCGACCTCGGCCCTCGACGTCTCGGTGCAGGCCCGGGTGCTGGAGCTGTTCGACGAGTTGCAGCGCGACCTGGGGTTCGCGGCGCTGTTCATCAGCCACGACCTCGCCGTGGTCGACCTGCTCGCCGACCGGATCGCCGTCCTCTACCGCGGACAGCTGGTCGAGGAGGGCACGGGTGCCGAGGTGCTCGGCGCGCCGCAGCACCCGTACACGCAGCGGCTGCTCGCCTCGTTGCCGGTGCCCGACCCCGACGAGCAGGCCCGTCGCCGCACCACCTGGAACGCGCTCACCGCGCAGGGCTGACCGGCGGGGCCCCCTCCTGCGGGAGGGGACCCCGTCCCGTCACCCGACGACGACGTCGGGCCCCTCGCGGCGCGCGCGGCGCACCCGCAGCCGCACCACCTGCCCGAGCCGCTTGACCAGGCCCGAGTAGCCCGGCGTCGGGCCGTGGTAGCCGAGGAACCCGCGCGACCCGGACACCATCTCGCCGGTGTGCAGGTCGTAGCGGGCCTGGTGCCACGGGCAGACCAAGCAGCCGTCGGCGTCCACGCTGCCCGCCGACAGGTCGGCCAGCTGGTGCCGGCACCGGCGGGACACGGCGGCGAGCCGGCCGTCGGCGTTGGCCACCGCCCACGGGCCGGCCGGGCGCACCGCGCCGGGGGGCAGCTCGGTGGCGGGGACGCGGTGGGTCTTGGGCACGGGTGCCTCCAGGTGTGGGTCGGGGCTCCGCTCCTACCCCGCCGCGGCGCCGCCAGACCCCGATCGGTCGTGGACAACAGAAGTCGGCCGCCGGTCATGATCGCGCCCCCGGACGGCGGATCGGGAACGATGACCCCATGCCCCGCCTCGCCCGACTGCTCGCCGTCCCCGCCGTGCTGGCCTCGCTGCTGCTGACGGCCGGTCCGGCGGCCGCGGTGGAGCCGTTCTCGCTGCCCGGTCAGGTCACCGACCAGGTCGGTGCGCTCGGCGGCGACCAGGCCCGCGCGCAGCAGGCGATCGACGAGCTCCGCTCCGGGGAGGACGTCCAGCTCTTCGTCGCCTTCGTGTCCACCTTCGACGACCTCTCCGGCCCGCAGTGGGCGGAGCAGACCGCCCGGGAGTCGGGGATGGGCGGCAACGACCTGCTGCTCGCGGTGGCCACCGACCAGCGCGCGTACGGCTACTGGCGCGGCGAGACCGTGGGCCCGTCGGAGTCCGACATCACCGGGGTCCTGGACCGCGACGTCGAGCCGATGCTCTCGGCCGGCGACTGGGCCGGCGCCGTCGTCGCGCTGTCCGACGGCCTGCAGGGCGGGTCCGGGGGTGGCGCGGCGCTGGGCGTCCTGGCCGGCGTGGCCGTGGTGGGCGGCGGCGGGTACGCACTCGTGCGCAGCCGGCAGCGGCGCAGGCAGGCCGAGGCGCAGCGCGTCGCCGAGGCCCGGGCGGCCGACCCGTTCCCCGACGAGACCACCGAGCAGCTGCAGTTCCGGGCCAGCGGCACGCTGCTCGCCGTCGACGAGGCGGTGCAGACCTCGCAGTTGGACCTCGACTACGCCCGGCTGACCTACGGCGAGCAGTCGGTCGCGGGCTTCACCGAGGCGCTGGCCCAGGCGAAGCAGGAGCTGGGGCAGGCGTTCACGCTCCGCCAGCAGCTCGACGACGAGGTCCCCGAGGACGAGCCGACCACCCGGCGGATGCTCGCCGAGATCGTCCGGCTGACCGGCTCGGCCGACCAGCGGCTGGACGAGCAGGCCGCGGCCTTCGGTCAGCTCCGCGACCTGGAGCACAACGCACCGCAGGCCGTCGAGGCGCTCGGCCCGCGGATCGCCGCCCTGCAGGCCCGGCTGCCGCAGGTCCGGCAGCAGCTGCAGGAGCTCGCCGGCCGCTACGCCGCAGCCGCCCTGCGACCGGTCGCGGCGAACGTCGACGAGGCCGCAGCACGGCTCACCGCTGCGGAGGCGGCCTTGGCCGAGGCCCGGACCGCGGTGACCGGGGGCCGGGCCGGGGCAGCGGTCGGCCCGCTGCGCGCCGCCGAGGACGCCGCCACGCAGAGCGCGACCATGCTGGACGCCGTCGGCCGGCTCGGTGCCGACCTCGACGGTGCCGGAGCGCGGATCGCCGCCGTGCAGGCGGAGACCGAGCGGGACCTCGCCGAGGCCCGTTCGCTCGTCACCGACGGCGACCGGACCGGGCTGACCCCGCTCATCGCCCAGGCCGAGCGCGCGGTGGCCGAGGTCGAGCCGGCGCTCCGGCCCGCGGGCGGCGAGCTGCCCGACCCCCTCGCCGTGCTGCGCCGGCTGGACGACGCCGACCAGCGGCTCGACGCGGCACTGCAGCCGGCCCGGGACGCGCAGGCGCAGGCCCGGCGGGCGACCGCGGCGCTGGAGCAGACGGTGCTCTCCGCCCGTTCCGGCATCGCGGCCGCCGGCGACTTCATCGCCACCCGCCGCGGCGCCGTGGGGGCCGCCGCACGCACCCGGCTGGCCGAGGCCCAGCGCCACCTCGACCAGGCCGGGTACCTGGCCGGCGACGACCCGCTGGGCGCCCTGCGCGAGGCCCAGCAGGCCGACCAGCTCGCCCAGGCGGCGCTGCAGGAGGCCCAGCAGGACGTCGACCAGTGGTCGTCCGGCGGCTTCGGTGGCGGCGGGTACGGCGGTGGCTACGGCGGCGGTTACGGCGGGCCCCGGCGCGGCGGCGGCATCGACGTCGGCAGCCTGGTGCTGGGCGGCATCCTGCTCGGCGGTGCAGGCGGCGGCCGCGGGGGCGGTGGCCTCGGTGGCGGGTTCGGCGGGGGCTTCGGCGGCGGAGGTGGCGGCGGGGGCGGCGGCGGGTCGTTCGGCGGTGGCAGCTTCGGTGGCTCCAGCGGTGGCGGCCGCTTCTGAGCCACGGGCCGGCGTCGGCGCCCCGCTCAGGAGCCGGTCCTGGGCACCAGTTGTGGACCGGCTGTTGCCGAAACCCCACTTTCGGGTGAAGCTGTGACTGCGACCACAACCCCCCGCTCATCTCCGGGGCCGCCGCACGGGCGGTGTGGGAGCGCTTCCACCGGAGCGACGAGGCTCCGTGGGCCCACCGACGACAGGACGACGATGTTCTCGAACTCCCGGCCCCGCAGGCGCGCGACCCTGCTGGCCCTCTCCGCGGCCGTCGCCGCCGGCGGGGTGGCGCTGATCAGCCCTGCCTCGGCCACCCCCACGCCCGCGACCACCCCGGCTGCCGCCCCCGCGCCGGTCGTCCAGCCGCCGGCGCTGACCGCCCCTGGTGCGGCGGTCCTCCCGGCCGACACCCGGTTCTTCACCCCCGAGTCCGACCTGGGCGCACGCCGGCAGATCACCGAGGCGCGGCGGCTCAAGCACTACGCCGAGGCCGGGCTCGTCGAGGCCGAGGTGAACACCCCGCAGGCGGTGTGGCTCACCAAGGGCACGCCGGCCGAGGTGCGGTCGGAGGCGCAGCGCGCGGTGCTGATGGCCAAGGCGCAGAACACCGTCCCGACGGTGGTCGTCTACAACGTGCCCGGCCGCGACTGCTCGCAGTACTCCTCGGGCGGTGCGGCCGACGACGCCGCCTACCGCGCGTGGGCCGACGGCGTGGCACTCGGCATCGCCAAGGGCGACACGGTGACGGTCGTCATCGAGCCCGACGGCCTGGCCCTCATGCCCAGCGACTGCGCGCCCGGCACCTACCCCGCGGGCAAGGCGCCCACCGACGAGGGCCGCATCGCCGACATCACCTACGTCAGCCAGGCCATCGAGCGGGCCAACCCCAAGGCCCTGGTCTACCTCGACTCCGGCCACAGCGGCTGGCAGAACGTCGGCAAGATCTCCGAGCGGCTCGTCCGCGCGCAGGTGCAGCAGTTCCAGGGCCTGGCGCTGAACACCTCGAACTACCAGTACACGGCCAACCTGAAGCAGTACGGCACCTGGATCTCCGAGTGCATCACCTACGCCACCGTCGTCAAGCCCGGCGACTACGGCAGCTGTGGTGACCAGTACTGGAGCGGCGGCCCGGCGAACGACTTCACCGGTGTGGCCCTGGACCCGATGAAGGAGTGGAGCGACACCGCCACCGACCCGACGGCCAACACCGCCGGGGTGAACTCCCGCTACGCCGCCGCGCTGGGCACCGTGAAGCCGACCGAGCACTTCGTGCTCGACACCAGCCGCAACGGCCAGGGCCCCTGGGCCCCGGCTGCGGGCACCTCGTACCCGGACCCGCAGACCTGGTGCAACCCGCCCGGCCGCGGCCTGGGCGACACCCCGCAGGCTCAGCCCGACAAGGCCTTCCCGCTGCTGGACGCCTACCTCTGGGTGAAGACCCCGGGGCAGTCCGACGGCTCCTGCAACCGCGGCATCGCCGGCAGCACCACCGACCCGGAGTGGGGCGGCATCACCGACCCGGCCGCCGGTGCCTGGTTCCCGCAGCAGGCGCTCGAGCTCGCGTGGCTCTCGGAGCCGCGCCTGCGCTGAGCACGCTGTCCTGAGCCGGGGCGCCGCGTCGAACCCGACGCGGCGCCCCGGTGCGTTCTGTCCCGGTGCGTTCTGCGCTCGCTCAGCCGGCCCGGGTCGTTCGCCATCGCCGGGCGGCGGAGTCGGCCAGCAGCAGGAACGCCTGGGCCTCGGGGGAGTGGCCGGGGCGGTCGAAGTGCGGTGCGGCACTGGCGCCGGTGACCCGGCCCAGGGCGTCCACCCGGTCGGCGACCGATCCGAGGAGCGACTCGCCGAGCGCGCCGTCCGCCGGGGGCAGCCACCCCTCGGCGGCACCGGTGAGCGCGGCGTAGCCGAGCATGGCGGCCACGTTCGTGTCCGCAGGGCCGGCGGGGTCGTCGAGCACGTCGCCGAAGCGCCCGTCGGGACGGCGCAGCGGGCGGCAGGCGGCAAGCAGTGCACGCACCTCCGCGGCCAGCTCGGCACCGGCGGCGGCGGGCAGCAGGTGCACCGCCCGGGCCGCCCCGGCCGCCACCCAGCCGTTGCCGGTGCCCCAGGCGCGCGGGTCGGCCGGCGCCCCGGCGTCCTCGTCCCAGCGGGCGGCCCACAGCCCGGTGGCCGGGTCGCGCAGCCGCGCCCGGTGCCCGCGGAACTGGGCCAGTGCCGCGGCCGGCTCCCCGGCCCGGGCCAGGAACGGCAGGACCATGAACACGGTGTCGGCCCACACCTGTCGGGAGCTGGTCAGGTGGAACAGGGTGCCGTCGTCGGCGCGCGGCGCACCGGCCAGCAGCCAGTCGCGCTGGCGCCGGGCGGCCGCAGAGAGCCCCGCGTCGCCGGTGCGGGCGGCCAGCAGCGCCACGAGGTCGCCGACCGCCCCGCTGTTCACCGCGCACGCCGGGTCCAGCTCGGCCAGCCGGCCGTCGGGCAGCTGCCGCGCCACGGCGTCGTCGGCCAGCACGCGCAGCAGGGCCGCCTCGCCCGCGTCCTCCAGCGCGGCGGCGGTCACCCCCTGGTCCCAGGAGTGCCGCTGCACGACCAGCAGACACGACAGCACCCGCCGCCGGACGTCGTCGTCCAGCAGCGGGTGCTGTGTGCTCGGTGCCACGGTCAGAACGGGATCTCGGCGCCGTCCTTGAAGAACCGGCCGGTCACCGTGGCCGGCTCGGCGAGCAGGGCCATGGCGCCGGCCGCGCTCTCCTCGACGGTGCCCGGGGCCTCGTCGCCGCCGAGGGCGGTCTTGACCCAGCCCGGGTCGAGCCCGTTGACCGCGATCTCGCCGCGCAACTGCGCGGCCTGCACCAGGATCAGCCCGTTGAGCGCGTACTTGCTCACCCGGTAGCTGGCGATGCCCGGCTCGGAGGCCCCGTCGATCGTGCCGGCACCGGAGCCGACGTGCACGACCCGCGGCTCGGTGCCCGCCCGCAGCGCCGGCAGCAGCGCGATCACCAGCCGGTGCGGCGCGAGCAGGTTGACCTCGAGCGTGGCCTCCAGCGTGCCGGCCGGCTCGTCCTCGAACCGCTCGGCGTGGGACAGCATCACCCCGGCGTTGCTGAACAGGACGTCGAGGGCGCCCCACCGCCGCGCGACCTCCGCGGCCAGCAGTGCGGGGGTCGCCGGGTCGGTCAGGTCGGCCACGACCGGGGCGAAGGTGCCCGGGCCGCTGACCTCCGCGGCCACCTCGTCCAGCAGCGCCGCGTCCCGGGCGGTGCCCAGGACGTCGGCGCCGGCGGCGACCAGCCGCCGGGCCACCGCCCGCCCGACGCCCCGGGAGGCGCCGGTGAGCAGGACCCGGCGGCCGGTCAGGTCGACGTCGGTCACGCGCCGGCCTCGTGCTGGCGCTTGTGCGCACCGATGACCTCGGCGTAGGCGTGCGCGCTGTCCTTGGGCGTGCGGACCTGGGTGTCGTAGTCCACGTGCACGATGCCGAAGCGCTGCGCGTAGCCGCGGGCCCACTCGTAGTTGTCCAGCAGCGACCAGGCGAAGTAGCCGCGGACGTCGGCGCCGGCCTCGATCGCGGTGGCCATCGCCGCGAGGTGGCTGTGCAGGTAGTCGACCCGCTGCTGGTCGTGCACCACGCCGTCCTCGGCGACCTCGTCCGGCCAGGCCGAGCCGTTCTCGGTGATGTAGAGCGGCAGGCCCGGCGCGATCTCGGTGATCCGGCCGAGCAGCTCGGTGAAGCTGTCGGGGTTCAGGCTCCAGCCCATGGTGGTGGTCGGGCCGTCCTGCGCCTCCTCGCGCACGTCCTCGCAACCGATGAAGGTGGTGGGGAGCTGCGGCTCGTGCCCACCGCTGACGACCGCGGCGTAGTAGTAGTTGATCCCCAGCCAGTCGATCGGCGTGGCGATGACCTCGAGGTCGCCGTCCTGGACCGGCAGCGGCGCGCCGACCCTCGCCAGGTCCTCGACGACGTCGGCCGGGTACTCGCCGGTGACGATCGGGGTGATGAACATGCGGTTCATCTGCCCGTCCTGGCGGCGGGCGGCGTCGACGTCGACCTCGGAGTCGCTGGCGGCGTACATCGGGGTGAAGTTCAGCGTGATGCCCAGGTGGTCGGCACCCTTGGCACGCAGCGCCTGGGTGGCCAGGCCGTGGCCGAGCAGCAGGTGGTGCACGGCCTTGGCGGCCGCGGCGGGGTCGGTGCGGCCGGGGGCGTGCGCGTCGGCGTTGTAGCCCAGCAGCGAGCTGCACATCGGCTCGTTCAGCGTCGACCAGTGCGGCACGCGATCGCCGAGGGCGTCGTAGACGATCCCGGCGTAGTCGGCGAAGTGCTTGGCCGTGTCCCGGTTGGCCCAGCCGTCCTCGTCCTCGAGGGCCTGGGGGAGGTCCCAGTGGTACAGCGTCAGCCACGGCGCGATGCCGGCCTCCAGGATCGTGTCGACCAGCCGGCGGTAGAAGTCCAGCCCGCGCTGCTCGACCGCGCCCTTGCCGGCGGGGAGGATGCGCGGCCAGGAGACGGAGAACCGGTAGGTGTCCAGCCCCAGGTCCTTCATCAGGGCGACGTCCTGGGGGTAGCGGGTGTAGTGCTCGACCGCGACGTCACCGGTGTCGCCGTTGAACGTCTTGCCCGGGGTGTGGCTGTAGGTGTCCCAGATCGACGGGCCGCGGCCGTCGACGTCGAAGGCGCCCTCGATCTGGTAGGCGGCGGTGGCGGCGCCGAACTCGAAGCCGGGCGGGAGGACGAGCCGGGAGGGCGCGGAGCGCACGTGGGTGGAGGTCATGGGTGGTGCTCCTCGCTGGTGGGTCGGTGGGGCGGCACGCCGTGGGTGGCCGTGCCGGAGTCGTGGGGGTGTGGTGGTCGGTGCGCGGCGGGGGCTGCGGACCGGACACCAGCAGACTGCCCTGCCGCGCGCCGTCCCACAGTTCGTGGCCGACGGGACGCGGCAGGGCGGGCCTGCGCGGTGTCAGCCCTTCACCGCTCCCTGCATGATGCCGCCGACGATCTGCTTGCCGAGGATCGTGAAGACGATGAGCACCGGCAGGGTGCCCAGCAGCGTGCCGGCCATGATCACCGACTGCTGCGGCACGTAGCCCGAGCCCAGCCCGGCCAGCGCGACCTGCACCGTCGGGTTGGCGTTGGTGAGCGCGATCAGCGGCCAGAAGAACTCGTTCCACGCGGTGAGGAACGTCAGCATCGCCAGCACGGCCATCGCCGGACGGGCCACCGGGACGACGATCGACCAGAAGATGCGGAAGGTCGACGCACCGTCGACCCGGCCGGCCTCCAGCAGCTCGTTGGGCAGCGAGGAGATCAGGTACTGGCGCATGAAGAAGACGCCGAAGGCGCTGACCAGCGTCGGGAAGATGACCGCCTGCAGCTGGTTCACCCACTGCAGGTCCGCGATCATCATGAACAGCGGGATCACCGAGAGCTGGGTCGGCACCATCATCGTGCCGATCACCAGCGCCAGCAGCAGGCCGCGGCCCTTGAACGCCAGCTTGGCGAACGCGAACCCGGCCAGGGTGCAGAAGAAGACGGTGCCCACGGTGATGGCGCCGGAGACCAGGACCGAGTTCAGGATCGCCTTGCCGATCGGCGCCTGCTCCAGCGCCGCCTTGAAGTTGGTGAACAGGCTGGCGTTGGGCAGGAACGGCGGCGGGGTGGCCGCGATGTCGGCGTTGGTGTGCGAGCCGGCGACGAGCGTCCAGTACAGCGGGAAGATCGACACCAGCGCGGTGAGGGTCAGCAGCGTGTAGGTCACCGGGCCGGCCTTGCCGGCCCGCGTGCCCTTGCCGCCCTTGCGGGTGACCGGCCGGTCGACCGGCTGGACGGAGGTGGTCTGGGTGCCAGGGAGGGCGATGGTCATGTCCGGCTCCTACCGCTCGGCCCGGGTGCGGAGGCGGCTGATGACCGCGTTGATCCCCACGATCACCAGGATGATCATGAACATGGCCCAGGCGGTGGTGGCCGCCTGACCGATGTGGAAGTTGCTCCAGCCCTGCTGGTACATCAGCAGGCCGAGCGTCTGGTACTGCCCCGAGGAGCCGCCTGAGGTCGTGCCGTTGCCGGCGAACAGCAGCGGCTCGCCGAAGAGCTGCACCGCCCCGATGGTGGAGACGACGACGGTGAACAGGATCGTCGGGCGCAGCGACGGGATCGTGACGTGCAGGAACTGCTTCCAGCGGTTGGCGCCGTCGATCTCCGCGGCCTCGTAGAGCTCGCCGGGGATCGACTGCATGGCCGCGAGGTAGATCAGTGCGTTGTACCCGGTCCAGCGCCAGGTGACGATCGCGGCGATGGCGACCTGGCTGCTCAGCGTGCCGGCCTCCCAGTCGATCCGCTCGAGGCCGACGGCCTCCAGCAGCGTGTTGATCAGGCCGTAGTCACGGCCGAACAGCTGGGCGAACACGAGGGTGGCGGCGGCGATGCTGGTCGCGTACGGCATCAGCATCACGGTGCGGAAGAAGGTGCGGTTGCGGATCTTGTAGTTGAGCAGGTGCGCCAGCCCCAGGGCCATGCACAGCTGCGGGACCGTGGCCAGGATGCCGATGGTCAGGGTGTTGCGGGCGGCGTTCCAGAAGAACTCGCTCTGCAGCAGGGCCCGGTAGTTGTCCAGGCCCACCCAGGTGCCGCCGCCGATGTTCGACAGGCTCGTCTTGTGCAGCGAGATCCACGCCGTGTACAGGAACGGGTAGAGGCTGAACGCGGCGAAGAGCAGGAAGAAGGGGGCCACGTAGGCGTAGCCCCAGCGGTTGCGGGTGAGCGACGTCCGGCGACGGGCCGGGGGCCGCGGAGCGGTCGGTGGTGCGGCGGTGGTGGCGCCGTGCAGCGCCTGCCGGGGAGTCTGGCTCGCGATGGTCATGCGGGGCCTCGAGGTCGTCGGGGACGGGCGGGCCGGGGATCTCCCCCGGGATCGGGACGGCGGGGTGTGCCGCCGGGGTGGTGCGGGCAGGTGCCCGGGAGCGGCATGCGCTCCCGGGCACCTGTGTCCGGATCGGTCGCCGAGCCGGTGGCTCAGCCGCCGATGGCCTGCTGCGCCACCTTCAGCGCGTTGCCGAACGCCGCGTCAGGGGCGGTCCCGTTCGAGGCGATGTCGGTCAGCGCCGTCGTGAACGCCTCCTGGATCTGGGTGTCGTACGGCCCGATCGGGGTGCGCTTGATGTTCTCCGCCGACTTGCCGAAGATCTCGCCGGTCGGTGCGTCGCTGAAGTAGGCGTTGGTGGCCCCGACGACCTCGGGGTCCTCGGCCGCCTTCGGGCTGGACGGGAAGTGCGCCGCCTCGACGAAGGTCTTCACCTGCTGCTCGGGCGCGGTCAGCCACTCGGCGAGGTCCTTGGCGGCCTCGACGTTCTTGCCGTCCTTGGGGACACCGAGGAAGGAGCCGCCCCAGTTGCTGGCCGACTCGCTGGAGCCCGGCAGGGAGGCGACGTCCCACTTGCCGGCGCCGCCGTCGCCCATCTGGGAGGAGATGTAGCCGAGCATCCAGGCCGGGCAGGCGATGGTGGCGAACGCGCCGTTGGAGAACGCGGCGTTCCACTCGTCACCGAACTGGGACAGGTTGGCCGTCAGGCCCTCGCTCGCCGCGGTGCTCGCGTAGCCCCAGGCGGTCTTCACGCCGTCGCTCTCACCCGGGATGGGCTTGCCGTCGGCGTCGTTGTAGGCGGTCTCGCCCTGGTACACCGAGGAGGAGAAGATGCTCGCCGGGCTGTCCAGGAACTTGTTCTGCGACTTGGACTGGTAGTCGCGGGCGACGTCCAGGTAGGCGTCCCAGGTCGGCCACAGCTTCCCGACCTCCTCGCGGTCGGTCGGCAGACCGGCCTGCTCGAACAGGTCCTTGCGGTAGCACATGGCCTGCGGGCCGGTGTCGGTGCCGAGGCCGATGGTCTTGCCGTCCTCGGTGGAGGCCTGACCCCACTTCCAGTCGTAGAAGCTGCCCTTGAGCTCGTCGGCGTTGTCCTCGGCGGCGAAGTCCACGAAGGCGTCGGCGTGGTTCTCCACGACGTCGGCGACGAAGCCGATCTCCAGGCCCTGGATGTCGTCGAGGCCGGAACCGGCGGCCAGCCGCGTCTGCAGCGACTTGTAGTAGGCCGCGGACTGGGCGATGTTGTTCTGCTTGATCGTGACGTTCGGGTGGAGCTTCATGTACTCGTCGTAGAGACCGGCGTTGTCGAAGTCCATGGTGCCGAACGTGCCGACGGTCAGGGTGACCGGCGCGTTGGGGTCGTAGGCGGCCGCGTCGGCGGCGGCGTCGCCGTCCGAGCCGCCACAGCCGGCGGTGAGCAGGACGGCGGCGAGTGCCGCTCCCAGCGCCGCCTTGCCCTTGGTGGAGTGGATCAACAGTGACCTCCTGGGTGGCCCCGGGACGGTGCTCCGATGCACTGTCCGCCGGGGGCGTGAGAACGCTCTCACGGCCGTGACGGAGAGAGTGGTCTGCGCCACAAGTAGGTGTCAAGTAACAGTTCGGCAACGTGCCGGTACCTGGTGCCGGACCGGACGTGTGCCCACAATGGGCGCCACCGCCCGACCCTGGAGCACCGTGACCGGAACCAGCACCCGCGTCTCCTCGCCGACCCTGGACGAGGTCGCCGTGCTCGCCGGGGTCTCGCGCGCGACGGTCTCCCGCGTCGTCAACGACTCGCCACGGGTGAGCCCGGAGGCGCGCGAGGCGGTCATGGCGGCGGTCGCGGCGCTGAGCTACGTCCCCAACCGGATGGCCCGCAGCCTGGTCACCCGGCGCACCGACACGATCGCGCTGGTGCTGTCCGAACCCGACGCCCGGATCTTCTCCGACCCCTTCTTCGCCAGCATCGTGCGGGGGCTGAACGGGGCGCTGGCCAGCACGGACATCAACCTCGTGCTGCTCACCGCCCGCGACGACCGGGAGACGGAGAAGGCCGGCCGGTTCGTGCGCCAGGGCCACGTGGACGGCGTGATCCTGATGTCGCTGCACAGCGACGACGTGCTGCCCGACGAGCTGATCGCGGCCGGGCTGCCGCTGGTGCTCTGCGGGCGCCCGCTGGACGACCGGCCGGTGGCCTGGGTCGACGCCGACAACGCCGGCGGCGCGCGGCTGGCCACCGAGCACCTGCTGGCCGACGGACGCCGGCAGATCGCCAGCATCGCCGGCCCGCGGGACATGGTGGCCGGGCTCGACCGGCTCGCCGGGTACCGGGACGCGCTGGCCGACGCCGGGCGCGAGCCCGACCCGCGCCTGGTCGTGGAGGGCGACTTCACCGAGGCCGGCGGAGCCCGGGCGATGGAGGAGCTGCTGACCCGGGTCCCCGACCTGGACGCCGTCTTCGTGGCGTCGGACCCGATGGCTGTGGGTGCGCTGCGCGTGCTGCGTGCCGCCGGGCGCGCGGTCCCCGGCGACGTCGCCGTCGTCGGCTTCGACGACGCGCCGGTCGCCCTCCGCAGCGATCCGCCGCTGACCACGGTCACCCAGCCGCTGGAGGAGATGACCGCGGTGATGATCGAGCTGCTCCTGGCCCAGGTCGACCGGACGACGGACGGCGTGCAGACGCGGGTCTGCCCGACCCGGCTGGTCCGGCGCGCCTCCGCCTGAGGAGGGACCCCCTCGCCCCACGAGGAGACCTGACCTCGCCCACTCGTGGCTCGCGGAGGGGGGCCCGACACGAGCGTGTCGCCGAAACGCGGGGGACACACGGCGTGTCTAGGTTCGTCGCATGGCGGACCTCTTCGACGGCTATCCGCTGGGGCGGCAGTGGGACGAGATGTTCTCGGCCCCCGGCCAGCCCCGGACGCCGTACACCGGGTTGTTCAGCTCCCTGCAGAAGATGTCCGGCGAGGAGCTGGCCGCGCGCGCCGACGTGCTGTCCCAGACCTACCGCGACGCCGGCGTCACCTTCGCCCACGCGGGGGAGGAGCAGCCCTTCCCGCTGGACATCGTGCCGCGGGTCATCGGCGCCGACGAGTGGTCGCTCATCGAGCGCGGGGTGGCCCAGCGGGTGCGGGCCCTGGAGGCGTTCCTGGCCGACGTCTACGGCGCGGGGCAGGTGTTCACCGACCGGGTCGTGCCGCGCAGCGTCGTCACCACCAGCGCGCACTTCCACCGGGCCGCGCACGGGGTGGTCCCGCCCAACGGCGTCCGGGTGCACGTGTCCGGCATCGACCTGGTGCGCGACGAGGCCGGCGACTTCCGCGTGCTGGAGGACAACCTGCGCTCGCCCTCGGGCGTCAGCTACGTCATCACCAACCGCGCGGCGATGAGCTCGGTGCTCCCGGAGCTGTTCGGCGACCACCGGGTGCAGCCGGTCTCGGAGTACCCCGGCCGGCTGCTGGCCGCGCTCAAGGCCTCCGCACCGGCCGGCGTCGCCGACCCGACCGTCGTCCTGCTCACCCCCGGTGTCTACAACTCCGCCTACTTCGAGCACGCCCTGCTCGCCCGGCAGATGGGCGTGGAGCTGGTCGAGGGCCGCGACCTGGTCTGCTCCGGCGGGCAGGTGAGCATGCGGACGACGGACGGCCAGCAGCGCGTCGACGTCATCTACCGCCGCATCGACGACGAGTTCCTCGACCCGGTGCACTTCCGGTCGGACTCGGTGATCGGCTGTGCCGGGGTGGTCAACGCCGCCCGCGCCGGCCGGGTCACCATCGCCAACGCCGTCGGCAACGGGGTCGCCGACGACAAGCTGCTCTACACCTGGGTGCCGGACCTGATCCGCTACCACCTGGGCGAGGAGCCGATCCTCAAGAACGCCGACACCTACCGGCTCGACGAGCCCGACACCGTGGAGTGGGTGCTGTCCTCGCTCGACCAGCTGGTGCTCAAGCCGGTCGACGGGTCCGGCGGCAAGGGCATCGTCATCGGCCCGCGTGCCGACGAGCGGACGCTGGAGGAGCTCGCGGTGAAGGTGCGGGCCTCGCCGCGGGACTGGATCGCGCAGGCGCCGATCGGGCTGTCGACGTCCCCGACGCTGATCAACGGCCGGATCGCCCCGCGGCACGTGGACCTGCGGCCCTTCGCGGTCAACGACGGCACCGACGTGTGGGTGCTGCCCGGTGGGCTGACCCGGGTGGCGCTGCCGGAGGGGGAGCTGGTGGTCAACTCCAGCCAGGGCGGCGGCTCCAAGGACACCTGGGTGATCTCCCCGCCGCGGCCCGCCCTCGAGCCCGAGCCCGAGCCCGACGTCACCCGGATCGAGTTCACCACCGCCGACCTGCCGGCCGATCCCCCCGCCCAGGACCCCGGCCCGCCCAACGACAACGCGCTCGCCCAGTCCCAGCAACAGCAGCAATGGAAGGACCCCGTCCTCCTCACCCCTCGCGAGCTCGGGGCGAGCCTCTGGACGGGGCCGGCGGCTGGTGGCCTGGACCAGGTCGATCGCGGTGGTCAGCCGTGCTGAGCCGGATCGCGGAGTCGCTGTTCTGGATCGGCCGCTACGTGGAGCGGGCCGACGACACCGCGCGCATCCTCGACGTGCACACCCAGCGGCTGGTCGAGGACCCGTGGATCGACGAGCGGCGGGCCTGCGCCAACCTGCTCGCGCTGATGGGCGCCCCGTGCGACCCCGCCGACGCCGACACCGAGCGGGTGCTGGCCACCCTGGCCTTCGACCGCGCCAGCCCCAGCTCGATCACCGGCGCGCTGTCCGCGGCCCGGGAGAACGCCCGCGGCGCCCGCGAGGTGCTGTCGGCGGAGATCTGGGAGTCGCTCAACGTCACGCACAACGCCCTGCCGCAGCAGCGGACCATGGCCCGCCGGTACGGCCCGCACTCGCTGTTCCGGTTCGTGCGCGAGCGCTCGGCGATGGTGTTCGGGCTGGCCGACGCCACCATGAGCCGGGATGAGAGCTGGCTGTTCCTCATCCTGGGCCGGTCGCTGGAGCGGGTCGACATGACCTCGCGGATGCTGTCGACCCGCGTGCTGGCCGGTGACGCGGCGCCGTCCTGGACGCTGGTGCTGCGCTCCACCGGCGCCTACGAGCCCTACCTGCGCACCTACCGGGGCGCGGTGAACTCCAGCCGGGCTGCGGAGTTCCTGCTGCTGGACCGGCTGTTCCCGCGCTCGGTGTTCGCGGCGCTGGAGCAGGCCGAGGCGTGCCTGGCGGAGCTGGAGCGGGCCAACGTCCGCGAGGGCCACCGGATCGGGGTCGCCGGTGAGGCGCACCGCATCGTCGGCCGGGCCCGGACGATGCTGGAGTTCATGCAGACCGACGAGATCCTGGCCGGCCTGCCCACCCGCCTCGACGAGCTGCAGCGCACCTGCTCGGCTGCCAGCGAGGCGGTCACCAACCGGTTCTTCACCGAGCAGGCGCCCCAGATCTGGGTGCCGGAAGGCGCGGTGTGAACGTGCACCAGTCGCAGGGCCAGTCGGGCCGGTCCCAGACCCGCACCGTCCAGTCGCACATGCAGTCCCAGGCCTCCCCGGTGCGCGCGCCCGGTGAGCGGTGGCGGCTGCAGATCGTGCACCGCAGCGCGTTCCGCTACGGCGGGCCGGTGCGCTCGTCCTACAACGAGGCCCGGATGACGCCGGAGAACAGCAGCCGGCAGACGACGCTGCGCTCGCGGGTGGAGATCGAGCCGACGGCCAGCGTGCACGCCTACCGCGACTACTGGGGCTCCACGGTCACCGCGTTCGACACCCACGGCCCGCACACCGAGCTGGTGGTGCAGGCGACGTCGGTGGTCGAGGCAGGCCCCGAGGCGCACGTGCCCGACCCGCTCGACTGGGGCCGGCTGGCCGCCCCCGACACCCGCGACCTGTTCGGGGAGTTCCTCCGCCCGACCCCGCTCACCGCGATGGACGACCCGGTCGTCCAGGCGGTGCGCGAGGTGGTCGGCGACGCCGGCCCGCGCGAGGCCGCGCACCGGGTGTGCGCCTTCGTGCACGAGCAGATGGAGTACCTGACCGGCGCCACCAACGTGAAAACCAACGCGATGCAGGCCTGGACCACCGGCAAGGGCGTCTGCCAGGACATCTCGCACGTCTCGGTCGGCCTGATGCGGGCGCTCGGTCTGCCGGCCCGGTACGTCTCCGGCTACCTGCACCCGCGCCCGCAGGCGGGCATCGGGCAGTCGGTCACCGGGGAGAGCCACGCCTGGGTCGAGTGGTGGGACGGCGGCTGGTCCGGGTACGACCCCACGAACTCCGTGGAGATCGGCCCGCGGCACGTCACGCTGGCCCGCGGCCGCGACTACTCCGACGTCCCGCCGCTCAAGGGCATCTTCTCCGGCCCGCGCAGCGAGGGCTCGAAGGTGACCGTCGAGGTGACCCGGCTGGCCTAGGAGCCGACGTCGGGCTCGAGGTTGCGGACCGGGACGCCGGCCGCCTCGGTGGGCGGGGTCATCGGCGGGAGGTGCTCGCTCCGGGCGGGCACCCGCTGCCGCCACCAGTCCGGCTGCCGGCTCAGCCAGGCGTCGCCCAGGTCGGTGAGCCGGCCGTCGCTGTGCAGCCACGCCTGCCCGATGAGCGCCTGCACGCCGCCGGCCATCAGCAGGAGCTTGGTGGCCACCCGGCGGCGGCGGTGCGCCGGGGCGACGTAGACCTGGCTGATCACCCCGGTGGACGGCGACCAGCGGACGGCGCCGGACTGCTCACCCCAGCCCACCCCGAGCGCGGGGACCTCGCCCGGGGTGACGACCGCGCCGTCCGGCCGGGCGAGGGTGGAGAAGGCGACCAGGTCGGTCCCGCTGCCGTCGGCTGCCTGCATCAGCACGGCCCACAGGTGCGGGGCCCCGGCCGCGGTGTCCGCGGAGACCACCACCCGGGACGGCGGCCGGCCGGAGGACGGGGCGTGCGCCTCGAACTGCCAGCCCGCCGGGCGGGCCGCCGGGCCGGGCAGCTCGACGACGGTGCCGTCGGGGAAGGCGGTGCCGGCCACACCGACCACGGTGAGGCCGCCGTCCGGCGCCGGGTGCCGGGCGCACCAGAAGCCCGCCGGCGGGGTCCCGGCGCCGGACGTCGTCACGCCGCGCGGCGGCGGCGGAGGAGCACCAGCACCGCGCCACCCACCAGGAGCAGCCCACCGCCCAGCCCGGCGAGCGGGGCGACGTCCGTGCCGGTGTAGGCCAGCGCCGGTCCGGCGGCGACGACGGTGAAGGTCGCCTCCTTGACGGTGCCGGTGGCCCCGGTCATCGACACGGTGTGTTCGCCGGTCTCGAAGCCCGCGGGCACCGTGAAGACGAAGGTGGCCACGCCGTCGGCGTCGGCGGTCACGGTGCCGAGGTCGACCGGGGTCGAGTGCAGGACGCCGTGCACGACCTCGAACGGCTGGAAGCCGCCCAGGCGGATCGTCTGCTGCGCGCCCGCCGCCATGGTCGGCTTCGCGACGTCGACCCGGGGTGCGACCGGTGCGGCGGTGACCGGGGCGGCCGGGGCGGGAGCCGGTGCCGGAGCCGGGGCAGCGGCCGGGGGGACCACGACCGGGGCGGCCGGGGGCGGCGGGGTCACCGCCGGCGGGGCGACCGGGTCACCGATCTGCAGCAGGGCGACCTCGTCGCGCGCAGCGACCGTGGTGGTGACGGCGACGGTCAGCGTGCGTGCCGTGGGGTCGACCGTGCCGCCGGCCGGGGCGCCGGTCTGCACGACCTGGTAGTCGCCCGGCAGGTAGGAGCCGGGGAAGGTCGCCCGGCCCGAGGCGTCGGTGGTGGCGGTGATCGGGGCGGACGGAGCCGCCGGGGCGTCGTCGTTGTCGGACTGCAGCGGGCCGCCGTCGGTCGGGGCGTCGAGGGGCGTGCCGAGGGTGAACGTGTTCCCGGCCAGCGGTCCCGGGCCGTTCAGCTGGACGGCGAGCGTGCGGTAGGCGCCGTGCACGAGGAGGGGCACCTCCGTCGAGGAGGGCCCGATCGGGTTCGTGTTGCCCGTGGCGGCGGTCCCGTCGGTGTACCCGGCCACCGGGGTCGCGCCGTCGAGCAGGACCTGCCCGCTGCGCGGCGCACCGGTCAGGGTGAGGGTGAAGGTCGAGTTGGCGGGCAGGAGGGCCTGTGTGCCGCCGATCGGCGAGGTCCACCCCGGGAGCGGGCTGCCGGCGGGCAGGTCGCACCAGGCGTCGACGGTCACGGTGCAGGTGCCGGTCACGTCCTCGTCCACGCCCTCGAGGTGCGTGAAGTGCACCGTAAGCTCGGCACCGACGGGATCGATCACCTGGGCGGCCGGTGCGCCGTCGACGGCGGTGAGCGAGGGGAGGAGCTTGCCGGTGCCGAAGTGCGCGCCGGTCGCGACGACCGTCTGGGTCATCGCTGGGAGCACCTCGGGAGCGGCCTGCTCGGTCGCGTCGTCGGCCGTCGTGACGGGGGGCTCGGTCGCCGGCGCCTCCTCGGCCAGGGCGGCGGGCGCCACGGTGGCGGACAGCGCCAGCAGCCCCATGGTCAGACTTGCGGTGCGGGTGGCGTTCGGCTTGACGAGATCAGCCAACGTGGAGCGGGACATGGCGACACCTCTGGTCGTCTTCCGCCGTCGGTCGGCGGGATCGAGGCGAGATGTTGCTCCCGGACCCGCTGGTCCGGTCGTGTTTCCCGGGCGCGTCGCGCCGCGGAACGAACGAGTACGTGACGGGCGTGACCGGTGGGGCGCGCGGGGCGGGGGAGGCCCACGGGTCGCCGTGCCGGGCAGCTGCCTCATGAGGGAGGATGGGGGCGATGAGCGCTCCGCTGAACCTGGTCAACATCGAGCGGGTGCACAAGGCACACGGCACGACCGTCATCCTCGACGACGTCTCCCTCGGCATCGCCGCCGGTGAGCGGATCGGTGTCGTCGGCCGCAACGGCGGCGGCAAGTCGACGCTGCTCGGCGTGCTCACCGGCACGCAGGAGCCCGACTCCGGCCGGGTCACCCGCCGCGGCGACCTCGCGATGGGCGTGCTGGACCAGACCGGCACCCTCCCGCACGGGACGACGGTGCGGGACGTGGTGCTGCCGACGTCCCGGTTCGCCCACGAGCACGAGTGGGCCGCCGACCCCGCCGTCCGCTCGGTGCTGGCCGGCCTGGAGCTGGACCGGATGGGGCTGGACTCCCCGGTCGCCCCGATGTCCGGTGGTGAGCGGCGCCGCGTCGCGCTGGCCGCGCAGCTGATCCGCCCGCTGGACCTGCTGGTGCTCGACGAGCCCACCAACCACCTCGACGTCGAGGGCGTCGCGTGGCTGGCCGGGTACGTGCGGGCCCGGGCCGGCGGCCTGGTGGTCGTCACCCACGACCGGTGGTTCCTCGACGAGGTCTCCACGACCACGTGGGAGGTCGCCGACGGCAAGGTGCACGCCTACGAGGGCGGCTACTCGGCCTACACGCTGGCCCGCGCCGAGCGCTCCCGGATCGCCTCGGTCACCGAGGACCGCCGGATGAACCTGGTGCGCAAGGAACTGGCCTGGCTGCGCCGTGGCCCGCCGGCCCGCACCAGCAAGCCCAAGTTCCGGATCGACGCGGCGCAGGCGCTCATCGCCGACGAGCCGCCGGCCCGGGACAAGATGTCGCTGGCCAACTTCGCGGCCAAGCGGCTGGGCAAGACCGTGTACGACGTCGAGGACGTCACCTTCACCGTCCGCGGCCGCGGCGCGGTGGACGACGCCGACGACCCGGCCGGTCCCGCGCAGGCCGACGCCCCGGCCGAGCGCACGCTGTTCCGCGACCTGACCTGGCACGTGGGCCCGGGTGACCGGATCGGCATCGTCGGCGTCAACGGCGCGGGCAAGACCTCGCTGCTGAAGATGCTGGTCGGGGAGACGAAGCCCGATTCCGGCGAGATCGTGGTCGGTCAGACGGTGTCGGTGGCGTACCTGTCCCAGCACGTCACCGAGCTGAACCCGAAGCAGCGGGTGCTCGAGGCCGTGCAGGACGTCGCCCGGATCGCCCGCATCGGCAACCAGGAGATCTCCGCCTCGACGCTGGCCGAGCGGTTCGGGTTCGCCGCGGCCCGCCAGTGGACGCCGGTGGGCGACCTGTCCGGTGGCGAGCGGCGGCGGCTCCAGCTGCTCCGGCTGCTGATGGGCGAGCCGAACGTGCTGATCCTCGACGAGCCGACCAACGACCTGGACATCGACACCCTCACCGCGCTGGAGGACCTGCTCGACGGGTTCCCCGGCACGGTGCTGGTGGTCAGCCACGACCGGTACTTCGTCGACCGGGTCTGCGACTCGGTGGTCGCGCTGATGGGCAACGGCTCGCTGGCCGCGCTGCCCGGTGGCGTCGAGGAGTACCTGCGGCGTCGCGCCGCCGGCGAGGCGACGCTGCCGGGTGCCTCGACCGCGGCGGTGGGCAGCTCGTCGGCGCCCCCGGTCAGCGCGGCCGACGCCCGCGCGGCGCGCAAGGAGGTGTCCCGGCTGGAGCGGCGGATGCTCAAGCTGGACGGCGACGAGAAGAAGCTGCACCAGCAGCTCGCCGACGCCGCCGGCGACTTCAGCAGGGCCGCCGAGCTGGACACCCAGCTGCGCGCGGTCCAGGCCGAGAAGGAGCAGGTCGAGAACGACTGGCTCGCCGCCACGGAGATCGCCGAGGGCTGACCCGGCCCGCGCCGCCGCCGTCCCCGCTGGGGTCGGCGGCGGCGTCCGTCCGGCGTCGTGACCGTTGGGGCGTGCTCGGACTCGGCGGTGTGGGGGGCGCGGGCACGGTCTACCGAGCCGGCGACCCCCACATCGCCGAGATCGCGCTCACCGAGGCCGTGCCCGACCTCGCGAGCGCGGTACGGCGCGGAAGGCGCCGAGCGGCGGGACCGGGGCGGCCAGCTCACGGCGTGTCCGGGCGACCAGTGCGGGCCACCCCGGGCCGACGTCGTCGCTGACCACCCGCACGACGCGGATCCCCACCGCGCGCAGCGCGTCCTCGGCCCGCTTCTCCTCCCAGAGGACCTGCGCCGGGGTGCGGTCGCGGTAGGGGCTGTCGTACTTCACCCGTCCGTCGCACTCGACGGCCAGCGCAGCGTCGGGGAACCAACCGTCGACGACCTTGACCAGCAGGCCCTCGATCCAGATCTCCACCTGCAGCACCGGCCGGGGCAGTCCTGCGGCCAGGTGGCGGACCCGCCAGGCCGACTCGAGCCAGGACTCGGCCCGGCCGTCGGCGCGGACGACGGCGCGGACGGCGGCAGGGTGGCCGGGACGGCGCGGGGTGCGCTCGAGCACCTCCCGCAGGGCCGGGAGTCCGACCCTGTCCCGGAGCAGTGCGTCGTCGATGCTCGCGACGGCGTCGAGCTCGGACCACTCACGCGCGCAGTCGACGAGCGTCCGGGCCGGGCTGGTGAGGCGCAGCGGACCTGCCCGTCGGACCTCTGCCGGTGGGAGAGCGCCTTCGCTGATCCGGAACTCCCGGCCACGGTGGGAGCCTGCGAGGTCGGTCAGTCGGAGCGTGGACTCTGCTGACCGGCTCCGTTGCATACCCCACATGCGGGCCGCCGTGGCATGGCTGAACGCGGCGGTGGGTCGTTCGAGGTGGCGGTACAGCGCCAGCGCCTCCAGCCAGAAGCGGCGGTGCGGGTCGTCGGGCGGCGTGAGCTCGCCGGTGGGCACGTAGAGGCCCCGGCGCAGCGCCGTCCACCGGCCGGTCCGCAGCAGCCAGCGGACCTCCTCCGGCGTCCGGCCGCGGGCGAGGGCCTCGGCCCGGGACACGAGCAGCGGGGCGAGGTCGTCGAGGCGTCGGGGCGCGGGCACCCGTCGAGCCTCACCGGGAGCGTCTCGCCCGGAGGTGGGTCGCGCCGGTCTGTGGACGACGACCGTCGATGTGCACGGCGACGGGCGGCGGGCCGCTGCGGTGTGGGGGTACCCGGTCCGGTCCACCGGACCAGGTACCCCCACACCGGGCAGGTCAGAGTGACCCGCGCTGTTGTGGGGTGAGTCGCGGCGTCAGCGCTCGGCGCGGTTGACGGCCGAGACGATGGCGCGCAGCGATGCGGTGAGGATGTTCTCGTCGATGCCGACGCCCCACAGCACGCGCTCGCCCACGGCGCACTCGACGTAGGACGCGGCCCGGGCGTCACCGCCGGAGGCGAGGGCGTGCTCGGCGTAGTCGAGCACGCGGACGTCGACGTCCACGCTGCGCAGCGCGTCGACGAAGGCGGCGATCGGGCCGTTGCCGCGGCCGGCCACGGTCACCGGTACGCCGCGGTCGACCAGCTCGACGCTGATCTGGTCGGTGCCGCCGCCGGTGGCGTTGTGCTCGTGCCCGGCGAGGGAGAACCGGCCCCAGGGGGCGGCCGGGTCGGGCAGGTACTCCGAGGAGAACGCCGTCCACATCTGCGCGGCGGTCACCTCGCCGCCCTCGTTCTCGGTGTGCCGCTGCACGACCGCGGAGAACTCGATCTGCAGCCGGCGCGGCAGGTCCAGGGAGTTCTCGGTCTTCATGATGTAGGCGACGCCGCCCTTGCCGGACTGGCTGTTCACCCGGATCACGGCCTCGTAGCTGCGGCCGACGTCCTTGGGGTCGATCGGCAGGTACGGCACGGCCCAGGGGATGTCGTCCACGCCGACACCGGCGGCCTCGGCGTCGGCCCGCATCGCGGCGAAGCCCTTGTTGATCGCGTCCTGGTGGCTGCCGGAGAACGCGGTGTAGACCAGGTCGCCGCCGTAGGGGTGCCGCTCGTGCACGCCCAGCTGATTGCAGTGCTCGACGGTGCGGCGCACCTCGTCGATGTCGGAGAAGTCGATCTGCGGGTCGATGCCCTGGCTGAACAGGTTCAGCCCCAGCGTCACCAGGTCGACGTTGCCGGTGCGCTCGCCGTTGCCGAACAGGCAGCCCTCGATGCGGTCGGCCCCGGCGCGGTAGCCCAGCTCCGCGGCGGCGACGGCGGTGCCGCGGTCGTTGTGCGGGTGCAGGGACAGGACGACGGAGTCGCGGCGAGCCAGGTTGCGGTGCATGTACTCGATCTGGTCGGCGTAGACGGTCGGCTCGGCCATCTCCACCGTCGCCGGCAGGTTCAGGATGACGGGCTTGTCCGGCGTCGGCTCCCACACGTCGGTGACGGCGTTGCAGACCTCGACGGCGAAGTCGAGCTCGGTGCCGGTGAAGGACTCCGGCGAGTACTCGTAGCGGATCTCGGTGTCGCCGGCCTGCTCGGCCAGCTTGCGCACCAGCTGCGCGCCGTGGACGGCGATGTCGATGATCCCGGCGCGGTCCTGGCCGAACACGACCCGGCGCTGCAGGGTCGACGTGGAGTTGTAGAGGTGCACGATCGCCTGCTTGGCGCCGCGCAGCGACTCGTACGTGCGCTCGATCAGCTCGTCGCGGGCCTGGGTCAGCACCTGCACGGTGACGTCGTCGGGGATCAGGTCCTCGTCGATGAGCAGCCGGATGAAGTCGAAGTCGGTCTGGCTGGCCGCCGGGAAGCCGACCTCGATCTCCTTGTAGCCCATCCGCACGAGCAGCTCGAACATCCGCCGCTTGCGGTCGGGGGTCATCGGGTCGATCAGCGCCTGGTTGCCGTCACGCAGGTCGACCGCGCACCAGCGGGGGGCCACGGTGGTGGTCCTCTCCGGCCAGGTGCGGTCGGGCAGCGGCACCGGGGTGAACGGCGCGTACTTGCCGATCGGCATCGCCGAGGCGCGCTGGGGGTTGCGGGCGTGCGGGTGGGACTCGTTCACGGGGGGCTCCTCTGGCGGGCTGCGAACAGCTCCGGGTGCGGTCAGCTGGCGCCCGGGGACGCGCGATCACCGCGGCGAGGGAGCCGACCTAGGAGAGGGCCTCGCCGCGGCTGATAAGCAGGAGGCTGCCGCGCATGCGGTCACGGTAGCAGCGGAGCCGCTGAGCGCGCGTGTCCAGACCCCACCGGCGCCCGGCCTGCGCCAGCATCGCCTGCGTGGACGACGCCCCGCGCAGCCCCGACGCCGACCAGCAGGCCATGGCCGCGTTCCTCGACGACCTGCGCCGCACCGGGACGGTGGTCACCGGCCCCGTGCCGGCCGAGCCGGACGACGACGAGCACGGCGTCCCGCCGGTGGAGTGGCTGGTCAGCGCCCACCGCGGCGAGCCGCTCGCCCCGCCGTACCGGCTGCGCCTGGACGGCGACGAGCTGGCTGCGGCGCTGTCCCGGGACGCCGGGCTGCTCAGGGACCGCTGGCCCGGTGGGGACGAGGACGCCCGGGCCCGGGACGCGCTGCTGACGAGCTTCGACGCCGCGCTGGAGGGCATCGACCGCACGCCGCACCGCTTCGTCCTGGAGGAGGACGACACGCTGCACCTGACGACGCACCACCCCTGCCCGGATCCGCTCGCGCACATCGACCCGGACAGCGGCACCTTCTTCTGGTCCGCCCACGCCCCGGGCGACCCGGAGTTCGAGGAGGAGCTGGCCCGGTACGAGCGCCAGTCGCCGCACCGCCGGCACGCCGGCCTGGTGCGCGCGTGGCTCGTCGTCGAGGCGGCGATGGACGCAGCCCGGCTCGACCCGGCGGTCCAGCACCTGCAGGACCAGGTCGACACGACCTTCGGACCCGGGGCCATGATGCGGTTCAGCGAGCACGTGGAGACCCACGGCCTCCAGGAGGCCGACCTCACCGACATCGCCTACGCCGACGACGAGCGGCTCGACGCGATCCTGGACGCACTCGCCGGCGGGCCGCCCCGCGCCTGAACGGTCAGAAGCCGCCGGAACGGCGCAGTCGCAGCGGACGGCCGTCGGGGTCGTCGACCAGCCGGTAGAGCGGGGTGGCCCAGAGCCGGGTGGCGAAGGACAGGTCCGCGTTGCGGTGCGGGAGCAGCCGGCCCGGCGGACGCGGGCCCACCTGCCCGCCGTCGTACCAGGCCTGCAGTGCGGCGGCCGACGCCTGCACGGCGGCGACGAAGTCGTCGGGGTCGAGCAGATCGGCGTCCTCCGAGCCGTCGGTCGCCCGGTCCAGGTGCTCGCGGGCCAGCTCCAGCCGCAGGTCGCGGGCGAGGCGCCGCGCGCCGTCCCCGTGCCCGGCCGGGTCGCGGGGCTCGCGCTCGTCGGGCGTGGTGTCGAGGACGGCGCTGGACAGCTCGCTGTCGTGCGTCCAGGACCGCCGGTTGAAGTTGTCGCTGCCCACGCTGACCCAGACGTCGTCGACCACGCAGACCTTGGCGTGCACGTAGACCGGCGTCCCCTCGTGGTTCTCCGGGTCGAAGACGTGCACCCGGCCCGGGCCGGCCGCGTACACGGTGTCCAGCGCCTGCTGGCGGCCCACGTACTGCGGCCGCTCGGAGAAGGCGCCCTCCTGGTCGGGCACGCGCGGCACGACGACCACCAGCTGGAGTGCCGGGTGCTCCTGCAGTGCGGTGGCGAACAGCTCGGCCACCTCCTTGGACCACATGTACTGGTCCTCCAGGTACACCAGCCGGCGCGCCCGGCGGATCGCCTTCGAGTAGCCCAGCGCCACCGACCGTTCGCCCTGCCTGGCGAAGTCGAACGCCGGCCAGACCTTCGGGTAGGTGCGCAGCGTCTGCACCTGGTGCGGCCCGCACTCCGGCGGGGCCGGCGGCTGGTCGGGCAGCGGGGTGGGGTCCATGTGCGACTTCCCGCGCAGCGCCAGGATCTTGTCGTGCACCCAGGCGACCGGGTTCTCTGAGTCGGGGCTGGTCGGGTCGTCCCAGCGCTCGCGGAACACGGTGTCCAGCACGCCGACGGCCGGCCCGCGCAGCTGCAGCTGCACGTCGTGCCACGGCGGCGTCTCCCCGTAGGCCGAGGACATCGACTGCGGCTGCGGGTCGCCGAGGTGCTCGCCGTCGTCCCGGCGGGAGTGGCACAGGTCGATGCCGCCGGCGAAGGCGACGTCGCGCTCGGGCCGCCCGACGTGCCGCAGGACGACGAACTTCTGGTGGTGGCTGCCCATCCGGCGCACCCGCTCGTCCAGGACGACGACCCCGCCGGCCTCCTCGATCGCCTCGTCGAGGGAGGCGTTCTCCTCCTTGCTGAAACTCAGCCCGTCCCAGTGCGACCGCCAGATCAGCCCGCGCACGACCACCCCGCGGCGGGCCGCGTCGGCGAACAGCTCGCCCACGGTCGGGCCCTCGTCGCGCAGCCGCTCGTCGGGGTCGCCCCGCCAGTCGGTGAAGAACAGGTGGTCACCGGAGGTCAGGCCCTGCACCGCGGTGACCAGCCGGTCGAAGTAGGCCACCCCGTGCACCAGTGGCTCGACCAGGTTGCCGGCCGTCCACCCGGGGATGACGGTGTCGGGGTTGTCGCGCTCGGCAGCGGTCAGCAGCCAGTCCTCGGGGTCGGTCACCGGGTGATCCAATCGTGTCGGGGCGGCTGGGGGAACCACACGTCACCCGGCCGTGCCGTCCCACTGCGTGGAAGCAGGGGCGTCGGCGGTGGGACCGGCTGGTCAGCGCCGGTAACCTGGGCCCGTGGCCCTGGTCGTGCAGAAGTACGGCGGTTCCTCCGTCGCCAACCCCGAGCGGGTCAAGCGTGTGGCGGAGCGCGTCGTCGAGGCGAAGAAGAACGGCGACGACGTGGTCGTGGTCGTCTCCGCGATGGGCGACACCACCGACGAGCTCCTCGACCAGGCCAGCCAGATCACCGCCGACCCGCCGGGCCGCGAGCTGGACATGCTGCTCACCGCCGGCGAGCGGATCTCGATGGCACTCCTGGCCATCGCGATCTCCACCCACGGCTACGAGGCGCGGTCCTTCACCGGTTCCCAGGCCGGGGTCATCACCACCTCCAGCCACGGCAAGGCGCGGATCATCGACGTCACCCCGGGCCGGCTGCGCAGCGCGCTGGACGAGGGGTCGATCGTCATCGTCGCCGGCTTCCAGGGCGTCAGCCAGGACACCAAGGACGTCACCACCCTGGGCCGCGGCGGCTCGGACACCACCGCCGTCGCCGTCGCCGCGGCGCTCAAGGCCGACGTCTGCGAGATCTACACCGACGTGGACGGCGTCTTCACCGCCGACCCGCGGATCGTCCCGAACGCCCGGCGGCTGGACACCATCACCTACGAGGAGATGCTGGAGATGGCGGCCTCGGGCGCCAAGGTCCTCATGCTCCGCTGCGTCGAGTACGCCCGCCGGTACGGCATCCCGGTGCACGTCCGCAGCTCCTACTCACAGCTCCCCGGCACGATCGTGGCCGGCTCGATGGAGGACCTCACCGTGGAACAGGCGATCATCACCGGCGTCGCGCACGACCGGAGCGAGGGCAAGATCACCGTCTCCGGCGTCCCCGACCGCCCGGGTGAGGCGGCGCAGATCTTCCGCGTGCTGGCCGACGCCGAGATCAACATCGACATGATCGTGCAGAACGTCTCCACCGAGGCGAAGCTCACCGACATCTCCTTCACGCTGCCCAAGAGCGACGGGCCCACGGCCATCGCCGCACTCGAGCGGGTCAAGCACACGGTCGGCTACACCGGCGTCAGCTTCGACCAGCACATCGGCAAGGTCTCCCTGGTGGGCGCGGGCATGCGCTCGCACCCCGGGGTCTCGGCCAAGTTCTTCGGCGCGCTCGCCGACGCCGGGGTCAACCTGGAGCTGATCAGCACCTCCGAGATCCGCATCTCGGTCGTGTGCCGGGACACCGAGGTGGACGTCGCCGTCCGCGCGGTGCACGACGCCTTCGACCTGGGCTCGGACGTCGAGGCCGTGGTCTACGGGGGGACCGGACGATGACCGCCTTCTCGACCGACGGCCTGCGGGTCGGCGTCGTCGGCGCCACCGGCCAGGTCGGCGCCGTGGTGCGCCGGCTGCTCGCCGAGCGCGACTTCCCCCTCGCCGAGCTGCGCTTCTTCGCCTCCGCCCGCTCCGCCGGCAGCACGCTGCCGTGGGCGGGTGGCGAGATCACCGTCGAGGACGCCGCGACCGCCGACCCCACGGGGCTGGACATCGCGATCTTCTCCGCCGGTGGCGCGACCTCCAAGGAGCAGGCGCCGCGGTTCGCCGCCGCCGGGGTCACGGTCATCGACAACAGCTCGGCCTGGCGCCGCGACCCCGACGTCCCGCTGGTGGTCAGCGAGGTCAACCCCGGCGCCCTGGACTCGGTCCCCAAGGGGATCATCGCCAACCCGAACTGCACCACCATGGCCGCGATGCCGGTGCTGCGGCCGCTGCACGACGAGGCCGGCCTCGTCCGCCTGGTCGCCAGCACCTACCAGGCGGTCTCCGGTGCCGGGTTGGCCGGCGTCGAGGAGCTGGACGGCCAGGTCAAGGCCGTGGTCGACAAGGCCGCGGAGTACACCCACGACGGCTCGGCGGTCACCGGCCCCGAGCCGGTGAAGTTCGTCCGCCCGATCGCCTACAACGTGATCCCGCTGGCCGGTTCGATCGTCGACGACGGCAGCTTCGAGACCGACGAGGAGCAGAAGCTCCGCCACGAGAGCCGCAAGATCCTCGGCATCCCGGAGCTGCGGGTGTCCGGCACCTGCGTGCGGGTGCCGGTCTTCACCGGGCACTCGCTGTCGCTGAACGTCGAGTTCGCCCGGCCGCTGTCGCCTGAGCGGGCGACCGAGCTGCTCGAGCAGGCCCCCGGCGTCCAGCTCACCGGCGTCCCCACCCCGCTGCAGGCCGCCGGGGCCGACCCCAGCTTCGTCGGCCGGATCCGGCAGGACGAGGGCGTCGACGGCGGCCGCGGTCTCGCGCTGTTCGTCAGCAACGACAACCTGCGCAAGGGCGCGGCGCTGAACACCGTGCAGATCGCGGAACTGCTGCTCACCCGGCTGCGTTGACGCGAGTGACCCGTGGGGCGGGCGCCCGCCCGGGGCGCACAGCGTCCCGGGTCGTGGGCTGTGGCCGCTCTACCCTTCGCCGCGAGCCCGACGTCCGGGCACGTGAGCGGGGGGACCGTTGATGGCGACAGCTCAGCAGGTGGGTACCGACGTCCGGCGCAGACCGCTCCTGGTCGTCGTCCAGGTGCTCCTGGTCCTCGCGGTCGCAGTGGGGGCCTGGGTGCTCTCCCACCGCATCCCGTACCCGTCGTACAAGGACTGGTTCGACCTGCGGGTCTACCAGGGTGCGGCGCAGTGGTGGACCGAGGGCAACCCGCTCTACAGCTTCGACTACGACAACTCCGGCTACGGCTTCACCTATCCGCCCTTCGCCGCCGTGGTGTTCGCCCCGCTGGCCGCGCTGGGCTTCGGTGCCGCTGCGGTGGTCCACACCACGCTCAACGTGGTGCTGGCCGGCCTGCTCACCGCCTGGCTCGCCGTCCCGATCGCCCGCCGGATGGGCTGGTCGCCGTGGTTCGTCGTCGGGCTGGCGCTGCCGGTCGTGCTGTCCATCGAGCCGGTCCGCGAGACGCTCGGCTTCGGCCAGGTGAACCTGGTGCTCGGCGCCCTCATCGCCGTCGACGTCATCGCGCTGCGGCGTGGCTGGGCCTGGGCCGGCGTCGGCACCGGCCTGGCCGTCGCGATCAAGCTGACCCCGGCCGTGCTCGTGCTGTGGTTCCTGCTGACCCGGCAGTGGCGGGCGGCCGGCATCTCGGCCGGCACCGCGGTGCTGGCGAGCCTGCTGGCCTTCGTCGTCTCCCCGGCCACGTCCACCCAGTTCTGGGGGACGACGCTGTTCGAGACCGGCCGCGTGGGTGAGCTCGACCAGATCTCCAACCAGTCGCTGATGGGCGCCGTCGCCCGGATCGCCCACCCCGGGGAGCCGAGTCAGGCGCTGTGGGCGCTGCTGGTGCTGGCCACGCTCGTGGTCGGCATGTACCGGGCGGTGCGGGCGTACCGCGAGGGCGACCTCGTCGTCGCGGTGACCCTCGTCGGGCTGGTCAGCTGCCTGATCAGCCCCGTCTCCTGGACCCACCACCTGTACTGGCTGGTGCCCGCCCTGGCCGTGCTGGTCGACGTGGCCCTCGGCGCGGCAGTGGCGGGTCCTGCGCTGGGCGGGCGGCCGCGGGTGGTGGCCTGGCTGTCCGGGTTCACCGTCCTGGTCGCGACGCCGGCGCTGTGCGTCGGGACGCTCTGGTACTTCGGCGACCCGGGCAAGAACCAGCCGCACCAGACCAGCCTGATCGGTGGGCTCGGCGAGGACAGCTACGTGCTGCTGATGGTCGGTCTGCTGCTCTGGCTGCCCGTGCGGGCGGCGGTCCGTACGCCGGCAGCGTCGTCGCCGTCCTCGGCGGACGTGGTCTCCGTCGCCTGAGCCCCTGCGCGACGGGGCCTGAGCGGGCCCCGTCGCGGCGAGGTCAGCCGGCCGGCGGCACGTGCCGCAGCGCGAAGGACAGCGCCACCTCGACCTGGCGGATCGTCTCGGCGATCACCAGCGACCCGTGCCCGGCGTCGAAGCGGTAGACCTCGTGGGGGGCGCCCCGCTCGTCGAGGGCGGCCAGGTAGTTGTCGATCTGCCGGATCGGGCACCGCGGGTCGTTCGCCCCGGCCACCACCAGCACCGGTGCGGTCACCGCGTCGACGTAGGTGATCGGCGAGCTCCGCACGTAGACGTCGTGCACCTCGGCCGGCGACCCGCCGAACAGCGCCCGGTCGTAGGCCCGCAGGCCCTCCATCTCGTCCTCGTAGGCGGCCAGGTAGTCGGCCACCGGGACCTCGGCGATGCCCGCCGTCCAGCGCTCCGGCTGCGTGCCCAGGCCCAGCAGGGTGAGGAAGCCGCCCCACGAGCCGCCGGTGAGCAGGGTGCGGGCCGGGTCGACGACGCCCTCGGCCACCAGCGCGTCGTACACCGCCGCGACGTCCTCGAGCTCGGTGAGACCGGGGCGGCCCGTGAGCGCGTCGCGCCACTCGCTGCCGTAGCCGGTCGAGCCGCGGTAGTTCACGTGCACCACCGCGTAGCCGGCGTCGACGTAGGCCGCCCGCCGGGCGCGGTAGGAGTCGTCGTCCTGGGACTCCGGGCCGCCGTGCACCAGGAACGCGGTCGCGTACGGCGCGGTGCCGGCCGGGCGCACCAGCAGGGCGTGCACGTCGCCACCGGGACCGGGCACCCAGCGGTCCTCGACCGGGTAGGCGGCCGGCGGCTCCTCGCCGGGGGCGGCCAGCACGACCGGCCCGTCGGCGCGGCGGATGACCGGCGGCCGCTCGGCAGAGGACCAGGCCAGCTCGACCGTGCCGTCGGGGCGGGCGGTGGCGCCGCGGACGACGCCGCGCGGGGTCTCCAGCTGCTCCAGCGTGCCGGAGGCCAGGTCGTAGCGGTACAGCTCGCTGCGGGCGGCGTGGTCGTGGCCGACCAGCAGCGCCGAGCCGTCGGGGTACCAGCCGGCGCTCACGTCGCCGGGCAGGTCGAGCACCAGCTCGGTCTCCTCGCCGCTGGCGACGTCCCAGATCAGCAGCTCCTCGCGGCCGCGGCGCTCGTGGCCGACCAGCAGGCGCTGGTCGCCCTCGACGGGGGAGAAGCTGAGGGCGTGCAGGCCGCGGCCCTCGCCGTCCCACTTGTCGGCCACCAGCGACAGGTCGGCGGTGCGCAGCACCCGGAGCGCGGGGTAGCGGGGGTCGCCGTGCTCGGAGTGGGAGAAGACCAGCAGCTCGTCGTCGCGGGACAGCGCGTCGACGCCGGCGGTGTCCGGGGTCGTGTAGAACACCGCGGGGCTGCCGCCCACCGGGCCCAGCCACAGCTCGCTCCCGTCGTCGGTGGAGCGGCCCACGGCCAGGTACCGGCGGCCGAGCTCCAGGCCGGCCGGGTAGGCCGGGCCCACCTCGGGCAGCGCGACGGTGTCGGGGCCGCCGGCGAAGGGCTGGGTCATCCAGACGCCGAACTCGTCGCCGTCGGTGTCGGCGAACCACCAGATGGTGTCGCCGTCGGGGGTGAGCGTGGCGGCGAGGGTGCCGTTGGCCCGGTCGGTGACCTGCCGGTGGACGTCGGTGTCGCGGTCCCAGACGTACTGCTCGACGACGCCGCTGACGTCGGAGGAGTAGAGGTTGCGCTGCGGGGCGTCCTCGGCCCAGTCCGGCAGGCTGACCCGCGGCGCGCGGAACCGGGCCTGCCACCGGGCGGTGACGTCCGCGGGCAGTGCGGGGACTGGCTGGGCGGGGTCGACGGTCACCCCGTCATCTTCCCCCGGCGCCGGCCCCTGCCTGCGCTGCGGTCTTCCCGGCCGTCGCCGCCGGCCTGGCCGGGGGGACGACGTCGGCACTGCGGACGTCACCGATGAGCTGCTCCAGCACGTCCTCCAGGGCGACCAGGCCGATCGTGCGGCCGTGCTCGACCACCCGGCCCAGGTGCGACCCCGAGCGGCGCATCTCCTGCAGCACCTCGGGCAGCGGCTCGGTCGGGGTGATCTCCACGAACGCCTTGACCGCCTGGTCGGGCACCGCGTGGTCCCGCATGCTCGGGCCGGAGCCCAGGATGTCCTTGACGTGCACGTACCCGGTCAGCTCACCGTCGGCGTCGCGCATCGGGTAGCGGCTGTAGCCGTGCTCGGCCACGACGGCCTCCAGCTGCCGCGGCGTCGAGCTGCGCGGCACCGTGATGAGCGAGTCGACCGGCAGGAGGACCGAGCCGACGTCGTGCTGCTCGAAGGTGAGCGCACCGGCGGCCAGCTCGCTGACCTCGCTGCCCAGCAGCCCCTCCTTGCGGGACTGGGTGATCATCGACTGGATCTCCGTGCGGTCGAAGCTGGCCGCGATCTCGTCGGTCGGGGTGACGCCGAAGAGCCGCACGAAGGCGTTGGCCACGACGTTGAAGAACCAGATGAACGGCTTGAGCACCCGCACCATGAGCGCCAGCGGTGGGCCCAGCACGATCGCGGCGTTCGTCGGACCGGCGATGGTGATGTTCTTGGGCACCATCTCGCCCAGCACCATGTGCAGCACGGTGACCAGCGACAGGGCGATCACCAGGGCGATCGGGTGCAGCAGGCCCTCCGGCACGTGGAGGGCGTGCAGCACCGGCTCGATCAGGTGCGCGACGGCCGGCTCGCCGACCGCTCCCAGGCCCAGCGAGCACAGGGTGATGCCCAGCTGGGCGCCGGCCATCATCTGCGACACGTTGCGCATCGCCGCGAGCGTCTTCTGCGCCCGCACCGAGCCGGCCTCGGCGCGCGGTTCGATCTGGTCGGCCCGGGCCGACACCAGGGCGAACTCCGAGGCGACGAAGAAGGCGTTGCCGAGCAGCAGGGCGACGAGGACCAGCAGGCTCACGACGGTGCTCATGATGTCGCCTCCGCGACGAGCCGTTCGGCGATGTTCACGCCTGTGCCACCTCGCGCTCGGGGTGGACCACGGTCGCGCCGGACTGCCGGGACTCGTCGGTGAGGTCGGGGTCGTCCTCAACGGGCACCGGGGTGGCACGCAGCCGGGACAGTCGCCGGCCGTCGAGCTCGGCGACGGTGAACCGCCAGCCCTCCACCGAGGTCTCGTCCCCGACCTCGGGCATGTGCCGCAGCCGCTCGACGACGAAGCCGGCGACGGTCTCGTACCGGCCCTCGGGGACGACGATGCCGGTGCGCTCGCGCACCTCGTCGGGACGCAGCAGCCCGGAGAGCACCCAGTCCTCGCCGTCCCGGCGCAGCTGGCGCAGCGGGCGGTCGGTCTCGTCGGTGATCTCCCCGACCAGCTCCTCGACGATGTCCTCCAGGGTCACGATCCCGTGCGTGGCGCCCCACTCGTCGACGACCAGGGCCAGCTGCAGGCCCTGCTCGCGGAGCAGGTCCAGCAGGGGGTCCAGGCGCAGGGACGACGGGACGGCGAGCACCGGGGCGGCCAGTTCCCCGGCGGTGCGCTGCAGGCGCTGCTCCTCCGGGACGGCGACCGCGTTCTTCACGTGCACGACGCCGGTGACCTCGTCGAGGTCGGCGCCGTAGACGGGGAAGCGGGAGTTGCCCGAGCGGATGGCGGCGTCGATGACGTCGGCGGCGGTGGCCGAGGAGCTGAGCGTCCACAGCCGGGTGCGCGGGGTCATCACGTCGGTGGCGAACTTGTCACGCAGGCCCAGCGAGCGCCCCAGCAGTCGGGCGGCGACGGGGGACAGGTCGCCCTCCTCGGCCGAGCGGCGGGCGACCGCGGCCAGCTCCTCGGCACCGCGGGTGTCGTCGAGCTCCTCCTTGGGCTCGAAGCCGAGCCGGCGGACGATCGCGTTGGCCAGTGCCTGCAGGGCGCGCACGACCGGGCCGGTGACCTTCGCGAACGCCCGCATGCCCGGGGCGACCACGATCGCGGTGCCCAGCGGCTTGGCGATGGCCAGGTTCTTGGGGCCCAGCTCGCCCAGGATCATCTGCAGGAAGGTGGCCAGCGCGATGCCGAGCACGACGGCGATCGGCGCGGTGGCGCCCTCGGGCAGCCCGATGGCCTCCAGCACCGGCTCGATCAGCCCGCCGAGCGCCGGCTCGGCCAGGAAGCCGACGATCAGCGTGGTCAGCGTGATGCCCAGCTGGGCGGCCGACAGCTCGGTGGACAGCCCGCGCAGCGCACGCAGCACGCCGTCGGCGCCCTTGTCGCCGGCCGCGGCGGCGCGTTCGGCCTGGCCGCGGTCGACGGAGGTGAAGGAGAACTCGGCCGCGACGAAGAACCCGGTGAGCGCGGTCAACAGCACGGCCGCGAGGAGGAGCAGCCATTCGGTCATCAGCGGCGACTGTGCCCGCTGGCCACTGTGCGGAAACTGTGCCGTGAACGACTCAGGGACCGCCCGAGGGCGGTCCCTGAGTGGAGGGTCGGGGTGACAGGATTTGAACCTGCGGCCTCGTCGTCCCGAACGACGCGCGCTACCAAGCTGCGCCACACCCCGAGGTGCGTCGACAACTGTAACCGATGCCCCTCGCCCCCTCGCAGGGGCCCGGTGCCAGTCGAGGGGCGCCGTCCTCCTCGTCCCTCGACGGAGCTCGGAGGAGGGGTCCTCCGGCTACGCGCGGGCGGTGAGGGTCAGCAGGGTGGCCTCCGGCGGGCAGGCGAGCCGGTAGGGGGCGTAGGGGCTGGTGCCCAGTCCGGCCGAGACGTGCAGCCAGGTGCCGGCCGGGTGCGCCACCGAGGGCGGCGCCCAGCGGTGCAGCCAGCGCACGTGCTGCCGGTCGATGCCGCAGTTGGTGACCAGCGCGCCGTAGAAGGGCACCCGCAGCTGGCCGCCGTGGGTGTGGCCGCACAGCAGCAGGTCGTAGCCGTCGGCGGCGAACCGGTCGAGCACCCTCGGTTCGGGGGAGTGCACCAGCCCGAGCCGGACGTCGGCGTCGGGGTCGGCCGGTCCGGCGACGTCCTCGTACCGGTCCAGCTTCAGGTGCGGGTCGTCGACCCCGGCGAAGGCGATCCGGACGCCGGCCACGGTGAGCCAGCCGGTGGTGTTGGTCAGGTCCAGCCAGCCGCGGCCGGTCATCCCGTCGCGCAGCTCGCGCCAGGGCAGTTCCGCGCCGTGCACCCTCTTGTGGTCCCGCTTGAAGTACTTGAGCGGGTTCTTCGGCACGGGGGCGTAGTAGTCGTTGCTGGCCAGCACGAACGCGCCGGGGAGGTCCAGCAGCGGCTCGAGTGCGCGCAGCGTCGGCGGGACGGCGTCCGTGCCGGCCAGGTTGTCACCGGTGGTGACCACCAGGTCGGGCTCGAGCGCGGCCAGCCCGGCCACCCACTCCTGCTTGCCGGTCTGCCCCGCGGTCATGTGCAGGTCCGACAGCTGCAGCACCCGCAGCGGCGCCGAGCCCGGCGGCAGCACCGGCACGTCGAAGCGGCGCAGCGTCCAGCGGGTGCGCTCGACCAGGCTCGCGTAGGCCACCGTGGCGGCGCCGGTGGCCAGCACGGCAGCGGGGACGGCGGTGGTGGCACGCATGCCCGCAGCGTAGGGCGGTGCGGGAACTCCGTCGTCCCACTGCCGGGTGAGGTGGCAGGCTGCGGGACGTGAGCGAGCTGAAGGACCGACTGCGTACCGACCTGACCACCGCCATGAAGGGCCGCGACGAGCTGACCACCGCGACCCTGCGCATGGTGCTCTCCGCCGTGACCGCCGAGGAGGTGTCCGGCAAGGAGGCCCGCGAGCTGTCCGACGAGGAGGTGCAGGCCGTCCTGCGCCGGGAGGCGAAGAAGCGCCGGGAGGCCGCCGAGGCCTTCGGCGGGGCCGGCCGCGCCGAGCAGGCCGAGCGGGAGCGCGCCGAGGAGGGCGTCGTCGCCGCCTACCTGCCCGCCCAGCTGGAGGACGCCGACCTGACCGCGCTGGTCGCCGACGTGATCACCACGACCGGGGCGACCGGGATGAAGGACATGGGCAAGGTGATGGGCGCGGTCACCGGCAAGGTCGCCGGCCGGGCCGAGGGCGGTCGGGTCGCCGCCGAGGTGCGCCGCCAGCTCGGCTGAGGGAGCCCCCTCGCCCCACCGCTCGCGCACTCGCGGCGGCTGCGGCGAGGGGTCGGACGCACGACGGCCCCCCGGTCAGCTGACCGGGGGCCGTCGTGTGTTCAGGGCGTCAGTTGGTGGGCGGGGGCTGGACGCTGTCGGCCGGCGGCGCCTCCGGAGCAGGCGCCGGAGCCGGGTCAGGCGCCGGAGCCGGGGCCGGGTCCGGCGCAGGCGCGGGGGCCGGAGCGCTCGGCGCCGGGGCCGGTGCCGAGGAGCTGGGCGCAGGCGTGCGGGTCCGGTTGCCCGAGGACGGTCGGCTCCGCGGCGTGGGGTCGTCACTGGGCGCAGGCCGCGTGTAGGCGCCCGGACCGGGGCCCTTCGTGCCCGCCGCCACGGCCGGGTCGGCCGGCGGGAACGGGTGGTTGGGCTCGTTGGTCAGGATCGGGGCCAGGGCGTCGTGCCAGATCTGCCCGGGGATCCCACCGCCGACGCCGCCGACGTTGACCTTGCCCAGCGGGTCGAAGTACAGGACCGCGGCGGAGTAGTCCGGCGTCATGCCCGCGAAGGCGGCGGTCTTGTTGTCGTTGGTGGTGCCGGTCTTGCCCGCGATGGCGTGCCCGGGGACCTGTGCCCGTCGACCCGTACCGGCCGGGGAGACCACCTGGGCCATCATGTTGACGAGGGTGTCGGCGACCCCGGGGGTGATGGCGTTCGGGGTGCAGCTGTCCCCGGCGTAGAGGGGGCTGCCGTCGTCCTTGGTGGCCGGCTGGCCGGTGTAGGTGGTGATCGAGACCAGCGGGGTCGGGTCGCAGCGGGTGCCGCTGGCCGCCACGGTGGCGTAGGAGTTGGCCAGGTCCAGTGGGCTGGTGGCGTCCGGCCCGAGGGTGAACGTGCCGTTGTTCTCGTTGATCCACGTCTCGGCCGGGTGCTGCGTCACCGGGTTGTCGAAGTGCATCCCCATCGCCTGCGCCGTCTCCACGACCGGCTTCACGCTGCCGATGGCGTCCTCGAGGGCGACGTAGTACGTGTTGGACGACGCGACGAGACCCGAGGTCATGTCGTACGTGTCCTTGTAGTTCGGGTCGTCGTTGAACACCTTCAGCGGCCCGTACTTGCCGTCCTTGTCGGTGCCCTTGAAGACCTTCGAGGTGTAGGGCTGCGGCGCGGTGATCGAGTACTTGGCCCCGAAGCCCGCGGAGAGTGCCGCGGCTGCCGTGAACACCTTGTACGTCGACCCGGTCCCTGCCTGCGCCACCACGTTGGCGTTCACCGACTCGCACTGGGGCCCGTCGCTGTCCGGGCACCCGAACTGGCGGTTGGAGGCCATCGCCAGGACGTGCCCGGTCCCCGGCTGCACCGCGGTGAGGACACCCGTGAACGTCCCGCCCGTGGGCATCTGCTGTCGGATCGACTGGTCGCCGGACCGCTGCAGGTCCGAGCGCAGCGTGGTCTGGATCGTGTAGCCGCCGTTGGCGAGCTGGTCGTCGGTGAGGCCCAACGTCTGGGTCAGGTAGGTGTGCAGGTAGTCGCAGAAGTAGCCGCCGATGGTCGCGCCGGCGCAGCCGTTCGGGGGCCTGCCGCCCTCGGCCGTCGGGATGGGGGCGGCCGTGGTGTCGGCCAGCTCCTGGTCGCTGATGTGACCGAGCTCGTGCATCCGGGTCAGCACCTGGTTGCGGCGCTTCTGCGCGGCCTCGGGGTGGGCCAGCGGGTCGTCGTTCGTCGGGCTCTGCACCAGGCCGGCCAGCACGGAGGCCTGGGGGAGGGTCAGGTCGGCGGCCTTGACGCTGAAGAACGTCTGCGCGGCGGCCTCGATGCCGTAGGCGCCGTGGCCGAAGTAGGCGATGTTCAGGTAGCGGGTGAGGATCTCGTCCTTGGAGTAGGTCTGCTCCAGGGCGAGTGCGAGCCGCGCCTCCTTGAGCTTGCGGCCCACGCCCTCGACGCCCTGCTGCTCGGTGGCGGCCTTCGCCTCCTCGGCGGTGGTCGCGGTCTGCAGCAGGGTCTGCTTCACCAGCTGCTGGGTCAGCGTCGAGCCGCCCTCCTCCACGCCGCCGGCGGCCACGTTCTTGGCCAGCGCGCGCAGCGTGCCCTGGGCGTCGACGCCCTTGTGCTCGTAGAAGCGGGAGTCCTCGATGTCGACGATCGCCTGCTTCATCACCGGCGAGATCTGGTCCGGGGTGACCGGCGTGCGGTTGTTCTCGTAGAACTGGGTGATCAGGCTGCCGTCGGCGGCCAGCACCTTCGTGTTCCCGGTCGGCGTCTTGTCGGTCAGCTCGACCGGCAGGGCGTCGAGCAGGGAGGTGGAGTTGCGGGCCACCAGGCCCGCTCCACCGATGAAGGGCAGCAGGACGGCGGCGACGAGGCCACCGGCCACGACCACCGACACGAGCAGCTTCGCCAGGGCACTGACACGGGAGCTTGCGGACTTCGACATCGCAGGCCAAGTTACCTGCCCCGACGCCCCTCGCGCCGCTCGCGCACCACGCCGTCCGGCGGGTCGTGACCGGACGCGCCGTGTACGACGACGGCTCCCCGGTCCGCGGACCGGGGAGCCATGCGGTGGGTCAGCCGGGGATGCCGTCGCCGTTCAGGTCCGGCGGCGGCTGGACGCCGTCCGGGGGCGGGAGGACGGCGGGCGCGCCCGCACCGACCCCGTTGCTGACCGCGACCGAGACGACTGCGGCGGGGGCGACCTGGCTGCCGGTGCCGGGGGTGAGACCGACGAGGCTGCCGGCCGGCAGGCCGCTGTCGACGGGGGTCACGACCGGACGCAGCCCGGCCTGCTGCAGGACGGCCTGGCACTCGTCCGGCGATCCGCAGGCGGGGACGGTGACCCGGTCGCCGAGCACGTACTTGTCGTCCGCGGGCGGGAACTCCCGCGTCGGCTGGTTGGCCAGGACCGGCGTCATCGCCTCGCGCCAGATGGCGGCCGGCTTGCCACCGCCGAAGCCCCCGACGGACTCGATGCCCTTCGGGCGCAGGACCATGACCGCCCCGGTGTACTCCGGCGTGGAGCCGACGAAGGTCACCGAGTCGTTGTGCTGCACCGTGCCGGTCTTGCCGGCGATCTGGTGCCCGGGCACCCAGGCGTCGTGGGCGGTGCCCGCGAAGCCGGGCTCGACGTCCTTGCGCATCATCTGGTTCAGGGTGTTGGCGATGCCCGGGTCGATGACCTGGCCGCAGGCGTCGCCCTTCACCAGCGGCTGCCCGTCGTCGCCGGTGGCCGGCTGACCGGCCGCGGTGGTGATCGACACGAGCGGGGTGGGTGTGCACTTCACGCCACTGGCGGCGATCGTCGAGTAGGCCGACGCCAGGTCCAGCGGGCTGACCGGCTCGGGGCTGTAGGGGAACGAGCCGGACTTGCCGTCGATCCAGGACTGCGCCGACCGCTGGTTGGGGCGGCTGAAGTCCATCCCGAGCCGCTCGGCCATGCGCACGACCGGCTCGACGCTGCCCAGCTCGTCCTCGAGCGCGAGGAAGTACGTGTTGGAGGAGCGGTACAGCGCCTCCTCCATGGTCAGCGTCGGCGGGTAGTTGTCGCCGACGTTGCCCAGTGAGTAGAACGGGCCCTTGTCGCCGCCCGCGGTGTGGAAGACCCGCGACGTGTACGGCTCGGGCGTGGTGATCACGTGGTTGGCCGGGATCCCCGCCTCGAGCGCGGCGGCCGCGACGAACATCTTGAACGTCGAGCCGGAGCCCTTGCTGGGCTGGACGCCGAAGTTCACCGACTCGCAGGTGCGGTCGGACACGTCGCAGCCGAAACGGCGGTTGACGCTCATCGCCAGCACGTGCCCGGTGCCGGGCTCGACGACGTCGAAGACGCCGATCAGGTCGTTGTCCAGGGGCACGGTGTTGGCCACCGCGGCATCACCGGACCGCTGCAGGTCCGGTCGCAGCGTGGTCTGCACCGTGTAGCCGCCCCGGGCCAGCTCGGTGTCGCTCAGGCCCAGTGCGTTGAGCTGCGTGTGCACGTAGTCGCAGAAGAACCCGCCGATGAGGGCGTTGGCGCAGCCGTCCGGGGGGCGGACGCCCTCGGCCGTCGGGATGGGGCTGGCGGAGAGGTCGGTCAGCTCCTGGTCGGTCATCGGCTGGTCGGCCGCCGGGCCGCCGCCGTGGCCGAGGTCGTGCATGCGCTGCAGCACCTGGTTGCGGCGCTTCTGCGCGGCGTCGGGGTAGAGCAGTGGGTCGTCGTCCGTCGGGCTCTGCACCAGGCCGGCCAGCACGGAGGCCTGCGGCAGGGTCAGCTCACCGGCGCCCACGCTGAAGTAGGTGCGGGCGGCGGCCTCGATGCCGTAGGCGCCGTGCCCGAAGTAGGCGATGTTGAGGTACCGGGTGAGGATCTCGTCCTTGGAGTAGGTCTGCTCCAGGGCGAGTGCGAGCCGCGCCTCCTTGAGCTTGCGGCCGGCCGACTGCTCGGTCGCGGCCTGCGCCTCCTGGGGCGTGGACGCGGTCTGCAGCAGGGTCTGCTTCACCAGCTGCTGGGTGAGGGTCGACCCACCCTCCTCGGTCCGGCCCGCGGCCACGTTCTTGGCCAGCGCGCGCAGCGTGCCCTGGGCGTCGACGCCCTTGTGCTCGTAGAAGCGGGAGTCCTCGATGTCGACGATGGCCCGCTTCATCACCGGCGAGATCTGGTCCGCCGTCACCGGCGTCCGGTTGTTCTCGTAGAACTCGGTGATCAGGCTGCCGTCGGCGGCCAGGATCTTGGTGCTGCCGGTGGGGGTCTTGTCGGTCAGCTCGACCGGCAGGGCGTCCAGCAGCGAGGTCGAGTTGCGGGCAATCAGCCCCGCTCCACCGACGAAGGGCAGCAGGATCGCGGCGACCAGGCCGCCGGCTACGACCAGGACGACGATCAGCTTCGCCAGGGCGCCGACACGGGAGGGGGCTGACTCGGACATCGCCCGCCAACGTACTGGCCCAGGAGGGGCACGGGCACGCGCCGACGCGTGTGCGCGTGCGCGTGGGGACGGTGGGGCGGGAGTGCTCACGGACCGCCGCCGTGAGCGCCCCCGCCGTGCCTCAGTCCTTGGCGTACCGGTTGGCGCGGGCGAAGGTGCCCATGTCGTTGAACCGGACGCCGTTGGCCGCGAGCACCGGGTGGATGTCGCGTTCCATCAGCTGCCGCACGTAGAACGGGTCGGCCACGTAGAAGTGGTGGATCGGGTGCGTGCTGCCGAAGTTGGCGCAGAACACCTGGAACGGCGCCAGGTACCACTTGTTGAACACCTGGGTCTGCTGCAGGACGTTCCCCTGCTCGACGTCACCCTGGTAGTGCATGTTGCTGCTGATGAAGTGCAGGCAGAACCCGCGCCACACGTTCGGGCCGACCCAGACGACGGTGAGCACGGTGAGGGCGTGGAGCAGGCCGGCGGGCACCGCTGCACCCAGCCACGACGCCACGTGCAGGCCGAGGAAGCCGTACCAGATGGTGATCGCGACCGGGGTGAGCCCGATGCTGGCCTTGAGGATGGTGCGCCGCCACAGCGCGTCCTCGGCGTCGACCGGCTTGGTGGCGACGATGCGGATCATCGCCGGCACGTAGGGGTCGAGCAGGCTGTACAGCCGCACCAGCCCCCACGGCTTGCCGTTGGTGATCGACACCTCCTCGATGTCGTCCGGCAGGCCCGAGTAGGCGTGGTGCCGCAGGTGCAGCCGGATCCGGTAGACCGGGTTGATCGTGTACGGCCGGAACGCCCAGACCGCGTAGAGCAGCGCGTACCGCACCGCCTTGCGGCGGCGGAAGTAGAGGGCGTGGATCAGGTCGTGCTCGACCTCGTGGCCGATCGCGGCGAAGGCCGCCGACAGCAGCACCGTCACGTACCAGGGCAGGACGCCGGTCAGGTACAGCGCGCCGCTGCCCACGAAGCCGAGCAGGGCGACGGAGAACGCGGTCAGGCCCAGGGCGTCCTGGTGCCGCAGCACCGGGTGGTCGCGGCGCAGCTCCTGCGAGCGCTGCCGGATCGCGGTGGTGATCACCTTCGTGCGGGCGCGGTCGTCGGCGTCCATGCCGGTGAGGTCGACGGGGATCTCCACCGGCAGGTCCGCGGCCGCGGGCACGGTGCCGGTCCCGAACAGGCCCAGCGGGGCAGGTGCGGTGGTGGTGGTGCCGGGCGGTGCGTCGATCTCCGGCGCAGTGCTCATGTACGTGTCATCCCTCCGACGGAACAGTCGGGCGGACGCTAACGGTGCGTCACGACCGCCGTCGAGGACCGCCGATCGGGTGGACACGATCAGGTGACGGCGGGTGCACACCTGCACCGTGCGTCACGGCCGTCCCGCCGAGACGGCTGGACCGAGCCTGCGGTCAGGCGGCCGGGGGACGGACCGGGAGTACGCGGCTGCGCGGGGTCCCGGTGCCGGTGTCGCCCTCGGCGGCGAGCAGCGCCTCGCCCATCACCCGCAGGCCGTCGAGGTCGTGCACGTCGCCGGCGGCGGCCGGCACGGTGCGGATCGCGACCTCGGGGTGCGCGCTGCTGAACCGGTCGGCCAGCCGCTGCTCCCGGGTGGCCACGGTCATCCGCTCGGCGTGCACCCGCAGCGCCCCGGCGGCGAGCTCCGCGCCCGGGCCGCCGGCCTCGGTGACCGCCTCGGCCGCGGCCTCCGCGCGGGTGGCCGACAGCGCGATCGTGGCTGGCGGGTGGGTCCGGTTGATCACCAGCCCGGCCAGCGGCATGCCCTCGGTGGAGAGCCGGTCGACGAAGTAGGACGCCTCCCGCAGCGCGTCCGGCTCCGGGGCGGCCACCACCACGAACGCCGTCCCGGGCTGGCGGAGCAGCTGGTAGGTGGCATCGGCACGCTCGCGGAAGCCGCCGAACATCGTGTCCAGCGCGGAGACGAAGGCGGAGATGTCGTTGAGCAGCTGGCCGCCCAGGATCTTGCTGATGATGCGGCTGAAGATCGCGAAGCCCGCCCCGACCAGCCGGACGCCGGCCCGGCCGCCGGCCCGCGCGGGGGCGGTGAGCAGCCGGATCATCGTGCCGTCGAGGAAGCGGGACAGCCGGTTCGGGGCGTCCAGGAAGTCCAGCGCGGAGCGCGACGGCGGGGTGTCGACGATGACGAGGTCCCAGCGCTCGCTGGCGCGCAGCTGGCCCAGCTTCTCCATGGCCATGTACTCCTGCGTGCCCCCGAAGGAGGACGACAGCGCCTGGTAGAAGGGGTTGTCGAAGATCACTTGCGCCCGCTCGGGCGTCGCGTGCGCGGACACGACGTCGTCGAACGTCCGCTTCATGTCCAGCATCATCGCGTGCAGCTCACCGCTGGCACCGGGTGTCTCGACCAGTCGCGGCTCGTTGTCCAGCTCGACCAGGCCGAGCGACTGCGCCAGCCGGCGGGCCGGGTCGATGGTGAGGACGACGACCTCGCGGCCGGCCTCCGCGGCGGCCAGGGCGAGCGCCGCCGACGTCGTGGTCTTGCCGACGCCGCCGGAGCCGCAGCAGACGATGATCCGGGTCGCGGGGTCCGACACCAGCGCGGCGAGGTCCAGGGCCGGTGCGGGCCCGGGGCGGTGGGACGCGGTCACGCGGCGACCTCCGTGTGCAGGTGGCTGCCGAGCCGGTCGGCGAGCTCGTACAGGGCGCCCAGGTCGATCGGGCCGGTGGACAGCGGCAGCTCGACCAGCGGGCGGCCGAGCGCCTCGACGTCCCCGCGCAGCGCGTCCTGGGCCTGCCAGCGGCGGGCGTGCTCGACGGCCTCGGCGACCAGGCCGTCGGCGATCGCCGCCCCGCCGGGCAGGTGGGCCGCGGTGAGCGCGGGCAGCAGGTCGGCGCCGGTCAGCTCCCCGGCGGCGGCGGACGCCAGCGTGGCGGTGGGCAGCAGCGGCTCGGTGGCCATGTTGACGATCACCGACCCCACGGGCAGCCGCAGCGCGTCGAGCTCGGCGATCGCGTCGGCGGTCTCCTGCACGGGCATGTCCTCCAGCAGGGTGACCAGGTGCACCGCGGTCTGCGGCGACCGGAAGACGGCCATCACGCCGTCGCTCTGGCTCTTGATCGGGCCGGACCGCGCCAGCCCGGCGACCTCGCCGGTGACGTTGAGGAACCGGGAGATGCGTCCCGTCGGCGGGGCGTCGACCACGACGGCGTCGTAGACCGGGCGGCCGTCCTTGCCGCGGCGGGTCACCGCCTCCTTGATCTTGCCGGTGAGCAGCACGTCGCGCAGGCCCGGGGCGATGGCGGTGGCAAAGTCGACCGCGCCCATCTTCCGCAGCGCGTAGCCGGCCCGCTTGAGGTTGTAGAACATGTCGAGGTACTCGAGGAAGGCCGCCTCGACGTCGATCGCGAGCGCCTTGACCTCACCGCCCCCGCGGGCGACGGCCACCCGGCGCTCCTCGTAGGGCAGCGGCGCGGTGTCGAAGAGCTGGGCGATGCCCTGGCGCCCCTCGGTCTCCACCAGCAGCACCTGCCGGCCGCCGGCGGCGAGGGACAGCGCGAGCGCCGCGGCGACCGTCGTCTTCCCGGTGCCCCCCTTGCCGGTCACGACGTGGCACCGCACGGGCATCGGCTGGGAGGTCACCCCCAGGAGGGTACGAGCGGTCGCCGGGTCCGGCCCGCCGCAGGCTGCGCTAGCGTCGCGGCATGAGCGAACCGGCCCGCCGTACCTGGGAGTACGCCACCATCCCGCTGCTGATCCACAACACGAAGGCGATCCTGGACTCCTGGGGCGTCGACGGCTGGGAGCTGGTGCAGGTGCTGCCCAGCGGCGACTCCGGCACCCAGCTGGTCGCCTACCTGAAGCGCCCCACGAACTGATGACAGCTCCCGCCCCGTCCTGGACGGCCCGGCTCGCCGAGCTCGGCGTCCGGCTGCCCCCGGTCGCCGCCCCGGTCGCCGCCTACGTGCCGGCCATCCGCACCGGCCAGCTGGTCTTCACCTCCGGGCAGCTGCCCTTCGTCGACGGCGGCCTGCGGCGCACCGGCAAGGTCGGGGGCGCCGTCGACATCGAGGACGCCGCCGCCGACGCCAAGGTGTGCGCGCTCAACGCCCTGGCCGCGATCGACGACCTGGTCGGCCTGGACTCGATCGCCCGGGTCATCCGGGTCGTCGGCTACGTCGCCAGCGCCGAGGGCTTCAGCGGCCAGCCGCGCGTGGTCAACGGCGCCAGCGAGTTCCTCGGCCGGGTCTTCGGTGAGGCCGGGCAGCACGCCCGCTCCGCCCTCGGCGTCGCCGAGCTGCCCATGAACGCCCCCGTCGAGGTCGAGCTCACCGTCGAGCTCCGCTGAACCGCCGGTACGTCTGAACGCGAGAGGCCCAGGACCTGGTCGGTCCTGGGCCTCTCGCGTTCAACCCCCTCGCGGCAGCGAGGGGGTTGCTCAGCGTGCGCGGCGGCGGAGCCGCTCCTCGTCGAGGACGACGACGGACTTGCCCTGCAGCTGGATCCAGCCGCGGTGCACGAAGTCGGCCAGCGCCTTGTTCACCGTCTCGCGGGAGGCGCCCACCAGCTGGGCGAGCTCCTCCTGGGTCAGGTCGTGCTTGACGCGCAGGCCGTCGCTCTCGCGGCTGCCGAAGCGGTCGGCCATCTGCAGCAGCGCCTTGGCCACGCGGCCGGGGACGTCGGTGAAGATCAGGTCGGCCACGGAGTCGTTGGTGCGGCGCAGCCGGCGGGCCAGCACGCGCAGCAGCTGCTCACCGATCTCGGGGTGCGCGGTGATCCACGGGCGCAGCATGTGGTTGGGCATCTTCGCCAGGCGCACGTCGGTGACGGCGGTGGCGGTCGCGGTGCGCGGGCCCGGGTCGAACACCGAGAGCTCACCGAACTGGTCGGAGGGCCCCATGACGGCCAGCACGTTCTCGCGGCCGTCCGGCGCGCGCCGGGACAGCTTGATCTTGCCGGAGAGGACGACATAGAGGCTGTCGCCCGACTCGCCCTCGTTGAAGACCACCCGGCCGCGGGGGAGGGTCACCGTCTCCAGGGCGCTGGCCACGGGCTCGGCGGCCTCCTCCGACAGCCCCTGGAACAGACCGGACTGGGCAAGGACCTCGTCCACGCTCACCTCTCGCAACGTCCTCACGGGTGCGATGGCGACCCGCGTCCTGTCGAGTCTAGAGCCTGTGGCCCGCCTCACCAGTGCACTGCGTCACCGGACTGCCCACTCTGAGTGGCAAGCGAACATCGAGACGCGAAATGCCCGCCGGTAGGACGCCGGATGCCCGGTGGCCGCCCTGTGGGGTCAGGCGGAGTGACGACCGCGGTCGTCGGACTCCTCGGGTGCGCGGTCGGCGTGGTGGCGCTCGGTGAGCACCGGCCGCGGAGTGGTGCGGAGGCGGCTGCGGCGGCGGATCCGCCAGCGGGTCATCGCCCGGCGGATGCCGGAGTTGGCCAGCGTGCTGACCTCGGCGTCCGTGGCGGTGCCGAGGAAGTCCTCGACCTCGCGCTGGGAGGTCGGGCGCCGCAACGGCTCCTCGACCCGCTCCATGACGAGCAGGAAGGCGATCAGCAGGGGCGGGAACAGGATGACGATGAGGGCGACCACGGGCACCTCCTCGGGTAGCGCGTCCCGGGCGGTGCGGCCCGGGAGGGTCGGCGTCGTCGTGCGGGTGACAGGCGCGCGCCGGAGCGCGCACCCGCGTCGAGTATGACGGGCGGGCACCGTCGGACCCGACGCCTACCCTCGACGCGTGTCCCGGCCCGCTCCCTCGCCCGCCAGTCCACCTGCTGTCCCGGCTGTAGCGCACCCCGCCGACCCGGCGGTCTACACGCGGCCCGCCCGCGCGCGCCGGCCCGGCCCGGTCGCCCGGCTGGGGGCCGCGCCCTACGACCCGCAGGAGAGCCAGCTGGCTCGCACCCGCCGGGCCCGCCGGATGGCGCGCGAGCTGGCCGTCATCCACCCCGACGCGCACTGCGAGCTGGACTTCACCACGCCGCTGGAGCTGCTGGTGGCCACCGTCCTGTCGGCGCAGACCACCGACAAGACGGTGAACAAGGTGACCCCCGCGCTGTTCGCGCGGTACCCCGACGCCGCCGCCTACGCCGGTGCCGACCGCGACGAGCTGGAGACCATCCTCAAGCCCACCGGCTTCTTCCGGGCCAAGGCGAACTCCGTCATCGGGCTCGGCCAGGCGCTGGTCGAGCGCTTCGACGGCGTGGTGCCCGGCCGGATGGAGGACCTGGTGACGCTGCCCGGCGCCGGCCGGAAGACCGCCAACGTGGTGCTGGGCAACGCCTTCGGCGTCCCCGGGCTGACCGTCGACACCCACTTCGGCCGGCTGGTGCGCCGCTTCGGGTGGACCGCGGAGGAGGACCCGGTCAAGGTCGAGACCGAGATCGCGGAGATCATGCCGAAGAAGGAGTGGACCGACTTCTCCCACCGGGTGATCTTCCACGGCCGGCGCGTGTGCCACGCCAAGAAGCCGGCCTGCGGGGCGTGCGGGCTGGCGGCCTGGTGCCCCTCGTTCGGCATCGGCCCGCTGGACCCCGAGGTCGCCGCCAAGCTGGTCAAGACCCCGGCCGCCTCGGACACCGAGTGAGCCGCGGCCCGCGCGCGCTGGTCGCCGTCCTGGCGGTCGGGCTGGCGCTGCTCACCGGCTGCACCTCCGACGACGGGCAGGCCGACCCGCCCGCCCAGCAGGTCGCCGACGTGGCCACCGACCTCACCCCGTGCCCGGCGCAGCCGGACACCCCCGCCGCCGCCAGCGACCTGCCGGCGGTCTCCCTGGACTGCCTCGGCGGCGGGACGCTCGACCTCACCAGGGCGCCCGGGGTGCCCACCGTGCTGAACCTCTGGGCCAGCTGGTGCGGGCCCTGCCGGGAGGAGCTGCCGCTGGTCCAGCAGCTGGCGGACGCCGCAGGCGACCGGGTGCGGGTGATCGGCGTCGCCAGCAAGGACGGCATGCCGCAGGCGACCTCCTTCGCCGCCGACGCCGGGACCACGTTCGCCTCCGCCTTCGACGGCGACGGCGAGGTGATGACCGGGATGGGCGTGAACAACCTGCCGCACACCGTCTTCATCGCCGCCGACGGCTCGGTGGCGTACTTCCAGGTCGGCCCGGTGCACTCGCTGCAGGAGTTCGAGGAGCTGGTCGCCACCCACCTGGGGGTGCAGCTGTGACCGTGCCGGCCGCGGACCTCAGCGGGCTGCCCGAGCACGTGCAGCGGCTGGTCACCAACGCCGGCCGGCTGCCGCGGCTGCGCACCGAGCGGCCCTCGGCCACCGCCCGCCGCTCGGCGGTGCTGATCCTCTTCGGCGAGGGCCCGGCCGGCCCCGACGTGCTGCTCATCGAGAAGTCGCCGCACCTGCGCAGCCACGCCGGGCAGCCCGCCTTCCCCGGCGGCGGCGCGGACCCCGGCGACGAGTTCCCGGTCGGGACGGCGCTGCGCGAGGCGCACGAGGAGGCCGGGGTCGCACCCGACGGCGTCCGGGTGCTCGCCGTGCTGCCCGAGCTGTTCCTCGGTCACTCGGACAACCTCGTCGTCCCCGTCGTCGGCTGGTGGGACGACCCGCGCGAGGTGAGCACCGGCGACCCGCACGAGGTGGCCCGGGTCGCGCGGGTGCCGCTGGCCGAGCTGGTCGACCCGGCCAACCGCTTCCGGGTGCGCATCTCCACCGGCTACGTCGGCCCCGCGTTCGGCGTCGCCGGCATGGTCGTGTGGGGTTTCACCGCGGCGCTGCTGGACTCCGTGCTGGCCGCGGCCGGGCTCGACCGGCCCTGGGACACCACCGACGTCCGCCCGCTCGCCACGCCCGCCGGCGGCCCGGAGCCGGCGCGTGTCCGCGGGCCGGGGTCCGGCGCGCCGACGGACGGCGACGACGCGGGGTCCACAGCCGCCGCGCGTACGGTTCCGGGGCCATGACCTCCGCTGCAGCCCGTGCCCGGACGACGCGCCGTACCGCCCTGCGCCGGGGCCCGGCCGGAGCCGTGCTGAGCGGCGCGCTGGTGCTCGCGGTGCTCACCGGCTGCTCGAACTCCGAGCCCACGCTGCCCGAGGTCACCCGGGCCACCTCCGCCGACGCCGGCACGGTGCAGACCGCGCCCGACGGCGTCCAGGAGATCACCCTGGAGACCGGCGACGACTACGCGTTCACGCCGGCGGCCTTCACCGTCGCGCCCGGGCCGGTCCGGCTGACCGTGCGCAACACCGCCAAGCAGCTGACCCACAACTTCCTCTTCACCAAGGGGAAGGGGCCTGCCGACATCGCCGAGCAGATCGCCTTCCTCGGCCCCGGTGACACCAAGACCATCGAGTTCACCGCCGGCGCGCCGGGCGACTACCCCTTCGAGTGCAGCTTCCACGTCGCACTGGGCCAGGTCGGCACGATGACGGTGAGCGCCCCGTGACCCTCGGCGGGGGAGTGTCGCCGGCCGGGTCCGTGCCCGAGGCCGGCTGAGGTGTCGATCGTCGACCTGGTCCTGATCGTGCTGGCGCTGGTCTTCGCGCTGTCCGGGTTCCGGCAGGGCGTGATCGTGTCCGCGACGTCCTTCGTCGGCTTCTTCGGCGGCGCGGTCGTCGGGGCCCAGCTGTCCGGGCCGGTGTCGGAGGAGCTCGCGACGTCCTCGATCACCCGCGTCTTCGTCGCGCTGGTCGTGGTCCTCGCCGGGGCGCTGCTCGGGCAGCTGCTGGCCGGCATGGTGGGCCGGGCGGTGCGCAAGCGGGTCACCTGGGAGCCGGCCAAGATGGTCGACGCGGCCGCGGGTGCGGTGGTCTCGGCCGCCGCCGTCCTGCTGGTGGCCTGGATGGTGGCGACGCCGCTGGCCAGCTCCCCGCTGCCCGGGGTCGCCGGGCAGGTGCGGCAGTCGGCGCTGGTGCAGGCCGTCGACCACACCGTGCCGCCGCAGGTGCGCTCGCTCTACGACTCGCTGCGCCAGGCCATCGACCGCAACGGCCTGCCCGACGTGCTCGACCCGCTCACCCCCACCGACGCCCGGCAGGTGCCGGCGCCGGACCAGGCGCTGCTGGCCAGCCCCGTCGTGGCGTCGGTGCAGGGGTCGGTCGTGCAGATCCGGGGCATCGCGGCGTCCTGCGCCAAGCAGATCGACGGCTCGGGATTCGTCTACGCCGACCAGCGGGTGATGACGAACGCACACGTGCTGGCCGGGGTCACCACCCCGCAGGTCACCGCCGAGGGACGGGTCTACGACGCGGTGCCGGTGTACGTCGACGAGGAGACCGACATCGCGGTGCTGGCCGTCCCCGGGCTGCCGCAGGTGCCGCTGTCGTTCTCCGCCGCGCCGGTCGACACCGGGGCCGACGCGATCATCATGGGCTACCCGGGTGGTGGCCCGTTCTACGTGGGGCCGGCGCGGGTGCGGGACCGCGGGGAGATCAGCGGCCCGGACTTCCGCTCGACCGGCACCGTGCAGCGCGACGTCTACGCGCTGTTCGGGCAGGTGCGGGCCGGCAACTCCGGTGGCCCGCTGATCGCCCCCGACGGCACGGTGCTCGGCGTCGTGTTCGCCTCGGCCATCGACGACCCCGACACCGGGTACGCGCTCACCGCGGCCGAGGTCGCCACGGCAGCGACCACCGGCGCCGGCTCGAGCACGCAGGTGGACACCGGCGCCTGCGAGTAGGCGGTGGGAGGACCACGCTGCCCCCCACGCTCCGCGAGCTCGGCGCGGGTCCCTGCAGCGGCGCCGTCCCCCGACCCTCGCTGTGCTGGGGCCGGGACCCTGCACGAGGGCCGCTCCAGCACGTCACGGTCCCTGGCTCGGCCCGGGCTGCGGGACCGAGGTCAGGAGCCGGCCCAGCGGGCGATGGCGGTCGTGACCTCGGTGGGGGACTCCTCGTGCGGGAAGTGGCCGATGCCGGGGAGGGCGCGCCACTCGTAGGCGCCGGCGACGTAGCGGCCGGAGCCGGTGGCGGTCGAGGGCAGCACGTAGGGGTCGGCGGCGCCGTGCAGCTGCAGGGTCGGGGCGGTGATCGGCGCGGCCATCCGGCGGGCGTAGCGCAGGCCGTCGGGGCGCAGCTGGGAGCGGCCGGCCCAGCGGTAGTACTCCATGGCGCCGTAGGCCGCCTGCGGGATGCGCGAGGCCGAGCGGTAGCGGTCGACGGCCTCGGCGAAGTCGGTGGTGGTCGCCCACTCGTGCCCGGCCCAGCGGCGCATCAGCTCGGCCACCGGGTCGTCGTCGGCGCGGGTGAGTCGGCGTTCAGGGAGCCGGGGCAGCTGGAAGCGCAGCGCGTAGGCCAGCGCCCGTCGCTGCCGGGGGTCGGTGATCGAGGAGCGCAGCCGCCGCGGGTGGGCCGCGGAGACGATGACCAGCCGACGGACGCTGCGCGGGTGCAGTGCGGCCATCGTCCAGGCCACCAGGCCGCCCCAGTCCGCGCCGACGACGACGGCCTCGGTCTCGCCCAGTGCGCGGACGACGGCGGCGGCATCGGCGGCGGCGGTGGGCAGGTCGTAGCCGCGCGGGGGCTTGTCGCTGGCCCCGAAGCCGCGCAGGTCGGGGGCCACGACGCGGAACCCGGCGTCGGCGAGCCCGGTGAGCTGGTGGCGCCAGGTCCACCAGAACTGTGGGAAGCCGTGCAGCAGGAGGACCAGCGGTCCGGTGCCGGCCTCGGCGGCGTGCAGCCGGACGCCGTTGGCCGACACGTCCCGGTGCGCCCAGGGGCCGGGCAGCAGGACGCTGGTGGCGTCGGGCTGCCCGGCCCCTGGGTCGGTCACGGTCGCTGGCTGGTCAGCGCAGCGGAGCGTGCGGGTCGGCCACGACGACCTGGCCGTTGCGCACGGTCGGCAGGTCGTGCTGGCGCTGGCCGGGGGCCTCGCGGCGAGCCAGGTCGGGCAGGTCGTGCAGGGTCTCCAGCGTCTTCTCCGGCTTCTGGATCTTCTTCAGCTGGCGGTAGCCGATGAAGGCCACGACAGCGGCCACGAGGACCAGCAGCGCGAAGACGATGAGGTAGGAGATCCAGCGCTCCAGGCCCAGCCAGGTGATGAACTCGGCCAGCGCGATGAAGAAGAAGACCGCGGCGAAGACGAGCATGACGCCGGCGGCGGCGAAGGCGGCCGCGCCGATGCCACCGCGCTTGGCGGAGGTGGTCAGCTCGGTCTTGGCCAGCTCGATCTCCGAGCGGATGAGCGTGGACACGTCGGCCATCGCGCTCTTGGCGAGCGTGCCGACCGACGGCTCGGCCGGGCCCGTGGGCCGACCCGCCAGCGGGGTCGTCGAGACACTGTGGGCCACGGGTGGCTCCTCTCTGATCTGCGCCGGGTTCGACGCGTTCCTGTCGGTGATCGTGCCGCATGATCGCCGCGCCCGCCGGTCCGGATCACCCGCTCGTGGCGCATCTCGCCTTCTCAGGCCACATCGCACCGGCACGGGCAGTCGTCCACGTGCGGGACGGCGTTCTCCCGGGCCGTGAGCGGCGAGGTGGCGAACAGCAGGTCGTCGCAGCCGGCTGGGCAGGTGCACGTCGGCGCCCAGGCGTCCGGGAGGCCGCGTCGCCACCGCTCCTCGGTCCAGCGTCGGTCCTCGGCGGCGCGTGCCGCCCGAGCGGCGTCCCGGCGAGCACGCGCTCTGGCCTCCGGGCCGTCACCGGGCTGCGGGGTCTGGTGGTCCGCCGGCGCACCCAGCTCGTCCCGGAGACGGTCCCGGGCTCCACGGTCGCGGTCGTAGGTGTACCAGGGCCGCGTCCGGCTGTACCGCTCGCTGCCGTGCCACCAGTCCTGGTCGCCGTGCCGGGTGTCCAGGTGGGCCGGGAAGCGTCGGCCACCGCTGTCCCGCACGGTGTCGGACCTCATGCCAGGCGCCTCCTGACCGTTCTCCTCCACGAGGGCGATCCGGAGGCCGGCGATCCTGGCCGCCCGCATCACCACCGTGGCGGGCAGGTCACGGTGGCCGGTCTCGGCCTGCGCCACGGCGGTGGGACTGACGCCCAGGCGCTGAGCCAGCTCTCGCTGCGAGACGTCAGCGGTGCGGCGGATGCGGCGGAGGAGTGCGCTGAGCAGCCTCGTCTCCGCAGGGTCCCGGTCGGCCACGAGGCGATCCTCGCGCCCAGCACCGGCGCCGGTCGCCCTCCCGGGGGTTGCTGTGGACAGGCGGCAGCCGCTGACGACCTCGGGTTCAGGACGCTTGTGCTCTGCTCCCCGAGAGGGAGCAGAGCACAAGCGTCTGGAGAGGTGCAGTCACGGCAGCGCACGAGGAGCCTTGGAGCGCTCGCCCGACCGAGGCGCCATCGCTCCCATCGAGCAAGGCGACCGGGCTGTCAGCCCGCGGACACGGGCGCTGGCGCCGGGCAGCCCGGCCCCGGAGGCAGTGAGCCGCCGGAGCCGGGTCGCCTCTAGTCCTCGCTGGTGGTGGCGGGGAGCTTGGCGCTGATCAGGTCCATCACCGAGGAGTCGGTCAGCGTCGAGACGTCGCCCAGCTCCCGGTTCTCCGCGATGTCCCGGAGCAGCCGGCGCATGATCTTGCCCGAGCGGGTCTTGGGGAGCTCGGCGACGACCATGATCTGCCGCGGGCTGGCGATCGGGCCGATCTCCTTGCGCACGTGCTGGCGCAGCACCTTCACCAGGTCCTCGCCGGAGTCCACGGCGTCCCCGCGCAGGATCACGAACGCCACGATGCCCTGGCCGGTGGTCGGGTCGGTCGCGCCCACGACCGCAGCCTCGGCCACGGTCGGGTGGCTGACCAGCGCGGACTCCACCTCGGTGGTGGAGATGCGGTGCCCGGAGACGTTCATGACGTCGTCGACCCGGCCGAGCAGCCAGATGTCGCCGTCCTCGTCGAGCTTGGCACCGTCGCCGGCGAAGTAGACGCCCTCGCCGTACCGGCTCCAGTAGGTGTCCTTGTACCGCTCGTCGTCGCCCCAGATCGTGCGCAGCATCGACGGCCACGGCTCGGTGAGCACCAGGTAGCCGGTGGCGCCGGGGGCGATCGGGTTGCCCTCCTCGTCGACCACGGCCGCCCCGATCCCGGGGAACGCACGTTGAGCGGAGCCGGGCTTGAGCGAGGTGGCGCCCGGCAGCGGGGTGATCATGTGGCCGCCGGTCTCGGTCTGCCACCAGGTGTCCACGATCGGGCAGCGGCCCCCGCCGATGTGCTCGTGGTACCAGAGCCAGGCCTCGGGGTTGATCGGCTCACCGACCGACCCGAGCAGCCGCAGCGAGGACAGGTCGGCGGCGGCCGGGATCTCCGCGCCCCACTTCATGAACGTGCGGATCGTGGTAGGGGCGGTGTACAGGATCGTCACGCCGTACTCCTGCACGATGTCCCACCAGCGGCCGCGGTGCGGGGAGTCCGGCGTCCCCTCGTACATCACCGACGTCGTCCGGTTGGCCAGCGGGCCGTAGACGATGTAGCTGTGGCCGGTGACCCAGCCGACGTCGGCGGCGGTCCAGAAGACGTCGGTGTCGGGCTTGAGGTCGAACGTCGCCCAGTGCGTGTACGCGATCTGGGTCAGGTAGCCGCCGGTGGTGTGCAGGATGCCCTTGGGCTTCGCCGTCGTCCCGGACGTGTACATGATGTAGAGCGGGTGCTCGGCGTCGAAGGCCTGCGCCTCGTGCTCGGTGGACTGGCTCGCGACCAGCTCGTGCCACCAGACGTCGCGGCCTTCGGTCCACTCGACGTCCTGCTCGGTGCGCTTGACCACGAGCACGCTGCGCACGCCCTTGGTCCTGGTCAGTGCCTCGTCGACGTTGGGCTTCAGCGCGCTCGGTGCCCCGCGCCGGTAGCCGCCGTCGGCGGTGATCACGACCTCCGCGCCGGCGTCGGTGATCCTGCTGGCCAGCGCGTCGGGGGAGAAGCCGCCGAAGACGACCATGTGGACGGCGCCGATGCGGGCGCACGCCAGCATCGCGAAGACCGTCTCCGGGATCATCGGCATGTAGATCGCCACCCGGTCGCCGGCGGTCACGCCGAGCGAGGTGAGGGCGTTGGCGGTGCGGCACACCTCGTCCTTGAGCTGGGCGTAGGTGATCGTGCGGGTGTCGCCGGGCTCGCCGACCCAGTGGTAGGCGACCTGGTCGCCGTGGCCCGCGTCGACGTGCCGGTCCACGCAGTTGACCGCGACGTTGAGCGTGCCGCCGACGAACCACTTCGCGAAGGGCGGGTTGCTCCAGTCCAGGACCTCGGTCCACGGCTCGGCCCAGTCCAGCCGGCCGGCTGCCTCGGCCCAGAAGCCGAGCCGGTCCGCGGCGGCCCGCTCGTAGACCTCCGGTCCGAGGTTGGCCGTGGCGGCGAAGGCGGCTGGGACGGGGAAGCCCTCGGCCGGGACGCGACTGGACAGGCTCTGCTCGGTGGACGGGGTCTGCTCGTCGGTCGTCTCGCTCACGCGCACCTCCGGGGTCCGGGCACCGCCTCGCCTCGAGGCGGCGCTGCCTCGAGGGACAACCTATGGCCCCGGTCACCCTCCCGTCAGGCCGGATCGCACGGCGGTGGACGGCAGACTGGGCCGGTGACCACCGACGGGGCCCAGGCGAGCGTCGTGGCCCGCCTCCCGGGTGCTGCTGCGCTGGGCCTGCTCGCGC